>JANYGC010000100.1 GCA_025359425.1 Sphingomonadaceae bacterium
GGCGTGACCAGCGCCGCGCTGGTCGCCGGGATGCCTGCGGCGACCAGCGCCGATTGCACGGCCTGCGCGCGCTGCTTGGCCAGTTCGGCGTTGGCAGCGGCATTACCGCTCGGGTCGCTGTAGCCCGACACGGCCAGCGTCGTGCCCGAATGGCTATCGAGCCATGACTTGAGCCCGCCCGCAGTTTTGGCGAACTCTGGCGTCACCGCAGTCATCCCGCTGTCGAAATAGACCTTCACCACCGGCTTGCCGTCGCGCAGTTCGCTGGTCACGCCTGCGCCCGCCGGGATCGCTTCGCTGCCTTCGGGCTTGGCCGCGGCAAGGTCGGTGCCGACATCCGAAGCGTTTGCGCTTGCCGCGACCTCGGTCGCATTGGTTTCCTCAATGTCAGGATTGCGCGAGGATACCCACCACCAGAAGAGGAAGCCGAGCACCGCAATCCCGATCGCCCACCACAGCCAGTTCATTTCCGAACCATCGTCGTCGGCGGCGCTGGTGGCGGGCTTGGCCCCGCCGGCCGTCAGCGCGCTGGGCTTGTCGGCAGCCGCGCTGGTTGCCCTGCTGGCGGTATCAGCGGCATTGGTGCCGGTATCCTTGGCCAGGCCGGCTGCCCCGGTTGCGGCAGCGCCAACTGCGGCCACCGTCCCGGCGGCGGCGGCTGCGGGCATCCTGGGCGCAGCCTTGGCGGCATCGCTGGCGGTGGTCGCCGCCTTGTCGAGCATGCCCTGGGTGGCGTTGGCCGCTGGCGCCGCTGCCTTGGCGGTGCTGGCCTTGGCCGAAGCCAGGGCCTTCTTGGCCGGAGCCGCGGCCTTCTTGGTCGGCGCCTTGGCCGTGACCACCGCTTGCTTGGCAGGCGCAGCAGTTGGAGCCTTCTTCGCTGGAGCAACCGCGGGCTTTGCGGCAGGTGCCTTTTTGGCTGGCGCCGCTGTGGCGGGCTTGGCCTTGCCAGCCGCAGCGCCGGCGGCGACCGCGGTCACGCCGGCAACCTTGGTCGCCGTAGTGGACTTCATAACTGCCGGTTTTGCCGCAGCCTTGGTCGGAGCGGCCTTGGCCGCCGGAACTTTCTTCGCAGCCGGTGCGGCCTTGATGAACAGGCCGAGCTGCTTGAACTCGCTGGCGAGCAGGTAATAGACCGTCACGCGGTTCTTGGTGCGGTCAGCCTTCATCGCCTCGCCGACCTTGGCAATAGCCGCATCCAGCACGCTATCGGCCTGGGTCAGCGCGAGCTTCTTCTTGAGGAAATTGGTGCGGACGCGGTCGGTCTCGGCCTTGTCGCTGAACGAAACCAGCGCCGAATCGCGGTTGCGCAAAGCAATCCCGCAATAGCGCACGATCCCGGCGATAGTCGCGCTATCGGCTTTCGCATCGTATTTCTTGACGTCTGCGGCCCAGTCGGTTGCCATGCTTCACTCCCAAAAAACCACGGGCAATCGCGCGATTGCCGCACCGTGCCCCGGAGCCGAGTCGTAACCGTTTCTTGCGGTGGGTCCAGCGCGAATGAGCCGCTGGTTAATGCAAATAAGGCCTAAGCGGCGAGCGCCAGGTCGAGCCGTTGCCAGATTTCGGTCAGCGCCGTGGTCAGATCGTGCATCATCGGCTCGGTGTGCGCCGGGCCGGGGGTAAAGCGCAGCCGCTCGGTGCCGCGCGGCACGGTCGGATAGTTGATCGGCTGGACGTAGATGCCGTATTCGGCGAGCAGGATATCGGCGATCGTCTTGGCCTTGACCGGATCGCCGACCATCAGCGGCACAATGTGCGTGGTCGATGCCATCACCGGCAGCCCCGCGTCGCGCAGCAACGCCTTGAGCAGCGCGGCATTGGCCTGCTGGGCCTCGCGCTCGACGCTCGACGCTTTGAGGTGGCGCACCGACGCGAGCACGCCCGCGACCAGCACCGGCGCGAGCGAGGTGGTGAAGATGAACCCCGGCGCATAGGAGCGGATCACGTCGATGATCTTGCGGTCGGCCGCGATATAGCCGCCCATCACCCCGAACGCCTTGCCCAACGTACCTTCGATAATGTCGATTCGGTGCGCCGCTTCATCACGGTCGGCGATCCCGCCGCCGCGCGGGCCGTACATGCCCACCGCGTGAACCTCGTCGATGTAGGTCAGCGCGTTGTATTTGTCGGAAAGGTCGCAGATGGCATGGATCGGGGCGACATCGCCCTCCATCGAATAAACGCTCTCAAATGCGATCAGCTTGGGGACGTCCGGATCCTCGGCGGCGAGCAATTCCTCAAGGTGGGCGAGATCGTTGTGACGCCACACGCGCTTTTCCGCGCCTGAATTGCGAATGCCGGCGATCATGCTGGCATGATTGAGTTCGTCCGAAAAGATGATGCAGCCGGGCAGCACTTTGGCCAGCGTCGAGAGCGTCGCATCGTTCGAGACATAGCCCGAGGTGAACAGCAGCGCCCCGTCCTTGCCGTGCAGGTCGGCCAGCTCGGCCTCAAGATCGACGTGGTAGTGGGTGTTGCCGCCGATGTTGCGGGTGCCGCCCGAACCGGCGCCGACATCGTGCAGCGCCTCTTCCATCGCTGCGATCACTTTGGGATGCTGACCCATCGCGAGGTAATCGTTCGAGCACCACACAGTGATGTCCTTGGGGCCGTTGTGGCCGGCAAAGCAGCGCGCGTTGGGGTAGCTGCCCTTGTTGCGCAAAATGTCGATGAATACGCGGTAGCGGCCTTCGGAATGAAGCCGGCCAATTGCTGCGTCGAAGATCTGATCGTAATTCACGTGCTCACCGCCCTACGGTTGTGCCCGCTTGAACGGACTCGTGCAGCCAGTTTTCGCCGCGCGCTTTACGACAAGCTTGGCCGGTTTTCCAGCGGCATTTACGATCATAGGTATGGCCGCGGCGCGCCGGGGAAGCCGCTTCCTATCCCGGTGTGGTTTTCCGGGTTGGCGAGCCATTCCCAATCGTGCCCCGGGACCACCAGCAGACCCGGCGCCTGCGCTTTGAGCGCGCGGATGGTCTTGAGCCAGGCGAAGACCTCAGCGCGGTTTTTGGGGGCGTACCAGGTTTCGACCAGCCTCGAGCGCCCGCGCAGCTCGGTCCAGTTCTGGGCAAAGCTGGAAACGTCGCCCGCGAACAGGAACTCGCGGCCGTTGGCCAGCCGGACGTAGATCAACTGCGAGCCGGGGGTGTGGCTATCGGGCGCGGGGATCACCACGATCCCCGGCGCGACCGCCTGCAGCATTGTTCCGTTGAGCCGCGCCGGAGGCTGCGCGCCGTTCCATGGTAATTTTGCAGCGAGCTGGCGGGGATTGAGCCAGGCGGCCTGCCTCAACGCCGCGCCGCCGTGCGCGGCCAGCGCGCCGAGGTGATCGGGATGCTCGTGGGTCACCAGGATCAACCCGGCCCCGTCCATTTCGCGATCGATCCGCGCTTGCGCCGAGAGATTGAACGATTCGGCGTTCTGGGCTGCGGCAATGGCCGGCGTGATCCCGCTTTCGATCATCACCGGCCTGCCCCCGCGCACCGGCAGGCGGAACCCCATATAACCAACCAGCTTGCGCTTCACCCCCGATCCCGCGACCATCAGATTGCCCGGTATCCGCCGGAATGCCGTGCGCTCCATCTCGACCGCAGAGGGTGCTTCGCCGGGAATTGAACCGGCCAGCTGGCGCAGCTGCGCGATCGTCACCGGCTTGGCAGCAAGCGACTGACCGCTGTTGTCGAGCAGGAACCAATAATAGGGCAGCCCGATGGCGAGGGCCAACGCCAGCAGGATCAGGTTGAGGCGGTGGGTCATCTACAATTGTTCCATCCGGGTCAGCCCATAGCTCGCCAGCGCCGGTTGCAACAGCACCAACCCGTCATCGGCGCGGGTGAACAATGCAAAGTCCGGGGCGGCGCGCGCAAAAGTCTGGCCCCGCGTGAGGGTGGCAATCCGCCGCGCGATCCCGGCCGCGCCATCGACGAACCGAACGGCGGGGCCCAATGCGGCGGACAGTTCATCCGCCAGCAGCGGGAAGTGCGTGCAGGCGAGCACCACCGTATCGATTTCCGCGCCGCCCGGTTGATCGCGCAGCCCGGCGGCGGCGCGCGCGAACACTTCAGGATCGACCGCTTGCCCGCGCAGCTTGGCCTCGGCTGCACCGACCAGTTCGGGTGCGGCAAACCGCAGCAGGCGCTTGTCGCTCGCAAATTCGGCCTCGAGCCGGTCGACATAGCCTTGCCGGATTGTCGCGGCGGTGCCGAGCAGGCCGATCGTGGCAGTGCGGGTCTGCTCGGCGGCCGGCTTGATTGCCGGGACCGTGCCGACGATCGGCACCGCCAGCACATCGCGGACCATGCCCAGCGCGATGGTTGAGGCAGTGTTGCAGGCGATGCAGATGAGGCGGGGACGATACCGCTCGGACATCCGCCCGAGCAAGCCGCAGACCCGCGCTGCGACCTCAGCCTCGGTCTTGGGGCCATAAGGCAGCCCGCCGTTGTCCGCTGCGTAGATGATCGGTGCAGCGGGCAGAGCGCTGCGCACGGCAGCGAGGACCGACAGCCCGCCGACGCCCGAATCGAACAAGAGTATCGGCGCCGATGCGTCCATTTCCAACCAGTCCGTCTGCGCAGGAGTGCCCAAGGGCTGTCCTTCTAGCGAGGCTCGTGCCAAAAAGGAAAGGACGGGCCGCTCGCTGGCTCGGGGCAAACGGATTTGGGGCACATGGAGAGCATTTACGCACTGCTGCTGGGCTACGCGCTGGGCTCGGTCCCGTTCGGGCTGATCCTGACGCGCGCGTTCGGTGCAGGCGATCTTCGCACGATCGGTTCAGGCAGCATCGGCGCGACCAATGTGCTGCGCACCGGGCGCAAGGGGCTGGCGGTTGGGACCTTGCTGCTCGATGCGGGCAAGGGCGCGCTGGCGGTGTGGCTGGCGGCGCAGTGGTGGCCGCTCGCCGCGCCGATTGCCGCGTTCGGCGCGATTGTCGGGCACTGCTTCCCGGTCTGGCTCGGCTTTAAAGGCGGGAAGGGCGTGGCGACTGCGCTGGGGATCGCGCTGGCCTTGGCCTGGCCGGTGGCGCTGGCTTGCGCCGCGGTGTGGCTGGCCGTTGTGGCCGTGTCGCGTATTTCATCGCTTGGCGGGATGACTGCGACGCTGGCCGGGCCGATCGCAGCCTGGGCGCTTGGCCGGCCCGATCTGGTGCTGCCGCTCGCCGGGATTGCGCTGGTGGTGCTGTGGCGGCACCGCGCCAACATTGCCCGGCTGAGCGCCGGGACCGAACCGCGTATCGGAAGGAAGGGCTGACTGCCGTGTTGGCGCAGGACGAAGCCTTTGCCCGCATCCGGCTGCTGCGCTCGCCCAACATCGGGCCGGTCAGCTACCGGCAACTGCTGCGCCGGTTTGGTGATGCCCAGGCGGCGCTGGCGGCTTTGCCCGATCTCGCCTCGCGCGGGGGTACGGCTTACCGCGCGGCGCGCGAGGACCGGGTCAGCGCCGAGATCGCTGCCGCCCGCAGTGCCGGTGCGCGCTACCTGTTCCACGATGCGGACGATTACCCCGCTGCACTGGCTGCGCTCGACAGCGCCCCCCCGATCCTGACCTACCGCGGCGACCTTGCCTTGGGCGCAAGGCCTGCGGTGGCAATCGTCGGCGCGCGCAATGCCTCGGCGGCGGCGGTCAAGCTCGCCCGGCAATTCGCGGGTGAACTGGCCGAGGCGGGTTTCGTGGTGGTCTCGGGCCTGGCGCGCGGGATCGATGGCGCGGCGCATCAGGCCAGCCTTGGTGGCGGCACCATCGGGGTGATCGCCAGTGGGATCGACATCGCCTATCCGCCCGAACACGCCGACTTGCAGGAAGCGATCGCCACGCAGGGCCTGTTGCTGGCCGAGCAGCCCCCCGGCACCGATCCGCTCGCGCGCCATTTCCCCGCGCGCAACCGGATCATCGCCGGGCTCGCGGCGGGGACCCTGGTGGTTGAGGCTGCGCCCAAATCGGGCTCGCTGATCACCGCGCGGCTGGCGGGAGAAGCCGGGCGTGAGGTGATGGCGGTGCCCGGCTCCCCGCTCGAAGCGCGCGCGCAGGGCTGCAACCAGCTGATCCGCGAAGGCGCGGTGCTGGTCCAGAGCGCCGCTGACGTGATCGAGCTGCTGTCGGGCTTCGACGGTAACCCCCGCTCCACCTTCCGCGAATATGCCGATACCTTCGATCCCTTGCCCGACGATCTCGACGACCGCCCCGCCGATGTGGCCAGCCTGCTGACAAACGCGCCGGTCGCGGTCGATGAACTGATCCGCCAGAGCGGGACCAGCGGCGCGGCGGTGCAACTCGCGCTGCTCGAGCTGGAACTGGGCGGCGGCCTGGTGCGCCACGCCGGCGGCCGGGTCAGCCGCGCCTGAAGAAGGAGCAGAGCGATGGATAAATTTCCCGCACGGATGTTCCGCTGGGCGGCGATCTACGGCGTGATCGTGCTGGTCCCGCTGTACCTGACCCCATTGCCGAAAGCAGGGGCGGAAGTGTTCCTCGGCTTCGTCGGGCTGGCGCTGGTGTTCCAGGGGCTGTTCTGGACGATCGGTAGCGATCCGCTGAAGTATCGGCCATTGATGCCTTATGCCGTGGCCGAGAAACTGGTGTTCGGCCTGCCGACCTTGCTCCTGCTGGCGCGAGGCTATCCGGTGCCGCTGCCCGTTGCGGTGTTCGCGGGGATCGACCTGCTGCTGGGGCTGGGATTCTATTTGGCGTGGCGCAGGACACCGGTGTTGCTTTCATAGAATCGGTCTTGATCGGAAAACTGGAAAGGGAGGCAAATGGCTACCAAAAAAGTGACATTCGGCGGTTTATTTGCCGAAGTAAGCGATCTGGTTGCTCGGCACGGCAGCTATCTTGCACTTGTTACGTTTGCTATTGCTGCAGGCTTCCTGGCTCTGGACTGGCTTGACCTGAAATCCGGCGAACGGGGGAGCACGGCCTTGCTCTCAAGCCTTTCCGGCGTCGTTGTCGCACTTTTTGTTCAATATAGCGTGGTCGAGCGGCTGCTCGCGGATCGTCGACCGCCCGATCAGGCAGCGGGTGTTCGATTCTATGGTTCCTTGTTCGGTTCGCTGTTCCTCAGCTCGCTGGCAATTGGCGCAGGGCTGATCCTATTTGTCCTGCCAGGTGTTTACTTTGCAGGGCGTTGGCTGACCAGTACGCAGCAGATCGTCGAGCGCCAAATGTCGGCAATGGAGTCGCTGCGAGCCAGTTGGGAAGATTCCAAACCCTCGCAGGTTGTCTTCACCGTAGCAAATCTGATCGGACTGGTGCCGATGGCACTAGTCTTTGGGCTGATCTATCGACCGGATGTGATTGCTCTTCCCGGCGGTTTTTGGGTAAGCAATTCCTCAATCGACGCTGTTGCGGCCCTCGGAAATGTGGCTGGCTGGGTAATTGCCACAGCAGCGCATCGGTTGGCCGTGCCGGTCTTTAATCAACTAAATGAGGTTTTCGATTGAACCCTTGACGGCAGCCGAACCCAGCCGCCACCCTCGCGCGTACGTATACGCGTAAGGATTGCAACACCCATCATGCAGCTTGTCATCGTTGAATCGCCCGCCAAGGCCAAGACTATCGAGAAGTACCTGGGCAAGGACTATATGGTCCTCGCCTCTTACGGTCACGTCCGTGATCTGCCGCCCAAGGATGGCTCGGTGCGGCCCGATGAAGAGTTTGCGATGGACTGGGAGGTCTATGGCGACAAGGCGCGGCAGGTGAAGGCGATCACCGATGCGGCCAAGACCGCCGACCGCCTGATCCTCGCGACTGACCCTGACCGCGAGGGCGAGGCGATCTCGTGGCACGTGCGCGAACTCCTCGCCAAGAAGAAGGCGCTGCCCAAGGAAGTCGAGCGGGTCACCTTCAATGCGATCACCAAGGACGTGATCCTGGCGGCGATGAAGGTCCCGCGCGAGCTCGATCAGGATCTGATCGACGCGTACCTCGCCCGCCGCGCGCTCGATTACCTGTTCGGCTTTACGCTGTCGCCGGTGCTGTGGCGCAAGCTGCCCGGGGCCAAGAGCGCGGGCCGTGTGCAATCGGTCGCGCTGCGGCTGATCTGCCAGCGTGAGCACGAAATCGAACTGTTCCGCGCCGACGAATACTGGTCGGTGCTGGCCCGGCTGGAGCATCTTGGCACGGCGTTTCCGGCGCGGCTGGTCAAGTTCGACGGACAGAAGCTCGACAAGTTGAGCCTTGGCAATGCCGGCTCGGCCGCGAAGGCCAAGGCCGTGGTTGAGGCCGCGACCTTCCGGGTCGAGGAGGTTGAGACCAAACCGACCCGGCGCAATCCCTACCCGCCGTTCACCACCTCGACGCTGCAGATGGAAGCCTCGCGCAAGCTGGGCTTTTCGGCCAGCCACACGATGCGGGTGGCGCAGGGGCTGTATGAGGCGGGCGCAATTACCTACATGCGCACCGATGGCGTGCAGATGGACTCCAGCGCCATTTCTGCGGCGCGGGTGGCTATCACAGAACGCTACAAGAACGGTCACTACCTACCTGAAAAGCCGCGCGTTTATGAAACCAAGGCGAAGAACGCGCAGGAAGCCCATGAGGCGATCCGCCCGACCGAATTTACCCGCGACAAGTTCGGTAGCGGCGACGAAGCAAAGTTGTACGAGCTGATCTGGAAGCGCGCGATCGCCAGCCAGATGGCCTCGGCGGTGATCGAGCGGACCAGCGTGACCTTGCGCGAAGGCACCGGCCAGCACGAGCTGCGCGCGAGCGGCCAGGTGGTCAAATTCCCCGGCTTCCTCGCGGTCTACGACGAAACTCTCGACCAGAAGGTCGATAGTGAGGACGACGAGAGCGCCATGTTGCCGGCGCTAAACAGCGGCGATACCCCGGCCAAGCTCGGGGTCGAGGCGAACCAGCACTTCACCCAGCCACCGCCGCGCTTTTCCGAAGCGACTTTGGTCAAGCGGCTCGAGGAATTGGGGATCGGCCGGCCTTCGACTTACGCCTCGACCATCCAGGTGCTCAAGGACCGCAACTACGTCCGCACCGAGAAGAACCGCTTCTTCGCCGAGGAGTCTGGCCGGCTGCTGACCGCCTTCCTCGAGCGCTTCTTCCCGCGCTATGTCGCGTACGAATTCACCGCCGGGATGGAAGACGAGCTCGACGATGTGTCGGGCGGGCGTGAGGCGTGGAAAGACTTGCTCGCCAAATTCTGGAAGGATTTCAAGCCCAAGAGCGACGAGGTGATGGAGCGCAAGCCGAGCGAGGTTACCGAGGCGCTGGACGAGTTCCTATCCGATTACCTGTTCCCGCCCACCGAGGACGGCGCCGATCCCCGGATCTGCCCGCAATGCCTGATCGATCACCGCGAAGGCGGGCGGCTGGCATTGCGCGGCGGGCGATTTGGCGCGTTCGTCGCTTGCTCGAACTATCCCGAATGCAAATACACCCGCAAATTCGCCCAGCCGGGCGGCGAAGGTGCGGCCGAAGACGGCGAGATCGGCAAGCACCCCGAGACGGGCGAGCCGATCACCCGCAAGGCGGGCCGGTTCGGGCCGTACATCCAGATGGGCGAGGGCAAGGAGGCCGCGCGCAGTTCGATCCCCAAGGATATTCCCGAGCTCGATCTCGACTGGGCGGTCAAGCTGCTGAGTCTGCCTCGTGAGGTTGGCCTGCATCCCGAAAGCGGCGAGAAAATCACTGCATCAATAGGACGTTATGGGCCATACCTCGCGCACAACGGCAAATATGCCAAGCTGCGCAGCACCGCCGAGGTGTTCGAAACCGGCATGAACAGCGCGGTCGCCAAACTGGCCGAAGCGGCAGCCGGCGGGGGCCGGGGCGCGCGTGCTGCGGTAGAACCGCTCAACACCTTCGGCCCGCACCCCGAAAGCGGCGGCGAGATGAAGCTGATGGCCGGGCGCTATGGTCCTTACGTCACCGACGGCACCACCAACGCCACCCTGCCGCGCGACCAGAAGCCCGAAGACCTGACCATGGAAGCGGCGATCGTCCTGATCACCGAGCGCGCCGCCAAGGGCCCGGCCAAGGGCAAGGGGCGCAAGAAGGCGCCGGCAGCCAAGAAGAAGGCTCCAGCCAAGAAAGCGGCGCCGAAGAAGGCTGTTGCGAAGAAATAGCCCGTCGTCCCGGGCTTGACCCGGGACCGGTGGCCGGATCAATCCAAGCTTGCGTCAGGACGCCAGCGGTCCCGGGTCAAGCCCGGGACGACGCTTGCAGCAAAGGCTCGAGCGTCATAGTCTGGTCCCCGGGTCGCAGCTCCTGGGAGGGCGCGATGAGTCTTGATTCACTGGTGCTGCTGGCAATCGTCGGCATGTTTTTTGGCTTCATGGCGGTGGAACTGTTCGTTCCGGCCACGCGCGCCATGCCGCAAGTGCGGTTCTGGCGGCTGATCGGCATGGCCGGGTTCGCCCTGACCCTGGCGGTCAACGTGTACGCGCCGTTGCTGATCCTGCCGTGGTTTGCCGGGATTTCTGCGCTCGACCTGTCGGGCTGGGGCGTCTGGGCCGCGCTACCGACGGTCGCGCTGACCACCTTTTTCACTTATTGGTCGCACCGCGTGCAGCACCGCTTCGACCTGCTCTGGCGCATGGGCCACCAGCTTCACCACGGGGTGGCGCGGGTCGATGCCGCCTCGGCGTTTATCTTCCACCCGGTCGATGTGTTCATCCAGGTGTTCTGGACGTTGCTCGCCTCGATCCTGCTCGGGGTCAGCCCGATGGCCGGCGCGGTGGCCGGGGTCGCGCTGTCGTGGATCGCGCTGTACCAGCACTGGAACATCGATACCCCGCGCTGGACCAACTGGCTGATCCAGCGGCCTGAGGCGCACATGCTGCACCACGAATACAACGTTCACGCGCGCAATTTCGGCGACATGCCGGTGTGGGACATGCTGTTCGGCACTTACGCCAACCCGGCTCGCTCCGACGATGTGCGGGTGGGGTTCGAGCCCGACCGGATGAAGCGGTGGGTGGCGATGCTGCTGATGGTCGATGTCAGCAGCGAGCAGGGCCGGGAGCGATTGTGAGTGGCGTGCGGGGCCAAAGGTCACACGAAGGTCACACTTAAACGAACGCGCGGCGTGCTTCACTTTGCTGGCGGACACGAGATGCGGATTTGACGGTTTGAAAGAGCCGGGCCGGTCTTAGCAGCGTGCGGGCGTGTAGGAAAATGGCTGGAAGGGTGCGGTCCAACATCCCCCAACTCCGCTCATGCTGAGCTTGTCGAAGCACTGTCCTTGTTCTTCGTGCCTTGTGCGCAACCGCCGAAGAAAAGGCAGCCCTTCGACAAGCTCAGGGTAGACGGGGTTTGGGGGTTCCGGGGTAGTTTGCTATCCCACCCCCATGGCCGAACAATTCACCAAACACCGCCAACCCTGGAAAGCCGAGGAAGTCGGCAAACTGCGCACCCTCGCGGGCAAGGGCAAGGGGCTGAAGGAAATCGCGAAAGCGCTGAACCGCAGCGAGGAATCGACCAAGGAGCGCGCCAAGATCGACGGAATCGGCATTGCGAAGTTGCGGTGATATGCTCAATCGAAGCGGAGCTTGACGAGTTCAGACCTGTCCACGCCAATCAATTCTGCCGCCTCTTCAATGCTCAAATCAGGGTTTTCCTGCCTGAGTTCCGTGATCGTGCGGGCTAGCGGGCTATCGTTGAGATCGAACCAGATTGGGTAGTTACTGCGCGTGCGAAGTGTCCGAAGGACCTGTTCGTATTGCAGAAATTCGTTTGGCCAATCACCTTTTGATACAATTGCTTGGGCGTCTGTTTTAGTGACCCGCCTTACTAAATACTCGTCAAAAATTCGCTCTTCTTGGGCGATGACCCAATGTTGCCCGCATGACTCGCATTGGGAAAGATTAAGCCACCACTGCGTTCCGCCATGATCCTGGATGCGATTTACTGTCGCGAAAAAGCGTTCATCGTCGCCGTCAAATCCCATGGGGATATTGTCGAGGTCGCTAAGTCCTCCGCACCTGCAATCTGAGTCCGTTTTTGAGGTCACTTCACCCAGTCCAGCCCAATTTCCTCATAAACTTCCTTGTCCTCGCCCCACTTCTCGTCGACCTTGACGTGGAGGAACAGGTGGACCTTCACACCGAGCAATTGGCAAAGTTCCTTGCGCGCCGTCTCACCGATCGACTTCAGCTTGCTCCCGCCTTTGCCGAGCACGATGCCCTTCTGGCTGTCGCGGGCGATCACGATCTGCTGGTGGATCTCGACCGAGCCGTCGGGGCGGTGGGTGTAGCTTTCGGGGCGGACCGCGCTGTCATAGGGCAGTTCGTCGTGGAGCTGGCGGTAGAGCTGTTCGCGGGTGATCTCGCAGGCGAGCAACCGCTCGCTGGCGTTGGAGACCTGGTCTTCGGGGTAGTGCCACGCGCCTTCGGGCATCAGCTGCGCCAGCCGGGTCTTGAGTTCGGGCACGCCGTCGCCGGTCAGCGCCGAAATGAAGAACACCTCGTCAAACGCGGCCTTGCCGTCCTCGTCCGTTCCGGCCAGCTCCTGCGCGGCGATCAACAGCGGTTCCTTGGCCACTTCGTCGACCTTGTTGAGCACCAGGATCTTGCGCTCGGGGCGGTGCTTCAGGTCCTCCAAAATCGGTTCGAGGTAATCGCGGCGCTTCTTGCGGCCATCGACCACCAGCAGGATCGCATCGGCCTCTTGCGCGCCCTCCCACGCCGCGGCGACCATCGCTCGGTCAAGCCGGCGTTTGGGCGCGAACAGCCCGGGGGTGTCGGCGAGGATGATCTGGGTCTGCCCCTCCAGCGCAATCCCCATCAACCGCGCGCGGGTGGTCTGCGCCTTGGCACTGACAATCGCGACTTTCTGGCCCACAAGCGCGTTGACCAGCGTGGATTTGCCCGCATTGGGCGCGCCGAGGACGGCAACGAGGCCGCAGTGAGGGGTGAGGGGGGTGTCATTCATCGGCCCCCCATACCGATTTCGCCGAACTTGTCGAAGTGCTGACTTTTGCGGCTACCCAAACTTCCGCATGAATTCCTCAGCCGCCGCGGTCTCGGCCTCGCGCAGGCTGGTGCCGGCGGCCTCGGCGCTGCCCACCCCGTGGACCTCGACCGAGACCAGAAACCGCGCGGCGTGATCGGGGCCGGAGCGTTCGACCAGCTGGTACTGCGGGCCCTTGCGGCGATTGCCCGCGGCCCATTCCTGCAGCGCCGACTTGGGGTGCTTGGATTGCCCGGCCTTGCCCGCGACCGCATCGCCCCACAGGCGGCGAACCATCGCAGCGGTGGCATCGTAGCCGCGGGTGACCAAGCTCGCGCCGATCAGCGCCTCCATCACGTCACCCAGGATATTGTCGCTATCGTGCCCGCCATCGTCGCGCGCCTGCTTGCCGAGCTGGATGTGCGAGCCAAGGCCGATCTGCCGCGCCACACCAGCGCAAGTCGCGCCGCTGACGAGCGCGTTGAGCCGCTGCGAGAGTTTGCCTTCATTGCCGATGTCGAGCTCGAACAGCCACTGTGCGATGACCAGGCCGAGCATCCGGTCGCCGAGGAATTCGAGCCGCTGGTAGTCGCGCGCCGCGCCGGTGCTGCCGTGCGTCAGCGCTTCAAGCCACAGCGCTTCGTCCGCGATCGGCTGGCCGGCCAGCGCGGTGAGGAAGGTGTGGGTTTCGGCTGCGAGCACGTGAGCTCAGAACGTGCCGCCGAGCCGGTTCCACCGCGCGGCGGTAAACCAGGTCCACGGCTTGAGCCATTGCGCGCCGCCATCGGTCGACCACATCATCACCGTCGCGCGGCCGAGCAGGTTGTCGATCGGGACCAGCCCGATGCCGCCCGCCGGATCGGCCGGATAGCGGCTGTCTTCCGAGTTGTCGCGGTTGTCGCCCATCAGGAACACGCTGCCCTCGGGCACCACCACCGGGTCGGTGTTGTCCTTGGAATTGGTGTTGAGGTCGAGCACATCGTAGCTCTTGCCGCCGGGCAGCGTTTCGGTGAAGCGCGGATAGCGGCACACGTCGGAGCCGTCGGCGCGCTTGGCGGTGAACTGGCTCGAATAGCAGCGCGTGTTGGGGCTGACCGCGACTTCGAAATCGGCGATCCGGACCTTGGGTATGGCCGCATTGTTGAGCCACAATTGGCCGTTCTTCATCTCCACCGTATCGCCGGGCAGCCCGATCACGCGCTTGATCCAGTCTTCCTCGAAGTGTGCCGGGGCCTTGAACACCACCACATCGCCGCGCTCCGGATCGGACGCGAGCACGCGGGTTTCGGGCAGCAGCGGCACCCCGAACGGCAGCGAGCGGCGCGAGAAGCCATAGGGCCATTTGGCGAGCAGCAGATAGTCACCGTTGAGCAGGCGCGGCAGCATCGATTCGCTCGGAATGTAGAACGGCGCGAACACGAAACTGCGGAACAGCACCACCGCGATGGCCAGCTTGAGCACGAAGACCGGGAACGAATCCTCCTTCTTCGGGGGCTTGGCCGGAGCCACGACGGGCACCTCGTTGGCAGGCGTGGCGGGCGTTTCGAGCGTGGTGTCGGTCATCGGCAAGTTCCATGTTGGTCTGGCGCGGGCGCGTCAAGTCTTATGGTGTAGTATGTTAATAACACACTAACGAATGGGTGCATACGATTTCGTAACTTGGCCATGACGCTGCGCCGGGGCATAGGCGCTGGCGGGCGAATGCAGGAGTGACACGATGAGCGATGCGGTAGCGGCAGCATGGGCGGAACTGGCGGCCTTGCCCCGGCCCGATCTCAAGACGCTGTTTGCTGATTCCGGACGGCTGGCAGCGTGGTCGGCCAAGCTCGAGCTGCCGGGCGGAGCGGTGCGGTTCGACTGGTCGAAGACACACCTTGATGCCGCGCTGGGTGCTGCCTTCCTCAAGCTGGCCGATGCGGCGGGGTTCACCGAGCGCCGCACTGCGATGTTCGAAGGCGAGCATATCAACACCAGCGAGGACCGCGCGGTCGAGCACACCGCGCTGCGCGGAGTGGGCAAGGACAGCAGCGTCGAGGAAGCCCACGCGCTGCACCTGCGGATGAAGAGCCTGGTCGAGGCCATTCATGCTGGCGCGCTGGGCGAGGTCAAACACCTGATCCACATCGGCATCGGCGGCTCGGCGCTCGGCCCGGCGCTGGCGGTCGATGCGCTGACCCGCGACGGGGCCGAGGTGGACGTCCACGTGGTCTCGAATATCGATGGCTGCGCATTGGAAGCCGCGTTCAAGGCCTGCGACCCGGCGACCACGCTGATCGCGGTCGCCTCCAAGACCTTCACCACCACCGAGACGATGACCAATGCCATGTCGGCGCTGGAATGGCTGCGCCAGAACGGGGTGAGCGACCCGTATGGCCGGGTGGTGGCGCTGACTGCGTTTCCCGACAAGGCGGTCGAATGGGGGGTCGATGAAACCCGCGTGCTGCCGTTCCCGGAAAGCGTCGGCGGGCGCTATTCGCTGTGGTCGTCGATCGGCTTCCCGATTGCGCTCGCGGTCGGCTGGAGCGAATTTGCCGAATTTCTCGACGGGGCGGCGGCGATGGACCGGCATTTTCTGGGTACCGACGGGCTTGACAACCTGCCGCTGCGCGCGGCCTGCGGCGACCTTTACTATACCCAGCTACGCGGCACCCAGACGCGGGCCTGCTTTGCCTATGACGAGCGGCTGCGGCTGCTGCCAAGCTACCTCCAGCAGCTCGAAATGGAATCGAACGGCAAGTCGGTGAAGCTCGACGGCACGCCGGTCGGCCGCCCGACCGCGCCGATCACCTGGGGCGGGGTGGGGACCGACGCGCAGCATGCGGTGTTCCAGCTGCTCCACCAAGGCACCAACCTGGTGCCGGTCGATTTCATCGCCGCGATCGGCCCCGGCGATGATCTTGACCCCGCGCATCACCGCAACCTGCTCGCCAACTGCTTTGCGCAAGGCGCGGCGCTGATGGCGGGCAAGGCCAGCAAGGACGGCGCGCGGGCTTATCCCGGCGACCGGCCCTCGGCGACGATCCTGTGCGAGGAGCTCAACGCCGCTACACTCGGCGCGCTGATCGCGTTCCACGAGCACCGCACCTTTGCCAATGGGGTGATGCTGGGGATCAACTCGTTCGACCAGTTCGGGGTCGAACTGGGCAAGGACATCGCCAGGGCCATCGTCGCGGGCGGGACCACGTTCGACGCCAGCACCGAGGCGCTGCTGGCCGAGGCAGGGATCAGGTAGATTGACTAGGCAGTTGCCAACTGCGTCATAAAATGTTCCGACAATTTTATGCGGAAATTTGTTTACACAAGATTGCGTCACGCGCCCAGGGACCTGTTAGGCTCAGCTAGTTTTATGGCCAGCCTGTGGGCAGCGACCAATCCTCAAGAGTTTGGAGACTTTTTGGAAGAGCGGTGGCACCGCATTGACGTGAGCGCAACGGGCTACCTCGTTGCGAGCGTCATCGCATTTTATATGGCGGTGCTCTGGGTAACTCGAGACTGGAACAAAACTGATCGCGACGTCTATCGCCGTAGATTGGGCGTCGCTCTGGATGAGATCCGGAGTGCTCGCGTAGGGCTAATTCAGGCGGGGACAGATGATGAGTTTGCTGCAGCAAAGGTTCAGGCTGACGCGCTCAGAGGTCGAATCAAAGACTGGATGATTCCGATGATGGGACAGCGAGCATGGGCTAAATTCGACGCGAGATTCTCCCCGAGTATGTCTTATACTTGGATTGGCGAGCATAACCAAGAAGTCGTTAGAACGCGGGATTTATATCTAGATGCCTTCCAAGACTATGCGTCCAATTTAGAAGAATTGATGAAAAGTGATGCATGGGACCCCGAGGATTCGTTATGGTTTCGGCAATGGAGGCAAAAGGTGCAGTCGTGGAAAGAAAAGCACTTGTCCAATTCAGCGAGCCCTTAATCGCCAAGGCCTTTCGAGGCGGGGATCAAGTGGCGCGCCTATCGCCCTGACCAGCAAAACCGTTTGGCAAACCACGCACTCCCACCCCATATCGCGCCCGTAACAGGAGCGCATGATGGCCGAATTCGACTATGACCTTTTCGTGATCGGCGCCGGTTCGGGCGGGGTGCGGGCGAGCCGGGTGGCGGCTTCGCACGGCGCGCGGGTGGCGGTGGCGGAGGAGTACCGGATCGGCGGGACCTGCGTGATCCGCGGCTGCGTGCCCAAGAAACTGCTGGTTTACGGCTCGCACTTTGCCGAGGAATTGCAGGACGCAGCGCATTACGGCTGGACGGTGCAAGGCATGAGCTTTGACTGGAACGTGCTGCGCGACACCGTGCTGCGCGATGTCGACCGGCTTGAGGCGGCCTATATTTCCACGCTCGACAACAACAAGGTCGACCATTTCCACGAACGCGCGGTGGTCACCGGGCCGCAGACGGTCACGCTCGCCTCGGGCCGTGAGGTCCGGGCCAAAACCATCCTGATCGCGGTCGGGGCATGGCCGGTGATGCCCGACTTCGCAGGCAACGAGCTGTGCATCACCTCGAACGAGGTGTTCCACCTGCCCAGCCTGCCCAGGCGCGTGGTGATCCAGGGCGCGGGCTATATCGCGATGGAGTTCGCCGGGATCTTCAACGCGCTCGGCTGTCATGTCACCGTGGTCAACCGCAGCGAGACGGTGCTGCGTGGCTATGATGCATCGCTGCGTGACCGCTTGCTCCAGATTACCATGGCGCGCGGGATCGAATACAAGTTCAATTCTCCGCTGACCAAGGTCGAGCAGCAGGCCGACGGTAGCCTGATGGTCACCGCCGGGGACCACGATCCGTTTGGCGCCGATGTGGTGCTGGTCGCAACCGGCCGCCGGCCCAAGACTGCCGGGCTCGGGCTGGAGCGCGCCGGAATTGTGCTGGGCGAAGGCGGGGAAATTCCGGTCGACAGCTTCAGCAAAACCAGCTGCGACAGCATCTACGCGGTCGGCGATGTGACCGACCGGGTCCAGCTTACCCCGATCGCGATCCGCGAGGGCCACGCCTTTGCCGATACGGTGTTCGGCGGCACCCCGCGCGCGACCGATTACGAGGCGATCCCCAGCGCGGTGTTCTCGCAGCCGCCGCTCGCCTCGGTCGGGCTGACCGAATCTCAGGCGCGCGAGAAACTGGCCGGTGCGGTCAAGATCTTCACCGCCGACTTCCGCCCGATGAAGAACGTCTTCGCCGGCCGTCCCGAGCGCGGGCTCTACAAGCTGGTCATCGACGAAAGCACCGACAAGGTGATCGGCGTGCACATGATCGGCCCCGAAGCCCCCGAAATCCTCCAGGCCGTGGCGATTGCGGTGCGGGCTGGCCTCACCAAGGCCGATTTCGACGCGACCGTGGCGCTGCACCCCTCGATGTCGGAAGAGCTGGTGCTGATGCGCTAGGTTGCGTTTCGCAACTAACCGGCTAGGCTCCTGCAAACGGTGGGGAGCAGGCGATGCAATTGAGCGGCAAGACGGCGCTGGTGACGGGCGGGACCGACGGGATCGGGGCCGAACTGATCCGGCAATTGCGGGCCAAGGGCGTGACGGTGATCGCTCAGGGCCGCAACGCCGAGCGGGTCGCGGCGACCCGTTCCGCCGGGTTCGAAGTTATCGCGGCGGACCTGTCCACGCCTGACGGGGTCAAGACCCTGATCGATGCCGTGGCCGGGCGCCAGATCGACATTCTGGTCAACAATGCCGGGGCGGGGGTCGATCATGATTTCCGCGCAGCAGGGCATCCGGATCTGGCGGCGGTTGACAGCACCGTGTTCCTCAACCTCAACGCACCGATCCACTTGATTACCGAGCTGATGAGCACGCTCAAAGCACGGCCTGAGGCGCTGATCGCCAATGTCACATCGGGGCTGGCGATCGCCCCGATGGCCGGATCGCCGGTCTATTGCGCGACCAAGGCGGCGCTGCGCAGCTATACGATGGCGTTGCGCGCGCAATTAAAGGAGACGCCGGTGCGGGTGCTGGAAGTGTTGCCGCCGGTGGTCGACACCCGCATGACCGCATCGCTGAGCAGCGGCAAGCTGCCGGTCGCCGAATGTGCGCGGCAGATCATGAACGCCATGGAACGCGGCACTGACGAAGCCAACGTTGGTCAGGTAAAAATGCTGCGCGTGCTCGAATCGATCTCGCCCGCGCTGGTGCGGCGTTTCATGTTGCGGTTTTAAGGAGAACTTTGATGCCAGGCACAGTCATGGTCAGCGGCGGCAGCGGCTATATTGCGGGGGAGACGATCCGCCAGTTGCTCGGCAAAGGGTGGACGGTCCACACCACGGTGCGCAGCCTGTCGCGCGAGGCGGAGCTGCGCCCGCAACTGGGCGGCAGCCCCGACACGCTCAAATTCTTCGCCGCCGACCTGATGAACGATGCCGGCTGGGCCGAGGCGATGGCCGGATGCAGTCACGTCTGCCACATGGCCTCACCGTTCCCGGCAAGCGTGCCCAAGGACGAAAACGAGCTGATCGTGCCGGCGCGCGAGGGTGCTTTGCGGGCCTTGCGCATGGCCAAGGCGGCGGGGGTGACGCGCTTTGTGATGACCTCGTCCGCAGCAGCGATCGCTTACGGTCATCCCCCGGGCAAGACCCAGTATGATGAAAACGACTGGACCAATGTCGCTGCGCCGGGGGTGCAGCCCTATGTCAAATCGAAGACCATCGCCGATCGCGCCGCGCGCGACTGGGTCGCAGCCGAAGGCGGCGCGCTTGAATATTGCGCGGTGTGCCCGGTGCTGGTGCTCGGGCCGGTGCAAGGCGCGGATTTTGCCGCCTCGGTCGAGCCGGTCCAGCGGCTGCTCGATGGCTCGGTCCCCGCCTTGCCCGACGTCGGTTTCAGCATCGTCGACTTGCGCGATATTGCCGCGCTGCACGTGCTTGCGCTTGAGGCACCGGCGGACAAAGTCAAGGACGGGCGGTTCCTTGGCTGCTCCGGCCCGTTCTTCAAATTTGCCGATGTCGCCAAGGTGCTGCGCGATGCGCTCGGTCCGCAAGCGCGCAAGGTCCCGACCCGGCGGATGCCCGCCTTTGGCGTGCGCATCCTCGCGCTGTTCATGCCCGCGGCCCAGCAGCTGCTGGGCGAGATCGGCCGCACCCGCGCCACCAGTTCAGCCCATGCGCAAAGCGTATTGGGCTGGAAACCGCGTCCGCCCGAGGAATCCATCGTCGATTGCGCGCGCAGCCTGATCGAGCACGGGGTGGTGAAGGTTTAGGCTGACAATTCCTCGTCATTGCGAGCGAAGCGAAGCAATCCAGGGTTCTGCGCATTACGCTCTGGATTGCTTCGTCGCTTCGCTCCTCGCAACGACGAATTGAGGTGAGATGATCAGTCTTCCAAGAGCGCCACCGCCCGGATCCACCCCGCACTCGCCCCGTCGATCTTGACCGGGAAGCAGCTGAATGTGAACCCGAATGGCGGCAGCGCGGCAAGGTTGGTCAGCTTTTCGATCTGCCAATAGGGCCGAATGCGCCCGGCCTTGTGGCCTTCCCAGATGATCGACGGATCGCGGTTCTCGGCCCAGCGCCGCGCGGTGTGGCTGAACGGCGCATCCCACGACCAGGCATCGGTGCCAACCACTTCGATCCCGCGTGCGGTCAGCCACAATGTGGCTTCCGCGCCGAGCCCGACGCCCTGATCGGTGAAGTTGTCGGTGCCATAGACCGCGCCCGACTGGACCAGCACGATGTCGAGCGGCTGGAGTTCGTAGCCGATCCGCGCCAGTTCCGCCTCGACCTGCGCCGCGCTGACCACGGTCCCGGCGGGGAGCGCGCTGAAATCGAGCTTCACCCCGGGACGGAAGAACCGGTCGAGCGGCGCTTCGTCGATCGTCGGCGCGCGGCGTGTGCCCCCAGCTTCGCCGGCGCCGGTGGTCGAATGGTAATGCCACGGCGCGTCCATATGGGTGCCGTTGTGCGTCGATAGCGTGAGGGTTTCGACCGCCCAGCCTTCGCCGTCGGGCAGATCGTCCTTGGTCAGTCCGGGGAAGAACAGCGCGATCTGCTGCCAGCTTTCGCTGTGATCGGTGTAGCTGATCTGCGGCAGCATGACCGGCGGATCGGACACCACCTTGGTGGTGATCGGGATCGAGAGATCGACGAATTTTGTCATGCGCCCAGCCTTTGTTAGAGGGGGAGGATTGACCCGCTTTCCGTTTACGTCAATGGAAAGTCCATGTCCTTGCCCCAGACCCTCGCCGCCGCGCGGCCCATCGATGGCGGTTTTTCCGCGACGATCCCTGAAAACTGGATGCAGGGGCGGACCAGCTACGGCGGGTTCTCGGCGGCAATGGCGCTCGCTGCGGCGCAGCGGCTGGTGCCAGATTTGCCGCCATTGCGCTCGGCCACGATCAATTTTGTCGGGCCGCTCGCGGGCGAGGTCGAGGTCCGCGCGCGATTGCTCCGCCAAGGCCGCAACGCCAGCTGGATCAGCGCCGAGGTGACCAGCGCGGCGGGGGTCGGGCTGACCGCAACCTTCGTGTTCATGGGCCCGGTCGTGAGCAGTACGCTGCACCTGCACAACCTGCCCGCGCCCGCCGGAGTGATCGCCGCCGCCGATGCCGCGCCGTTCCCCGAAGGGCGCGGGCCGACTTTTGCCGCGCAATTCGACCGCCGGTTCGCAATGCAGAAGTCCGCCGACAAGCAGCCCGAGCTGACCTGGTGGGTGCGGCTGCAAGATACCGACGGACTCGATCCGATGGTCGCGCTGCTGCTCATCGCCGATGCGCTGCCGCCGGGCGTGATGCCGTTGATGGAGGCCTGGTCGCCGGTCAGCTCGATGACCTGGCTGATCAACCTGCTCACCCCGCTGCCGCAAACCACCGATGGCTGGTACCTGGTCCGCGCCGCCGGGAATTACGCCGAAAAGGGCTGCTCGAGCCAGGACATGGCGATCTGGAACGCCGACGGCACCGCGGTCGCAGTCGGCATGCAGTCGATCGCGATTTTTGGCTAGGCCGCGATTGCGAGGTTAGCGCCGCAGTTGTTCGTCGAGGAACGATGCAACCTCTTCCAGCGCAACGTCTTTCGCCAGAAACGCCTCGCCCAGACCCTTGAGCAACACGAACGGCAAGGCTCCGGCGTCCATCTTCTTGTCGTGGAGCATATGTGCGGTCAGCGCGTGGCCGTCACAATTGAGCGCCAGCGTGGCGATTTCGCTGGGCATGTCGAGCGCCGCGAAATGCCGCGCAACGTGTTCGGCGCTGGCGCGAGGCAACAGTCCTCGCGCAGCCGAGAATCGCGCGGCGAGCACCATGCCCAGCGCCACTGCTTCTCCGTGGAGCAGGCGGTCCGAAAACCCGGTCTGCGCTTCGAGCGCGTGGCCGAAGGTATGCCCCAGGTTAAGCAGCGCGCGCAGCCCCAGCGTCTCACGCTCGTCCGCCGCGACAATCCGCGCTTTCGCAGCGACCGAGTAAGCCACCGCGTATTCGCGCAATCCGGCATCGCCCGCCAGCAGCGCCGCACCGTTCTGGTCGCACCAGGCGAAGAAATCGGCATCCCCGAGCAGGCCGTATTTGACCACCTCGGCGTAACCCGCCTTGAGCTCGCGCGCGGGCAGCGTGTCGAGCACCGCCAGATCAGCCAGCACCAGCGCGGGCTGGTGGAACGCACCAATCAGGTTTTTGCCCGCGGCGGTGTTGATTGCAGTCTTCCCGCCGACGCTCGAATCGACCTGCGCCAACAAGGTGGTGGGCAGCTGGATGAACTGGCAGCCGCGCTTGAGAATGGCGGCGGCGAACCCGGTCAGGTCGCCGATGACTCCGCCGCCCAGAGCCAGCACCGCATCGCCGCGCTCGACCTCCTCGGCCAGCAGCCAGTCGGTGGTCTGCGCAAGCTGCTCCCAGCTTTTGGTTGGCTCACCCGCCGGAAGCACCCGCCACGCCGCTTCATGGCCGCCTTCGTGCAGGGCATGTTCGACCGCCGCGCCCCACGCGGCAAAGACGTTGGCATCGGTGATCACCGGCACGCGGCGCTTGCGCAGGCGCGGGCTGCATTGCTGCGGCAGGTCGGCAAGCAAGCCCGCAGCAACGCGGACCTCGTACGAGCGGCCCGCCAGTTCGACCGGGATCACAGCCATTCGTCGAGTCCCTTCAGCACCTTGTGCACCGCGCGGTGGTGCGGACCTTGTCCGCTTGTCACATGGATCGGTGCCTCGGCATAGGCGCTTTCGCGGGCCGCTTTGAGTGCAGCCAGGATTTCGCGCGGATCGCCGCCGCGCAGCAGCGGCCGGTTGCTGTTGCGGCCGACGCGTTCGATCAGCGAGTCCAGATCGCTGTCCAGCCAGACCGCGATGCCCTTGGCGAGGATCATCGCCCGCGTTTCGGGATGGACGAAGGCACCTCCGCCGGTCGCGATGACGCCGCGCCCGGCATTGACCAGCCGGGCGATGACCCGCCGCTCGCCGTCGCGGAAATAGGCTTCGCCATAGCGCTCGAAGATCTCCGCGATCGACATCTGCGCGGCATGGACGATCTCGTCGTCGGCGTCGGTGAAGGGCAGGCCGAGCAGCGCGGCGAGCCGCCGTCCGACGCTGGTCTTGCCAACCCCCATCATCCCGACCAGCACCACCGGCCGGTCGATCCGCCGCGCCAATGCGGCGATTTTGTCGGGGGACAGCTCAAGCTCCATTGCGGCCACGCCTATAGATGGGCTAACCGGCAGTGCAAGTTTTGGGCACGTTTCGGGTGAAGAGGTCGCAGGTGGCGGTGGAACTACGCAAAAGCTGGTTGTTTGCCGCTGCGGCGCTGGCGGTGCTGGGCGCGCTGCTGACCTGGGCCTGGGCCGACGGCGGCGAGCGGCCGCTCAGCCCGCAGTCGGTGCCGGCAACTTTGCCGCAGGTCAGCCGGTGAAACGCACCTTGCTCCTTTCGGCCGGCATGGCGCTGACGCTCAGCTCGGCGCTGGCGATCGCGCAGGATTCGCCCGAATCGCTGCTCCCCCCCGGGTTCGAAAAGCCCAAGCCGGGCCCGCCCAAGCCGGCCACGCCGGCGCGTCCCGACGCCCTGGGCGCGGTGGTCCAGCCGCTCCCGCCAAGCGGCACGCCAGGTGCTGCTGCACGGCCCGCCGGGCCCACCTTGCCCTCGGGCGCGCGCATCCCGACGCTGCGCGAGCTCGAGTCGATGAGCCCCGACCAGCTCGACGAACTGCTTGGCCTCAAACCCAAGTTCGATATGCCCGCGGCGGCGCGGCGCTCGATGAAACAGGTCGGCATCCTCGCCGAAGACGAAGGCGGAATGCCGCTGGGGTCGGTTGCGCACCAGAGCCCGGTGCTGGTCATGGCCTTGCTGAACGGCAACAAGGGACAACTGGTGTCGCGCTGGGGGCATATCCTGCTGCGCCGCGCACTGGCCTCGCGGCTCGATGCGCCTGACGGGATGAACCCCGCCGATTTCGCAGCCGGTCGCGCCAGCCTGCTGGTCCGCATGGGCGAGGGCGCAGCGGCGCGCGAACTGGTGCAGGATGTCGATGCCGCGAACTACACGCCAGCACTGACTCAAGCGGCGCTGGATGCCTATGCCTTCACCGCCGATATCACCGGGATCTGTCCGGTCACCGCAGTGATCGGAGCACAGCGCAAGGATGCCGACTGGCGCGCGCTGCGGGCAATTTGCAGCTCGTTCCAAGGTGAGGGCTCGTCGGGACAAGCGCAGCTCGATCGCATGGTTGGCGAGGGCGGCTGGCCCCGGATCGATGTGCTGCTGGCGCAGCGCTACGCCGGTTCCGCAGGACGCGCGCGCCAGGCGGTCACGATCGAATGGGACGGGGTTTCGGACATGAACCCATGGCGTTATGCGCTGACCATCGCGGTTGGGCTGACCCCGCCGGACAATCTGATGAAGGACCTGCCCAAGCGGTACGCCTATGTTGCCGCGACCGCGCCGATGCTGGCGCTGGAGACCCGCGCCGCCGGAGCCGACCGCGCCGGGGCGGCGGGGATCCTGTCGAGCAGCGCGATGGTCGATCTCTACAGCCAGATCTATGCGCAGGACGATATCAACGGCGATTGGGCCAAAGCCGCCGCTACCTTGCGCTCGGCCTATGTCGCCGAGCAGCCCGCCGAGCGCTTCGCTGCGATGCGCGCACTGTGGGATGGGGCTGCGGATGAGGACGCGCGCTATTCGCGCCAGGTCCTGACCGCCTATGCTGCGGCGCGGCTGCCGGTGCTGGCCGATTATGCGGCGCAGGCGCCCGAACTGATCGCCTCGATGCTGGCGGCGGGGCTCGACCAGAATGCGCTGCGCTGGTCGGCGCAGGCCGATACGGGGTCGCTCGCGTGGGGTCAGTTGGCTTTGGCCGCACCGGCGCGTTCGACCCCGGTCGATGGTTCGGCGCTGTCGAGCTTCTACGGCAACGACAAGAGCGAGGGCTACCGCAAGTCGCGCTTTCTGATTGCGGGTCTGGCTGGCCTTGGCCGGGTCGATGCGCCGACTGCGGGGAGCTTCTCGGACAAGCTCGGGATCGACCTTTCGCGCCAGACCCGGTGGAGTCGGCTGATCGACCAGGCGGCCGACGTCAACAACCGCGAACTGGTGGCGCTGCTGGCCGGGCTGGGGATGCAAGGCACCGGCTGGGACAAGATGACCAGCGTCAACCTCTACCACATCGTCTCGGCGCTCAACCGGGTCGGCCTGGGCGCTGAAGCCCGGATGATCGCCGCCGAAGCGGTGGCGCGGGGCTGAGTCATCTCGGCCGCGATCGAGTCTTTCCTCGCGATGCTGGCCGCCGAACGCGGCGCGGCGCTCAACACCTTGCTGGCCTACCGCCGCGACCTTGACGGCGCGGAGGAGGCGATCGGCGACCTGACCAGGGCCGACCGGGCGGCATTCGCGTCGCTTGGCGCGGCCTGGGCCGGGCTCGCCCCATCCAGCCTCGCGCGCAAATGCTCGGCGCTGCGCCAGTTCTGCGGCTTTATGGTCGATGAAGGCTGGCGCGGAGACGATCCTTCGCCCAGCCTGCCGCGCCCGCGCAGTCGCCGTCCGCTGCCCCGGCTGCTCGGCCATGCCGAGGTGGCCGCACTGTTCGAACGCGCCGAGGCCGAGGCGCTGGACGGAAGCAGTGCCGCGGTGCGCCTGCTGACCTTGCTCGAACTGCTCTATGGATCGGGACTACGCGCGACCGAACTGGTTTCGCTGCCGCTCAGCGCGGTGCCACGCGACGCGCCGTTCCTGACCGTCACCGGCAAGGGCGGGCAGCAGCGCATGGTCCCGGTCAGCACCCGGGCGCAGCACGCGTTGAGGCGCTGGCTGGTGCTGCGGTCACCCGTCGGCAAGCACCTGTTTCCGTCGAGTTCCAAACAGGGCCACTTGACCCGGGTGCGGCTGTTCCAGCTGCTCCGTGCACTCGCCGCGCGCGCCGGGCTGGACCATGAAAAGCTCAGCCCGCATGTGCTGCGCCATGCCTTTGCAACCCATCTGCTCGAGGGCGGGGCCGACCTGCGGGTGCTGCAGATGTTGCTCGGCCACGCCGATATCGCCACCACCCAGATCTACACCCATGTCGATAGCGCGCGGCTTGTTGCCTTGGTCAATGCGCGCCATCCCCTTGCCGTGCGGCCCGCAGAGGGCTAGCGCGTGCCGATGATTTCCTATCTAGAATTCGAAAAGCCAGTGGCTGCGCTCGAAGCGCGGATCGCCGAGTTGCGTGAGACGGCCAAGGGCGGCGACGTCGATATTTCGGCCGAAATCGACCGGCTCGCGAAGAAGAGCGCGCAGTTGCTCGCCAGTACCTATGCCGCGCTGACACCGTGGCAGAAAACCCAGGTTGCGCGCCACCCGATGCGCCCGCACTTCGTCGATTATGTCGAACTGGCCTTCACCGAATTCATGCCTTTGGGCGGGGATCGCTATTTCGGTGACGATCAGGCGATCATCGGCGGTTTCGCCAAGCTGGGTGCCGATGGAAACGGGCGCCGGGTGATGCTGATCGGGCACGAAAAAGGCAACGACACCCAAAGCCGGATCAAGCACAATTTCGGCATGGGCAAGCCCGAGGGCTACCGCAAGGCGATCCGCCTGATGGAGCTGGCCGGGCGGTTCGGGCTGCCGGTGGTGACCCTGGTCGATACCTCGGGCGCGTTTCCGGGGATCGAGGCGGAGGAACGCGGGCAGGCCGAAGCCATCGCCCGCTCGACCGAGGCCTGCCTGATCCTGCCCGTCCCGATGGTCGCGGTGATCGTGGGTGAGGGCGGGTCGGGCGGTGCGGTTGCACTGGCCAGCGCCGAGCGCGTGCTGATGATGGAACATGCGGTCTATTCGGTGATCTCGCCCGAAGCCGGAGCTTCGATCCTGTGGCGCACGCCCGACAAGGCCCCGGAAATGGCCGAGGCGATGAAAACCACCGCTCAGGAGCTCCTCGCGCTCGGGGTGATCGACCGGATTGTGCCCGAGCCAGTCGGCGGCGCGCACCGCGAGCCGGCGGTTGCTGCGCTCAGCCTGGCCCAGGCCATTGGCCGCGAACTCGATAAACTGGCGACAATGACACCCGGCGAGCTGCGCGCCTCACGCGAGGAACGGTTCCTGCGCATCGGGGATAGCTGAACCGGGTCAGGGATCGTTCAGCCGCCTTCGTGCGTTTAGCCCCATAATCGAGCAAATGATTTGCGACGAAGGGGAATGACTATGAATCTGGGCCGCACAACCCGCTATTTGATCGGCGCTGCTCTGGTACTGAGCTTTGTTCCGCAAGGCGGACTGACCGCCGCTACCACCCGGGCCACCGCCGCTTCGATCAGCGCCAAAGACAAGGCCGAGGGCGCCAAGGCGCACCCGCAGCTGGTCGCCGAATACGGCGGCGCGCTAACCGGCCCGCAGGCCGACTATGTCGCCACCATCGGCAAGAAAATCGCGCTGCAATCGGGCATGAGCAACACATCGAGCGATTATACCGTGACCTTGCTCGACAGTTCGATCAACAACGCCTTCGCGATCCCCGGGGGCTACATCTACACCACCCGCCAGCTCGTCAGCCTGATGAACAACGAGGCCGAGCTGGGCGGGGTGCTGGGGCATGAATTTGCCCACACTGTGCTGCGCCACAGCGCGCAGCGGCAAAGCAATTCGACCAAAAACCAGGTCGTCGGCATCCTTGGCGCGATCCTTTCGGGCGTGGTGCTGGGCAACAACAGCCAGGTCGGGCAGCTGCTGCAGAAGGGTTTCCTGCAGGGCTCGCAGCTGCTCACCCTCAAGTTCTCGCGCAAGCAGGAGAGCGAAGCCGATTCGTATGGCATCCAGTATCTGCGCAGGGCCGGATACGATCCGCGCGCCATGTCGACTGTGCTGCAAAGCCTCGCCAACCAGAACGCGCTCGACGCGAAACTGATGGGGACCAGCGAACAGGTCCCCGAATGGGCTTCGACTCACCCCGATCCCGCCTCACGCGTGCGCAGCGCTGCTGCGCAGGCCGGAACCGCCACCGGGGTGACCAACCGCGATATGTTCCTCAGCCGGATTGCCGGACTGACATATGGTGATTCGGCCGCACAGGGTTATGCCGAGGGGCGCAGCTTCAAACATCCGATCGAAAAGCTGGCGTTCGAAGCGCCCGCCGGTTCTTATCTGGTCAATGGCAATCGGGCGGTCGCGATCGGCGGCACAGCGGGCAAAGGCCAGTTCACCACCGCGGCATTCAATGGCAACCTCGATAGCTATGTCACCGCGCAATTCGCTGCGCTGGCGCAGTCTAACCAGACGCAACTGACCCCGTCAGCGGTCCAGCGCACGACGGTCAACGGCATTCCCGCCGCTTATTCGACCGCGCGGGTGACTTCGGGCAATAGTCAGGTCGACGTGACCGTGTTCGCTTACCAGTGGAGCAGCAGTCAGGCGTATCACTTCCTGACGATTACCCAGGCCGGACAGAACCCGTTCGATTCGATGTTCGGGTCGGTGCGGCGGCTGTCCAATGCCGAGGCAGCGGCGCTCAAGCCGCGCAAGTTGCAGGTGGTCACCGTCAAGAGCAGCGACACCGTGCAGTCGCTGGCGGCGCGGATGGCCTATACCGATGCCCCGCTCGAGCGGTTCCTGGTGCTCAACGGGCTGTCCGCGAACGCGCGGCTCAACGCCGGTCAGAAGATCAAGCTCGTCACTTATTGATTGGTACGTATTACGCACAAACGAAAGGGGCGGCAGGTTTCCCTGCCGCCCCTCGTGTTGGGTACACCCGAAGGTGTCCGTTACACCGTGGTTGCGTTAAGCAGCCGCGGCGTTAGCGACGCCCATTGCGGACGAAGTCGTGTTGAACGTGGTCTTCAGTTCGTTGCCGAGGCCCTGCATCGCAGTGATGGCGGCAACGGCGATCAGAGCAGCGATCAGGCCATATTCAATGGCAGTTGCGCCAGCTTCGTCACGGATCAGCTTGTTGATGAACTTCATGGTTAGTCTCCTGTTGGCAGTCTTCAGTTTACCCGGCTCATTCCCTGTCACCCGAATTGAGCAACTGCCGGATTAAGGGGAATTCCTTGCCAAATGTTTAACCGGCGACACTTGCATTGGCAGCACTCGAGCTGCTCGCTACAATATTCCAAGTGTTCTGGGTCTCATTGGCAAAGCCCTGCAGTGCGGTCAGCATCGCGAGAACGATAAGCGCGCAGATCAGCCCCATTTCGACTGCCGACGTCCCCCGATCATCACGGATCAATGCTGTAATCAGTCTTTTCATGACCCCGTCTCCGCTCCTCTTGCAGATGAGCTTCGAATATCGGGTGCAGTCCTAACAAATGGTTTAAACTGGGCGGATGAGTGAAAAGAATTCCGACAATGCTTGAAGTGGTCGCGGCCGCGTTGATCGATGATGGCGGGCGCATATTGCTGCAGCAGCGCCGGCCAGAGCGGCAGCACGGCGGGCTGTGGGAGTTTCCCGGCGGGAAGGTCGAGCCGCGCGAAACCGCCATCGCAGCGCTGATCCGCGAGATCGATGAAGAGCTGGGGGTAGGGCTGGAGGCGACCGACCTGACCTGGCTGGCGCGCGCGGAAGATGCTGCCGCCGGGCTTGTCATCAGTCTTTACACTTGCTGCCGCTGGACCGGCGCTCCGCACTGTCTCGATGCCGCTGGGATCGGCTGGTTCGCGCCCGGCGAGATGATGGCATTGCCGATGCCGCCGCTCGACCGGCCGCTGGCTACGGCGCTCAAGACGATGCTGCAAAAGCCCTAATTAGCGGCTTGCCAAGCTCGGGACTGGCCCCTATGTGCGCCACTCAAATGCGCCCGTAGCTCAGCTGGATAGAGCATCAGACTACGAATCTGAGGGCCGGACGTTCGAATCGTTCCGGGCGCACCATTTTCCCCATCACCGGCAAGGCGGCATGTGGCTCAAGGCTTGGGCGCGATGTGTCCGCCGAACTTGAACCGCATCGCCGAGAGCAGCCGGTCGCCAAACCCGTCGCTGAGCCGCGAGCGGTAGCGCTCATACAGCGACATGGTCAGCACCGGGGTGGAGACTTCCTGTTCGAGCGAGGCTTCGACCGTCCAGCGGCCTTCGCCCGAATCCTGCACTTGCGGCGAATAGGGGGCGAGGTCGGGGTTGCCAGCCATTGCATCGGCGCTGAGATCGAGCAGCCACGAGGTCACCACGCTGCCGCGCCGCCACAGCTCGGCGATCGCCGCAGTGTCGAGCTCGTAACGCCGTTGTTCGGGTAGTTTGGGATTATCTGCGGTTGCGAGCAGGGCAAAGCCTTCGGCGTAGGCCTGCATCATCCCGTATTCGATGCCGTTGTGGACCATCTTGACGTAGTGGCCCGAGCCCGAAGGGCCGCAGTGGAGCCAACCCTGCTCGGCGGTGTCAGTCAGCTTGCTGGCGGCGCGCGCGGGGGTGCGCGGAATGTCGCCAGTGCCCGGCGCGAGCGTGGCAAAGATCGGCGCGTTGCGGTCGGCTGCGGCCTTGGCGCCGCCGACCATCAGGCAATAGCCGCGCTCGAGCCCGAACACCCCGCCGCTGGTCCCGACATCGAGGAAATCGATCTGCTTTTGCGCCAGCATCGCGGCCCGCGCGACGCTGTCCTTGAAGTGCGAGTTGCCGCCGTCGATCAGGGTATCGCCAGGTTCGAGCAGCTCGCCGAGCGCAGCAATCGCGCCGTCGGTGATCTTGCCCGCCGGGACCATCAGCCAGACGGTGCGCGGCTTGGCCAGCCCGGCCACCATCTCGGCCAGCGCCGGGTAGCCCATCGCCCCGGCTGCGACGATCGCCGCATAGGCTTCCGGGCGAATGTCCTGGATGGCCACCTGATGCCCGCCGCGCAGCAGCCGCAGGGCCATATTGCCGCCCATCCGGCCGGCGCCGACAATGCCGATCTGCATGTCAGCTATTCTCCGGCGCGCTGCGGCGCTTGATCAGCGCGGTGCGCAGGCACGAACAAACCACCTCGCCGCGCTGGTTGGTCAATTCGTGGCGGAAAGTGATGATGCCGGCATTGGGCCGTGATCCCGATGGCTTCAATTCGGTCACCTCGCTGGTGGCGCGCAGGGTATCGCCGATGAAGACCGGTTTGGGCATGACAAGTTTGTCATAGCCCAGGTTGGCGACCAGCGAGCCCAGCGTGGTGTCACCCACCGACAGCCCGACCATCAGCGCGAAAGTGAAAGTGCCGTTGACCAGGATCTGGCCGAACTCGCTCGCCTTGGCCGCTTCGACATCGATATGCAGCGGCTGCGGGTTGTGCGTCATCACCGAGAACAGCAGGTTGTCGGTCTCGGTCACCGTGCGGCCGATGTCGTGGCTCAGCCGGTCACCCACTTGCCAGTCTTCGAAGTAGCGTCCTGCCATTGCGTGCGTGTCCTTGTCCGCTTTCAGCCTAGCCTGTGCCGCGTTGTAATCAACCGCCCGCCGCCGCGAGCATGTCCTTGAGCGGCACCTCGGTGTCGGCCAGCGTATCGGGATCGTCGGGCTTGAACCCGGCCTCGACCAGCTTGCGGCCCTGGACATAATCCTTGACGCTGTTCACGCAGTCGAGCGCGATCACCTGACCCTGGCGCAGATACACCACTGCGAACGAGCGCGCTGCGGGATCGCCGCGCACCACTTCGCGGTCATAGCCGAGCGACAGTCCGACAGTCTGTAACTTGAGGTCGTATTGGTTCGACCAGAACCATGGTGTCGCACCGTATGCGACCGGCTCACCGCAGATCGCCTTGGCCGCGCAGGTCGCCATGTCGTTGGCGTTCTGCACCGATTCCAAACGAACAACCGTGTTGTTGGCAAAGGCGTTGGCCTGCGCCGCGCAGTCCCCAATGGCATAGATATCGGGCAGGCTGGTCCGGCAAAACTCATCGACGTCGATGCCGTTGCCGCCCGCCGCACCGGCGCTGAGCAGTGGGCCGACCGCGGGCACGATCCCGATCCCGACGATGACGAGGTGGGCGGGCAGGGTGGTGCCGTCGGCCAGAGTCACCCCGGTAACCTTGCCGTTCTCACCGACGAGCGCCTCGACTGCGGTTTCGGTGCGCAGATCGACTCCATGCGCGCGGTGTTCGGCTTCGATGAAGCGCGACAGCGTTTCGCCCGCGACCCGCGCCAGGACCCGCGGCAGCATTTCGAGGACGGTTACGCTCACCCCGAGTTTGGTCAGCACCGCCGCCGCCTCGAGCCCGATGTAGCCGCCGCCGATGACCACCGCGCGGTTCGCCCCGGCGTCGAGTTCCTTCATCAGCTGGTCGACATCGGCGCGGGTGCGCACCGCGTGGACGCCCGCAAGGTCGGCCCCTTCGCATGCCATTTTCCGCGGATCGCCGCCGGTTGCCCAGATCGCCTGGCCGTAGGTTATCGTGGCACCGTCCCGCAGCGTCAGCTGGTGCGCAGCGGGATCGACTTTCATCACCTCGGCATTGCGCAGCAAGGTGATCGCCTTGTCGCCCCAGAACGCTTCGGGGCGCAGGCAAATCCGCTCGAAGGTCTTTTCGCGGGCAAGGTATTCCTTCGATAGCGGCGGACGTTCGTAGGGGATTTCTGGTTCACGCCCGATCAGCAGGATCGACCCGGCAAAGCCGTTCTGGCGCAGCGCGATCGCCGCTTGCGCCCCGCCGTGGCCGGCTCCGACAATCACCACATCAGCTTGATCCATGCATCCGTCCCTGCGGCTCCCGATTCGCCCGCATCTAGGAGCCTTGGGGGCAATGGGTCCAGTCCGGCGCGTTGCAGCGCGTTCATTCGCTTGCATTTTAATTATCGGGCCGGGCGCATGGTGCGTGACGGGAAGCGCTCGGCTGGATAAGACCGGGCGATGGAGAGTGACCCAACCCCGCTCGCGCCCAATCCTTCGGTCTGGCGCTTTGCCCGGGCGAGCCGCGCGCACGTGGTCATCGATGCCGCCGATTATTACGCGCTGATGCAGCAAGCGATGCACCGCGCGCAGCAGCTGATCTTCATGATCGGCTGGGATTTCGATACCCGGATGCGGCTTGGAAAAGGCCGCCGGTTCTGGAATCTGCCCCGCAAAAGGATCAATCCGGCACGGTTGGGGGCATATGTCATCTGGCTGTGCGAACGAAATCCAGGGTTGCAGGTACGGACCCTCAAGTGGAATTTCGGTGCGCTCAAGTTCCTGTTCCGCGGCTCGATGATCCTCGACCTGATCCGCTGGATGCTGCACCCGCAGATCGACTTCAAATTGGATTCCGCGCACCCGATCGGCTGCAGCCATCACCAGAAGGTGGTGGTGATCGACGATACCTTTGCGGTCTGCGGCGGAATCGACATGACCTCGGACCGGTGGGACACGCCCGAGCATCTCGAAGCCGATCCCCGGCGGCACAAGCCCTACAGCAAGAAGCTGTATGGGCCGTGGCACGATCTGACCATGCTGGTCGAAGGCGATGTCGCCGGGAACCTCGCCGAACTGGGCCGCGACCGCTGGGAGCGAGCCGGGGGCAAGCCGATGATACCCTGCAAGCCGCAGCGTGAAAGCGCGTGGCCAAAAGGATTGACGGCGGAGTTCGAAGATGTCGAGGTCGGGATCGCGCGGACTCGCGCCGAATGGCATGGAAGCAGCGAAATTCGCGAGATCGAAGCGCTGTTCATCGAACACATCGCGCGCGCCAAGCGGTTCATCTATGCCGAAAGCCAATACTTCGCCAGCCGTGCGATTGCCGAAGCACTGGTTGAGCGACTGGCCCGGCCCGATCCGCCAGAAATCGTCCTGATCAATCCCGAAAGTGCCGAAGGCTGGCTCGAACAGACGGCGATGGACGGCGCGCGAGTGCAGTTATGCCACGCAATCGGATCCGACGACCCGGACAGCCGCTTCCGGATTTTCATGCCCTTCAACGCCGCCGGGACCGCGATCTATGTCCATTCCAAGGTCATGATTGTCGATGACGAAGTAATCCGGATCGGCTCGGCCAACATGAACAACCGTTCGATGGGGCTCGACAGCGAATGCGACCTGTTCATCGATGCGGCGCGCCCGGGCAATGCCCACGCCTCGGCCCCGATCAAACGGGTGCGGATCGCGCTGCTGGCCGAACACACCGGGCTGACGGCCCTGCAAGTCGAACAGCAGCTCTCCGCCAATCCATCGATGATCGAGCTGATTACGCAGGCGCCCAAGACCGGAAAGTACCTTGAACCTTTTGCCTTGCGTCCGCTGACCGATGCAGAGAAAGCGGTCGCGGATAACGCGCTGCTCGATCCCGAGCGGCCCGAAGAGCTGTTCGAACCGTTCAGCAAGAAGCGCGGGCTGTTTCGCCGCGGCGGACTGCTGCGCAGACCGAAGTGATGGAGAAGACGATGGACGGTGCGGTGCGTATTTCCGATGGCGGCCCCAAGCCCAAGCTGCCGGTGCCCGATGAAGTTCAGGATGCAATCCGCACGCTGATCCGCTGGTCGGGCGACGATCCGGATCGTGAAGGCCTGCTCGATACCCCGGCCCGCGTGGGCCGCGCGTGGAAGGAATACTGCCAGGGCTATGGTTCTGACCCGGCTTTGCACCTTGCCCGCCAGTTCGAGGAGGTCGGCGGTTACAACGAGCTGGTGCTGCTTAAGGACATCCCGTTCCAGTCGCACTGCGAGCACCACATGGCGCCGATCACCGGCACCGCGCATATTGCCTATATGCCGCGCGACAAGGTGGTCGGCATTTCCAAGCTCGCCCGCGTGCTGCACGGCTTTGCCGAACGGCTGCAGATCCAGGAACGGCTCACCGCCGAGGTCGCGCAATGCATCTGGGCCAACCTCCACCCGCACGGCGTGGCAGTGGTGATCAAGGCGCAGCACGGCTGCATGACCGGGCGCGGGGTCAAGACCCCCGGGGTCGAAATGGTCACCAGCCGGCTGCTCGGCTGCTTCCTCGACGATTCGCGCAGCCGCAAGGAAGTCCTCGCGCTGATGGGGTTCTAGACAGTGGCGGATGCCCGCGAGCCGGTGATGGGCGTTGCTGAATTGGCGACGTTCTTTGCGGGAGCCTTTGCCGAGCGTGCTGGCGGAGCGACCACTACGGTTGCCGAAATCGGGCCGGGCCGGGCGCTGGTCACGCTCGATCCCGAGCCCGTCAATCTGCGCCCCGGCAATCTCGTATCGGGTCCAACGCAGATGGGTTTGGCCGATCACGCGGCCTATGCCGTGATCCTGGCGCACATCGGCCCGGTTGCCATGGCGGTCACCAGCAACCTCAATTACAGTTTCCTGCGCGGCGTGCAGCCCAGGCGGCTCTATGCCGAAGCCCGGCTGCTCAGGCTCGGACGGCGGCTCGCCACGGTCGATGTGCAGCTCTATCAGGACGACCCGGAGCGGCCGGTCGGGCAAGCGACCGTTACTTACGCGCTGCCCGACGCCGGGTCCGCTTGAAGGCTTTCAAGCACGTCCCCGGCTGCGTCCTCGACGGATCGTGCAGCCGCAAGGAAGCGCGCGCGTTGATGGGGTTTTAAACTGGCAGACCGAGCTTTTTGCCGAGCGCCGTCATGGCCAGATAACCGGCGAACCCGCAGAGCACGAACAAGGCCATCGCCACCGGGAGCGCGAGCCCGCGGCGCAGGACCAGCGCCAGCACGATGAACGCGGGCAGCGAGGCAATGACGTAGGCGGTGGACGACAGCGCCAGATCGGCAATCCGGTCACCCGAACCATCGTGCCACAGCCACAGCATCGTCAGGAACGAAACCAGCGGCAGGCTCGCCACCAGTCCGCCCCAGCCGGGGCTCCGCCGCGCCAGTTCGGAGGCGGCGGCGATCAGGACGCCCGAGACGAGCGCCTTGATCGCCAGCTGCCACCAGAGGTTCAAAGGTTTTCGAGCATGTGCTCGGCCGAGCTGACCTTGAATTCGCCCGGGCCTTCGACGAACAGCTGCTCGACCGTGCCGTCGTTGACCACCATCGAGAAGCGCTGGCCTCGTTTGCCCAGGCCGTAGGCGCTACCGTCCATCGTCAGGCCGAGCGCTGCGGCAAAATCGCCGTTGCCGTCCGCCAGCATGGTGACATCGTCCGACCCGCCGCTCTTGTTCCACGCGCCGAGCACGAACGGATCGTTGACTGCCGTGCAGGCGATCTCGTCGATCCCTTTGGCTTTGAGCTCACCGGCCTTGTCGACGAAGCCGGGCAGGTGCTTGGCCGAGCAGGTCGGGGTGAAGGCGCCGGGGACCGAGAACAGTGCGACGCGCTTGCCGGCGAAATAGTCGGCGCTCTGCACGGCATCGGGGCCTTCTGCGGTGGCCTTGACCAATTTCACGTCGGGCAGCTTGTCGCCAACAGCGATCGTCATAACTTTTCTCCTGGTTGGAATTTTCGAGATTCTCGAACGGAATATAGGGGTTAAGGGCCAGCCTGCAACGGCGCGGCGAACGGTTAATTTCGCTTTACTGCCCCGCTTTAAGATTGAGTAAACGAGTTCAGCGATTGTCGTGGTTGCGGGATACGGGCCCGCCGGGAGACTACACATGACGATCAAGGGGTTTGCGGCCTGCGTTGCCGCAGCGGGTATGGTTTTGTCTTTTCCAGCCGCAGCTGGCGGGATGGGTCAGGCTGAGAAGATCCGCCGGCTGGACATCATGCTGATGGTCACCGGGCTGCGCTGCCGCACCACGGCGAACAATTTCCAGCGTGAATACGGCCGCTTCACCACCAATCACATCGGCGAACTCAACGCCGCCGCGCGCGAGCTCAAGGCAGATTACGCTGCCAAACTGGGTCCGGCCAAGGCCGACCACGCGCTCGACAAGCTCAGCGTCCAGATGGCCAATCAGTACGGGCAGGGCCATCCCTGGCTCAATTGCGGCCAGCTCAAGCAGGTTGCCAGTACGCTGGCCGATATGCGCGGGCTCCAGCCGCTGGTCGAAGCGGCCAATGACCTGCTCGATGACGGTGCACACCAGATGGCCTGGCTGCGCTGAGCCATACAGCTTCCCGCCGCTTTTGACGGGGCGGCGGGACGGGGGCGATGGATCGGGGGCAGGATTGAGACCAAATCTTTCCGGTTCGGGTGAAGCGGCACGCGCGGCGGGCGGGCCGGGCTGACGCTTCACCGCCGCTCCCGTGCGGCTACTTCGACCCGGGTTCGCCGGGTTCGCAAAACATATAAAGCAATCTTTATATTTGCCTCTCGCGGCGCGCGGGGCTAAGGGCGGCGTCATTCGTGGCGCCGCCTCTTTTGATGCGAGGAACGGCGCCCGGTCCAATTTCACAGGAGCTTACCCCGTGGCCACCCTTGCTACCCGCGCCCAGGATTACGTTGTCGCCGATCTGAGCCTGGCCGAATACGGCCGCGCCGAAATCCGCATTGCCGAAACCGAAATGCCCGGCCTGATGGCGCTGCGCGAAGAATTCGGTGCATCGCAACCTTTGCAGGGCGCACGCATCACCGGCTCGCTGCACATGACGATCCAGACTGCGGTGCTGATCGAAACGCTGACCGCGCTGGGCGCCGATGTGCGCTGGGCGACCTGCAACATCTTCTCGACGCAAGATCATGCGGCTGCCGCGATCGCGGCGACCGGCGTGCCGGTGTTCGCGATCAAGGGCGAAAGCCTCGCCGATTACTGGGATTACGTCGGCCGGATCTTCGATTGGGACGTCGACGGCAATGGCCAGACCGCCAACCTGATCCTCGACGATGGCGGCGATGCGACCATGTTCGCGCTGTGGGGCGCGCGGCTCGAAGCCGGCGACACCATGCCCGAGCCGACCAACGCCGAGGAAATAGAATTCCAGCGCGCGCTCAAGGCCTTCGTCAAGGCCAGACCCGGCTACCTCACCATGTCGGTCGCGCACATCAAGGGCGTGTCGGAAGAAACCACCACCGGGGTGCACCGGCTTTACCAGATCGCCAAGGACGGCAAGCTGCCGTTCCCGGCGATCAACGTGAACGACAGCGTCACCAAGTCGAAGTTCGACAACCTTTATGGCTGCAAGGAATCGCTGGTCGACGCGATCCGCCGCGCGACCGACGTGATGCTGGCCGGCAAGGTCGCCTGCGTTGCCGGGTTCGGCGATGTCGGCAAGGGCAGCGCCCAGTCGCTCCGCAACGGCGGTGCGCGGGTGATGGTCACTGAAGTCGATCCGATCTGCGCGTTGCAGGCGGCGATGGAAGGCTTCGAGGTCGTGACGATGGAAGAGGCGGTGACCCGCTGCGATATCTTCGTCACCGCCACCGGCAACGAGGATGTGATCACCGCCGAGCACATGAAGGCGATGAAGCCGATGGCGATCGTCAGCAATATCGGGCACTTCGACAGCGAGATCCAGATCGCCGCGCTCGACAACTACAAGTGGACCGAAGTGAAGCCTGGTACCGACCTGGTCGAGTTTCCGGACGGCAAGCAGATCATCATTCTGGCCAAGGGCCGCCTGGTCAACCTGGGTTGTGCCACCGGCCACCCCAGCTTCGTCATGTCAGCCAGCTTCACCAACCAGACGCTCGCGCAGATCGAACTCTGGACCAAAGCGGCGAACTACAAGAACGACGTTTACGTGCTGCCCAAGCACCTCGACGAGAAGGTCGCCGCGCTGCACCTCGACAAGCTCGGCGTGAAGCTGACCAAGCTGACCAAGAAGCAGTCCGATTACATCGGTGTGCCGAGCGAAGGCCCGTTCAAGCCAGACCATTACCGGTATTGAGTCCAGCCTGACTTCCGCCGGACAATTCCGGCGGAAGTAGGTGGGCGGACGCTTGCCAATCATCCCCCTCGCGCATAGCGATGGAGCGATGACGCTCACCCCCAATTCGCTCGTCTTGCTGGGCTTGCTGCTCGCGGCCTGGACGATTGCGGCGCTGTGGGCATTGCTCGGTGCGCGGGCACGGGTGCGCAAGGCCGAGGCCGGCCAGCGCCATGCGCGGCGGCTGGCGCGGATGGTCGATGAAAGCCCGGCCTTGCCGCTGCTGGTAAGGGCCGACGGCAAGATCGAAGCGCCGCAGCGCCTCGCCAACTGGCTCGGGCTCGACGCCGTGCCGCAATTCCTGACCGAGCTTGACGGTGGGCGGATCGATGGCGGCGGCGGCGGGTTGACCAAGGAACAATTGGACGAACTGACCGAAGCGGTGCGGGTAACCCAGCGCACCGCCGCGCCGTTCCGCATGGTGGTTACTCCGCGCGGCTCGAAGCGCAGCCTCGCCCTGCGCGGCCACCTCGCCGATCCCCAGGTTTCACCCGGCGGCGCAGCACTGGTCTGGCTGTTCGATTTCTCCGACAGCGAGAGCGAACTGGTCCAGCTGCGCGATGATGCGGCGCGCGCGCAGGGGGATTTCCATGCCTTGGTCGGCTTGATCGAGGCTGCGCCGATGCCGATGTGGTTCCGCGGCCCCGAGGGTGAGCTCAGGCTGGTCAACCACGCCTATGTCCGCGCGGTCGGCGGGCAGGACGCGCGGCAAGTTGTGGCCGATGGGACCGAGCTGGTCGAGAGCGTTGACGGTCTGACTGCGCAGCAAGTCGCGCTCCAAGCGGCGGGCAAGCAGCTCCCGATCGAGCGCATGGTCTCCGCCACGATCGACGGCCAGCGGCGGGCCTTGCGCGTGTCGGACCTGCCGCTCGGCAAGGAAGGGATTGCCGGCTACGCGGTCGATGTCGAGGAGATGGAGGAGCTGGGCCGTTCGCTCCGCGCGTTCCGCGATGCGCAGCGCGCGATGCTTGACCAGCTCGCCGCCGGGGTCGCGCAGTTCGATGCCAAACGCCAGCTGACTTTCGCCAACCCGCCGTTCCAGCGGATCTTCGCGCTGACCCCCAAAGTGCTGCTCGACCAGCCGCCGTTCGAACGCCTGCTCGATCTGGCGCGCGACGCCGGACGGGTTCCCGAAGCACGCGATTTCCCGGCATGGCGGCGCGAGCGCGCGGGCTGGTTTACTGCGGGGGCGGTTCAGGAAGAGGCCTGGGTGCTGGCCGATGGGACGCATTTGCGGGTGGTCGCGCAGCCGCTGCCCGACGGCGGGCTGATCCTGATCGCCGAAGACCGGACCGAACAGCTGCGACTGTCGGCGGTGCGCGACACGCTGCTCCGGACCCGGACTGCGACGTTCGACAGCCTGTTCGAATCGGTCGCGGTGTTTGCGCCTGACGGGCATCTGCAATTGTGGAACCGGCGCTTTGCCGCCGATTGGGGCCTGGAGGACAATTTCCTCGACCAGCATCCGCGGATCGAATCGCTGCTCGAAAAGATCGCGCGGCGGCTGGCCAAGCCAATCAAGGCCAAGCAGGTCGGCGACGTGGTCCGCGCCGCCACGCTCGACCGTAAGCAGACCGGCGGCCGTGCGGTCCTCGCCGATGGCCGCACGCTCGAATTTGCCGGGGTGCCGCTGCCCGATGGCAATGGGCTGTTGACGGTGCTCGACATCACCGATTCGCAGAAAGCCGCCGAAGCGCTCAAGCAGCGTGCCGCCGCGCTTGAGGAAGCCGACGCGATGAAGACGCGTTTCCTCGCCAACATGAGCTATGAATTCCGCACCCCGCTGACTTCGATCGGCGGGTTTGCCGAACTGCTCGAAGCCGGGCTGGGCGGCGAGCTGTCGAGCGACGGGAAAGACTATATCAGCGCGATCCGCCAGTCGGTCGATCGGCTCGCCGAGCAGATCGAAGCGGTGCTCGACTTGTCGCAAAGCGAGGCCGGGATGCTCCCGCTCGCGCACGAGGAGTTCGAATTGCTGCCGTTCGTGCAGGCCCTTGCCGAAGACCGCGCGGGGCGGATCAGTGCCGCCGGCCTCACGCTCGACTTGCGCGCCGACAAGAGCGCGGGGCGGCTGGTCGGCGATCAGCGCCGGCTTGGCCGGGCGATTGGTCACCTGATCGACAACGCCATCGCGGCGACCCCGCATGGCGGGCGCGTGCTGGTTGAGCTGGGCGGCCACAAGGGCAAGGCGCGGATCGTGATATCGGACAACGGCGCCGGGATGGACGCCGCGACGCTCGCGCGTGCGCTCGAAGGGATCAAGGTCAGCGCTGACGGCAAAAGCGTCGAGCGCCGCCAGGGGCTGGGGCTGCAGCTTGCACGCCGTCTGATCGAGGCGCACGGCGGCACGCTCGAACTGCTGTCCGAACCGGGGCAGGGAACCGCGGCGATTGTTGAATTGCCGTGATCGTCGCGCTGGCAGATCTCGCAGCCACGGCGGCGTTCGGCGCGCGGATTGCCGCTGTGCTGCGCCCCGGCGATGTTGTGGCATTGTCGGGCGGGCTCGGCGCAGGCAAGACCACTGTGGCGCGCGCGATCATCGCCGCATTGGGGCATCGGGGTGAAGTGCCATCGCCCAGTTTCGCGATCATCGAAACCTACGATCCACCCGCGCTGCGGCTCCCGCTGGTCCATGCCGATTTTTACCGGGTCGAGGATCCGGCCGAGCTCGATGAATTGGGGCTCGACCATTACCGCGAGGGTGCGGCGCTGCTGGCCGAATGGCCCGAGCATGCTGGCGGCTTTGCGCACGAACCGGCGTGCTTGGCGATCCGGCTCGAAGCTGCGGACACCGGGCGGATTGCCATTGTCGAGCCGGGGCAAGATTGGCTAGAGCGGCTGCCATGAGTGCAGCCCTGCCCGCCGAAGTCGAGACCTTCCTGAGCCAAGCCGGATGGGGCGGGGCGGAGATCGCTGCGCTGCCCGGCGATGCTTCATTCCGGCGCTATTTCCGGGTCACGCTCGGGGCGAAAACCGCGATGCTGATGGATGCGCCGCCGCCCAACGAGGACCCCGCGCCATACCTGCGCGCAGCCAAATGGCTTGACGCCAACGGCTTGCGCGCCCCGCACATCCACGCCGAGGATGCCGCGCGCGGGCTGGTCCTGATCGAGGACTTCGGCGACGTGCGGATGCGCGAATACCTCGACCAATGGCCCAGCGACGAGCGCACGATCTATACCACCGCGGTCGATACGCTGGTCGAATTGCACCGGCTGCCCTCGGGCCCATTTCTCGATTACTCGCTGGCTGAGTACAAGCGCGAAGCCCAGCTGTTCACCGAATGGTACTGCCCCGCGCAAGGCCTCAAGGTCGATACCGAGGGTTATGTCCGGGCGTGGGAGCAGACGCTGGGTGAACTGCTCGCCCGGCAGCGCGTCGGGGTTTGCGTGCTGCGCGATTATCACGCCGAAAACATCATGTTGCTGGGCAGTCTTGAGAAGCAGGGTCTGCTCGATTTCCAGGACGCGCTGGCCGGACACAAGGCCTACGACCTGGTCTCGCTGCTGCAGGACGCGCGGCGCGACGTGTCGACCCAGCTCGAAGCGGAGATGTTCGATTACTATGTCCGCAAGACCGGCGAAGGAGCCGAATTCCTCGGCGACTACGCCCGGCTCGGGGCGCAGCGCAACGCCAAGATCGTCGGCATTTTCGTGCGGCTGTGGCAGCGCGACGGCAAGCCGCGCTATCTCGACTATATCCCGCGGGTCTGGGCCTTGCTCGAACGCGATCTCACTCATCCCGCGCTGGTGCCGGTCGCGCGATGGTTCGCAGCCAACATCCCGGCAGAGCTTCGCGCCGCCGGGGGCGGGACGTGGACCTTGTGAACGGCGAACTGGTCAGCGACACCGCAATGGTCATGGCCGCTGGTCTGGGCAAACGGATGCTGCCGCTGACTGCCGATCGCCCCAAGCCGCTGGTCGAGGTGGGCGGGCGTGCGCTGATCGATCTCATGCTCGATCATCTCGCCGATGCCGGGGTGACCAAGGCGGTCGTCAACGTCCATTACCTGCCCGAAATGGTCGAGGCGCACCTTGCCCGGCGCGTCGTTCCGCGCGTGGCCTTCTCCGACGAGCGCGGGGTTCTGCTCGAAACCGGCGGCGGGATGCTGCGCGCGTTGCCGCAGCTGCCCGATCCGTTTGTCTGCGTGAACAGCGATAACGTGTGGATCGATGGGCCGCGCAACACGCTGCTCGATCTGTCGGACGCCTGGGACCCGGCGCGGATGGACGCACTGCTGCTGGTGGTGCCGCGCGAACGGGCGTTCGAACACCGCGGCAAGGGTGATTTCCATCTCGAGCCTGATGGGCGGCTGCGGCGACGCGGACCGGACGAGGCGAGCGCGCCATACATCTTCATCGGCGCGCAAATCGTCTCGCACCGGCTGTTGCGCGATGCGCCTGCGGGGGCGTTTTCGACCATGGTGCTGTGGGAGCGCTCGATTGGCGAGGGCCGGCTCTACGGCGTCGAGCATCGCGGATCGTGGTACGACGTCGGCACTCCCGCCGCGATTACTCCAGCGGCGGCGGCTCTCGCGCTTGGCTGAGCGCGCACCCCTTCAGGTCTATGCGATCGCCGCCCACCGCGGGTTTGCCGATGCTCTGGTCGCGGGTCTGATCCCCCGCTACGCGCATCGCGATTTCGGGCTGGCGCGGCTGACCCTGCTGCTCCCGAGCAGCCGCGCGATGCGGATCGTAACCGAGGCTTTCGTGCGGCTCTCGGGTGGGGGCATGCTGCTGCCGCGGATGGTCGCGGTGGGCGATCTCGATCTCGACGAGACGCTTGGGCCGTTGCTCGATCCGCTCGGCGCGGGCAGCGATATCCCGCCCGCCGCCGACCCCACCCGTCGCTGGCTGCGGCTGGCTGAACTGCTTCGCGCCGAATTGGGTGAGCGTGCGCCCAAGGCGGCAGGTCTGCTGCAACTCGCGTTCGAGACCGGGCGGACGATGGACCGGCTCGCGATCGAAGGCATCGAACTGGGCGACTTGTTGCAGGCGCGCGTCGCGGGCATCGTCGGCGATCTGGCCGGACACTGGCAGCAGGCGACGCGGCTTTATGCCCGGGTGCAAGTGCAATGGCTGGAAGAGCTGGCGACGCGCGGCGAGGTCGATGCGCCGGTGCGCCGCAATTTGCTGTTTGATTATGCCGCACGGCGTTGGAGTGAGACTGCGCCGCCCGAACCGATCGTCGCCGCGGGGATCACCAGCGCTTCGCCGGCTTTGGCCAAGCTGCTGCGCGTGGTCGCCTCGCTGCCCGGTTCGGCGGTGATCCTGCCCGATCTCGATCTCGCGCTGGACGAAGAAGTGTGGTCCGCGCTCGGCTCCGCCGGGATTGCGGCGGCGGGCGAAGCGGCCCCGTTCGGCGCGATGGATGCCGCGACCCATCCGCAATATCACCTCAAGCTGCTGCTCAACCGGATGGGCGTGGCGCGCGACGAGGTCGATCCGTGGCATCGTGCGGGACTGGCCGCAGCACCGCCCGAGCGCAGCCGCGCGATCTCCAATCTGTTCCTGCCGCCTGCTGCAAGCGCCGGCTGGGTCGATCTGCCCGCTGCGCAGCGCCGCCTGTCGGGCGTGCGGCTGATGCAGACCGCGCATCCCGGCGAGGAAGCGCAGGCCATCGCGATCTTGCTGCGCGAGGCGCTGGAAGTGCCCGAGCGGCGAGCTGCGCTGGTCACGCCCGATCGCGCGCTGGCGGGCCGCGTGGTGGCGCATCTGCGCCGCTGGAATATCGTTGCCGACGACAGCGCGGGCGTGCCTTTGCCGCAAACCGCAGCGGGGCGAGTGGTGCTGCTCCTCGCCGAAGTGATTGCGACGCAAGCTTCGCCGGTGCCGTTGCTGGCGCTGCTGGTCCACCCGCTGGTCGGCGCGGGCGCCAATGGCAGTGGGGGGCGGCCCGACTGGCTCGGTCATGCCCGCACGCTCGATCTGGAGCTGCGCGGTCCGCGCCGCGCGCCGGGACTGGCGCCGCTCTGCGATGTCATAGCCAAGGCGGCCGGGCCGGACGACAAGGCAGGCCTGCAAGCATGGTGGAACGGGATCGCGGCGCTGCTCGAACCGTTGCTGGGGTTGGACGAGGACCTGTTGCTCGCCGATGCCCTTGGCGCTTTGGCTGCCACAGCCGAGGCCCTGGCAGGGTCGGAGCTCTGGCAAGGTGCGGCCGGCCGTGACCTCGGCAATTGGCTGGAAGAACTGCGCGGTGCCGCTGCCGAAATCGGCACCACGCTGGCGCCCGCCGATCTGCCCGCAGTGCTGCGCGGCGCGATGGACCGGGTCGCGGTGCGGCCAGCGTGGGGCGGGCATCCGCGCCTCGCGATCTACGGCCTGCTCGAAGCGCGGATGAGCCGCGCCGATCTGGTGATCTGCGCCGGGCTGACCGAGGGCACCTGGCCAGCCAATCCCGCGCCCGAACCGCTGCTCCCACCCGCAGTCTTGCGCGCGCTGGGCGTGCCCGGAGCGGAGTTCCGCATCGGCTTGGCCGCGCACGACCTGGCCGGCGCGCTGGGCGCGCCCGAGGTGGTGCTGAGCTGGGCCGCGCGCGACGAGGGCGGGCCGGTGATCCCCAGCCGGTTCGTGCTGCGGGTCGAGGCGCTGCTCGGCGAGTTCGCCAAGGACCACCGCGAGCTCCGCGCGATCGATCTCGCGCGGCGGATCGACAAGGCGAGCGCAGCGCCGCGCTATCCCCAACCTAGGCCTCGCCCTAGTGCCGCTCAACGCGATGTAGCCTTGTCGGTGACCGCGCTCGACCGGCTGCGCAGCGATCCGTACCAGTTCTATGCGGGCGCGATCCTGCGGCTGCAGTCGCTCGATCAACTCGATGCCGAACCGACCGCGCAATGGAAGGGCGTGGTCGTCCACAAGGTCTTGCAGCGGTGGCATGACAATGGCGGGCGCGCGGGCGAGTTGCTCGCGCTCGCCGCCGAGGAGCTGGCCGAGATGCGCGCGCATCCGCTGGTCCGCTCGCTGTGGTGGCCGCGGCTCGCCAAGGGGCTCGAATGGATCGATGCGGAGATCGCCGAGCTGGAACGAGACGGCCGCCGTGTGCTGGTCAGCGAGGCGCGCGGCGAGATGGAATACCTTGGAGTGCGGGTCCACGGCCGCGCCGACCGGATCGACCAGTTGACCGATGGCAGCCTCGCGGTTGTCGATTACAAGACCGGCGGCCCGCCGACTCCGGCGAGTGTGGAAAAAGGCTTTGCGCTGCAACTCGGCACGCTCGGTCTGATCGCGGCGGACGGCGGATTTCCTGGCGTGGCGGGCGATCCGGAGCGGTTCGAATACTGGTCGCTGGGCAAGCACAAGGACAGCCATACCGGGTTCGGCTACTCGGCCGAACCGATCAAGGAGGGTCGCAAGAAGACCGGCTTGCTGCGCGAGGAGTTCCTGAGCAAGACCGAGGAATACCTCGGCGAGGCGATCAAACGCTGGATCATTGGCGACGAGGCCTTCACCGCGCGGCTCAATCCCGACATCGGCGGCTACAACGATTTCGACCAGTTGATGCGGCTCGATGAATGGCAAGCCCGCAGCGAGCGCGAGCCATGAGCGGCGGTGGCAAGCTGTTCCCGCTGACCGCCGAGCAGCATCCTGCGGTCGATCCGGCTGAAGTGGTTTGGCTGTCAGCCTCGGCCGGGACCGGCAAAACTCAGGTGCTCTCGGCACGAGTGTTGCGGCTGCTGTTGCAGGACGGGGTCAGCCCGTCGCAGATCCTCTGCCTGACTTTTACCAAGGCCGGTGCGACCGAGATGGCCTCGCGGATCAACGGCGTGCTGGCGCGCTGGGTCCGTTCGAAGCCTGAACCGCTGGCGGCCGACCTGAAAGCAATTGGTGCGGACTTCGGCCCCGACGCGCAGGCGCGGGCGCGGCGGCTGTTTGCCGAAGTGCTCGATTGCCCGGGCGGGGGTTTGCGGATCGATACGATCCACGCCTTCTCGCAGTGGCTGCTCGCCGCCTTCCCGCATGAGGCCGGGCTCACGCCGGGCGCCAAAGCGATGGAAGACCGCGAAAAGGCACTGCTGCTGCGCGAGGTGCTGGCCGACATGCTGGTTGTGGCCGAGGCATCGAACGATGCAGCGACGCTGGGCACAATCGAGGATTTGTCGGTCCGGCTCGGCCCCGATGCGGTTGAAGCATACCTCCTGCGCTGCGCCAAGGTGCTGGAGGTCTGGAAGAACTGGCCGCCGCCGATGGGCGCGCGGGTCAAGCAGCTGATCGGACTGCCCAGCGCTGCCAGCGCGGACGATTTGCCGGCCCTGTGCGGCGACGCTGTGTTCGATGTCGATGCGCTGCGGTTGTGCCGATCAGCCTATTGCCAGTGGAGTGCCAAGACCGGGCAGGATGGCGCGGCGGTGATTGCCGACTGGCTCGCGGCTAGTCCGGCGCAGCGGCTCGAAATGCTGCCAGCGCTGCACAAGGTGTTGTTCAACAAGGACGACAGCATCAGCAACTTGCGCTCGTTGCCCAAATTCGAGGAATATTTCGAACACGCAGCAGCAGCCGTGCTTGCCTCCAGCCTCGCCGTGCGCGACCGCCAGGTGCTCCTGGCCCTGGCCAAGTGGCTCACCCCCGCGCTCGAATTGGGGCGCAAGTTCGCATTGGCATGGGATGACGCGAAGGCGCGCGCCGGGCTGATCGACTTCGATGACCAGATCCGGCTGGCCGCCGGGCTGCTCAATACCAAGGACCTGGCGGGCTGGATTCGCTACAAGCTCGATCGGCAGCTGGATCATATCCTCGTCGATGAAGCGCAGGATACCAACGCCGCGCAGTGGGACATCATCAATGCCCTGATCGATGAATTCTTCACCGGGCTGGGGCAGCACGGCGACAAGCTGCGCACCCTGTTCGTCGTCGGCGATACCAAGCAAGCGATCTTCGGCTTTCAGGGCACCAGCCCCGAAAACTTTGTCAGCGCCAAGGAGCGCGTGCGCCAGAACATGCTCGGGCTGGCCGAAGGTGTGACGTCGTTGCGCAATGACCAGCGGGTGCGCGACCTGCAGGATCTGGGCTTGGGACAAAGCTTCAGATCAGCCCGCCAAGTTCTTGAATTCGTGGACATGACTATCGCCCGGATCGGGCCTGTCGAGTTCGGTCTGAGCGACCAGGCAGTGGTCCATGTCGGCGAGGAGCGGCCCGGGCAGGTGGTGCTGTGGCAGGTCGTCGGCGGCGAAAGCGATGACGGCGACGCGGGCAGCGAAAGCGATGACGAAGGTGGCGAGACCTGGCTCGCGCCGACCGACCGGCAACTGGCCGACAAGATCGCCCGGCAGGTCCGCCAATGGCTCGATACGGGCTTCCCGCTGGTCAAGGGCGAGCCTGAAGGCACCGCGCGGCGCGCCACGGCGGGCGACGTCATGGTGCTGGTGCGCAAACGCAAGGCGCTCGCAGGGCTGATCGTCGCGCGGCTGCACGCGGCCGGGGTGCCGGTTGCCGGGGTCGACCGGCTGCGGCTCGCTGCGCCGCTCGGGGTGCGCGATCTGATCGCCGCCTTGCGTTTCGCCGCGCAGCCGTTCGACGATCTCAACCTTGCCTGCCTGCTCACCTCTCCGCTGATCGGGTGGAGCCAGGACGACCTGCTGGCCTACGGCTATCGGCCCAAAGGCGTGCAGCTGTGGCGGCACCTGCTCGATCAGCGCGGCGCGCCGGTGGTTGCCGGCACGGTCGCGCACTTGCTCGAGCTGCTGCGCCAGGCCGATTTCGAACCGCCGCAAGCGCTGCTCCACTGGTTGCTCACCGGGCCGTGGCAGGGCCGGCGCAAGCTCGTCGCCCGGCTGGGCAGCGAAGTGGACGATCCGATCGACGAACTGCTCAACGCCGCGAGCGCCTTCGCCGCAAGTGAAGTGCCCAGTCTGCATACGTTCTTGCGCTGGTTCGAGGCGGGCGACGGCGAGCTCAAGCGCGAGGCGGGCAAAGCGGCGGACGAGGTCCGGGTGATGACTGTCCACGGCGCCAAGGGCCTGCAGGCGCCGATCGTGATCCTCGCCGACGCGGCGGACAATCCCAACCCAGCGGGGCGTCGCCGCACGCTCTCGCTGCCCGATCCGGCGGCTGCGGCGAACGAACCCGAGCGGCTGATCCCGCTCCCGCCGCTCGCCACCGCCGACCGCGCCGGGGTGATCGCGGCGGCCGACGCTGCGGCGAAAAAGGCCGAGATGGAGGAGCACTGGCGGCTGCTCTACGTCGCCATGACCCGCGCCGAGGAAGCCCTGTTTATCGCTGGATCGCTGACCGCGCGCGAAGATGCACCCGCGCCCGACAGTTGGTACGCGCGGCTTTACGGACTGTTCGAGGCCGACGAGCCCGAGGCCGACGACATCTGGGGCAAGCGCTGGGTGCACGGCGCAGCGCCGGCCTTTTCGCTGCCGCCGCCCGAGCAGGCGAGCGGTGAGCTGGAATTGTTGCCGCCGTGGCTCGAAACCCCGGTCGCCGCCGAGCCGCGCCCGCCGCGCCCGTTGGCACCGTCGTCACTGGGTCAGGACACCAGTGGCGATGCGCCGTTCGCGCTGGGTGGTGATTCAGCTGCGGCGCGGCGCGGGGTGCTGATGCACAAGTTGCTCGAGCGCTTGCCCGATGTGCCACCAGCCGATCGCGCTGCCGCAGCACAGATATGGCTCGCGCGCGCGGGCGGTGAATTTGCCGCCCCGGCGCGCGCCGAGATGATCGCCTCGGCGCTGGCAGTCCTCGCGCATCCAGGCTGGACCGAACTGTTCGCGCCCGGTTCGCTCGCCGAGGTGCCGATCGCCGCGACTGTCGGCGGGCAAGTCGTGGCGGGGACGATCGACCGGCTGCTGATCACTGGCGAGGTCATCCGCGTGGTCGATTTCAAATCGGCCCGGCGGCCGCCCGGCAGTCTCGATGGGGTTCCGGTTGCGATCCTGCGCCAGATGGCCGCTTATGTCGCCGCGCTCGAGGTGACTTATCCCGGCCGCGCGGTGCAGGCGGCGGTACTCTACACGCAGGTTCCGGTGCTGCTCGAATTGCCGCCCGCGCTGCTCGCCGCACACAAGCCCGGTTTGATGGCGGCGGAGTAAAGCTTTTTGTGACGGGCCGTTGCCTTCGCGGCATCACCGCCTAGATTGGGTGCAACACTTTCGAGGAGAATTCAAATGGCCACCAAAGCCGTAACCGATGCCACTTTCGCCGCCGATGTCCTGCAGTCCGACAAGCCCGTGCTCGTCGATTTCTGGGCCGAATGGTGCGGACCCTGCAAGATGATCGGGCCGAGCCTCGAGGAAATCAGCGAGGAGCTGGCCGACAAGGTCTCGGTGGTCAAGATGGACATTATGGAAAGCACCGACACCCCAGCCAAATTCGGGGTGCAGTCGATCCCGCTGATGGTATTGTTCAAGAACGGTCAACCGGTTGCGCAAAAGCTGGGCGCTGCGCCCAAGAGCCAGCTCAAGGCCTGGCTTGAGAGCGAATTGTAAACTCCCAGATCCCGTTCGTGTCGAGCGAAGTCGAGACACTGCGCGTGGCATCTCGACTTCGGCCCTTGGGCCGAAGTTTATCCTGAGCGCGGCTGCCAAGCCGCAAGCCGAAGGGCTCGATGCGAACGGATGTGGTTTAGATTTGGTCTAACCTTGCGGCCAGTCCATGCCACAGCGCCGGGCTGGCCGCGCCGATCAGGCCGGGGAGGTGCGCTTCATCGACCCGGTAAGCCCGCCCATCGCGCCGCGCCGCCATGCCGCCAGCCTCGTTGACAAACAGCACTCCGGCGGCGTGGTCCCACGCCAGCGTGCGCTCGAAAATCGAGCAGTCGTTCACCCCCAGCACCAGCCGCGGATACTGCTCGGCGGCGCAGCGCGGGATGTCGACCAGCGTGTAATGCGGGGCGATATGCTGCTTCATCGCGGCGCGCTTGGCTTGATCCATGAAGACTAGTGAGATCGCCGCAATCGGCGGCTCCTGACCGGTTGAGCGCGCCGCAACCCGCTCCTCACCCAGCCATGCCCCGCCGCCGCGATGCGCGTGGATCAGGCGGTGCGAGAGCGGATCGTAGATCCATCCGGCAATCGTCTCCCCCGCCTCGGCCAGCGCGACCATTACCCCGAACGGCGGTGCGCCGCGCGCGAAGTTGTTGGTCCCGTCGAGCGGGTCGACGATCCAGCACAGCGTATTGCCCAGCCGGTCGAGCAAGGCGGGATCGGCAAATGCGGCTTCTTCGCCAACGATGGTCGCCTCGGGCAGGATCTTCGCCAGTCCCTCGGCAAGGATCAGCTCGGCTTCCTTGTCGGCAATGGTCACCACATCGTCGGCGGCTTTGTCGTCGATCTGGTCGGCGGTGAGCGTCTGCCAGCGCGGCAGGATCGCGCGGAGTGCGGCATCGCGCATCAAGGCCGCGACCGGGCCGGTCAGGGCTTTGGTCAAGAGCGGTAATCCGCATTGATCGAAATGTAGCCGTGCGTCAGATCGCAGGTCCACACGGTCGCGCGGCCATCGCCGAGGCCGAGATCGATCTCGAGCAAAATCTCCTCACCCTTGAGGTGCGCGCTGACCGGCACCTCGTCATAATCGGCGAGCGGTTGGCCCTCGCGCGCTGCCCACACGCCGCCAAACCCGATTGAGAGCTTGTCGCGGTCGGCCGGTTCGCCCGCCTTGCCCACCGCCATAACCACGCGGCCCCAGTTGGCATCTTCTCCGGCGATTGCGGTCTTGACCAAGGGCGAATTGGCCACCGCGAGCCCGATCCGCCGTGCGCTGTCGTCGCTAACCGCACCGGTCACGCTGACCGCAATGAACTTCTGTGCGCCTTCGCCGTCGCGCACCACCAGTTGTGCGAGCTGCAGGCAGACATCGCGCAGTGCTGCGGCAAAGGCATCGGCGCCGGGGCTGTCGAAGCTGGTCAATGGCGCATTGCTTGCCGCACCGGTGGCGAAGGCCAGCACGGTGTCGCTGGTCGAGGTATCGCTATCGACGGTGATGCAGCTGAAGGTGCTCTGGTTGGCTGCGCTGAGCAGCTGTTGCAGGAAAGCGGGTGCCACGGCGCAGTCGGTAAACACGTAGCCTAGCATTGTCGCCATATCGGGCGCGATCATGCCGCTGCCCTTGATGATCGCCGCGAGCGTCACCTTTTTGTCGCCGACCATCGCGGTGGCGCTGGCGCCCTTGGCAAAGGTGTCGGTGGTGCCGATGGTGTTGGCGGCATCTTCCCAGCCGCACGGCGCGGCTTCGAACACTGCACGCAAGCCCGCCTGGGCTTTGTCGAGCGGCAAGGGCACGCCGATCACTCCGGTCGAGGAGACGAACACCTGTTCGGGCGGGCAGCCCAAGTGCGCTGCGACCTGCGCCAAAATCGCTTCGACTGCTGCGCGCCCGCGATAGCCGGTGAACGCGTTGGAATTTCCGGCGTTGACCACCAGTGCGCGGGCCTGGCCCTGCGCAATGTTCGCGCGGCCCAGATCGACCTCGCTCGAACAGCAGACGTTGCGCGTGAACACCCCGGCGACCGTCGTTCTCTCCGCGAGTTCGACATAAGTCAGGTCGCAGCGGCCCCAATCCTTGTACCCCGCCCGCGCCACGCGCAGCGTCACCCCGCCAATCGGCGGCATCGCGGGAAACGGGCGGGCGAGGGGCGAGACGGCATCGGACATGGGTGAGGCATTAGGATTGGCCGCGCGGCGGGGCAAGCGGTTGCTTGCCGCCGTCACCCCCACTCAGCGCGCCAGCCCGATCAGCGCCATCGGCGCAATCGCGGTGAAGAAGTTGATGTCCCAATCGAGCTGCTTGCCGCCCGCGACCGGCTTTGCGCCGTGTTCGGTGTTGTTTGACAGGATCACGCCGTCGGTGGTCAGCGTAAAGTGCCCGTTGACTACCGGAAAGTCCTTCACTTCCGCGGCAGGTTTGCCGTCCTTGGGAGCCAACATCTGGCTGAAGATTTGCGCAGCGTTGCCGCCGGGCATGGCCATTGCCGCCTGCTGCATCAAAGGCGAATCGATCCGGACTTCGCCGTTGGCGCGGCGGTTCAGCACGATGAACGGCAGGACCTGGGGCATCCGCTCGATCGTCGGGAAGGCGTAATCGTATGTCAGCTGACCGGCGATGGCATATTCGACGTCGTAAATGCCGCCGCCCTGGTAAGTCACGCGTTTGAACCCGGCCTGTCCGCTCAGCCGCTGGGCAATCTCGGCTGCCGACTTGGGGTCGTTCGGGTCGACCCCGCCGAGCGCCCTGACGATCATGTCCTTGTCCCTGGCGTCGCGTTCGGCAGCGGTCTTCTGCTCGGCTTCCCAATCGGTCTTCTGCGCGGCAACTTCGGCGGCAGTGCAATCGCGCTCGGTCGTTTCGTCCTTCTTGTAACAAGTCGAGGGCGAAAATTCGGCCTTGGTCTTTTGCGCCATGGCGATTTCGGCGAGCCGCGTCAGGCCGAGGATCACGATCTGGCCGTTGTAGGTGTAAGTGAAGTGGCCGTCCTTGCGCAGATCAAGCGTCGCGGCGAACTTGCCCGGCAGCACGAGGCAAGCAGACAGCAACAAAGCGCAAAGTGCCACTACAACGGCTGCACTGGTGCGCCGAACATTCCGCAAATCAAGCATCGAAAGACCCCCCGGTTGGCCTCAGCCGCGGGTGGCAATCGCGTACAATGCAATCGCCGCGGCGTTCGAGACGTTGAGGCTTTCTATCGCGCTGCTGATCGGCAGTCGAGCCAGCGCGTCGCAGTGCTGCACAATATTGTGGCGTATGCCTTCCCCCTCCGCGCCGAGCACCAGTGCAACCGGGCCGCTGGGCAGCGCTTCGGCCAAGGTGCCCGGGCCCGCGCCGTCGAGCCCGATACGCCAATAGCCCGCCTCGGCAATCTCATCGAGCGCGCGTGACAGGTTGACCACGCGGACCCACGGCACGACTTCCAATGCACCAGAAGCGCTTTTGGCGACGACCCCGCTTTCGGGCGGAGCGTGGCGGTCTTGCGTGATGATTGCCGCAGCACCGAACGCCGCGGCCGAGCGCAAGATCGCGCCGACATTGTGCGGATCGGTGACCGAATCGAGGATCAACAGCGGCCGCGACGCGTCATCGCTGAGCACGTCTTCGAGGAAAATGTCTTCGAGCGCATCACATTCGAGCACCAGCCCCTGATGCGGTGCATCGCGCGCGACCAGCCGGGCGAGATCGGCGGGGGAGGCGTATTCGACTTTGAAATCGGCGGGCAACTCGCCGTCGAGCGAGGCAACGCCTTCGCGGGTCGCCCACAGCTTGCGGTGATTGCGATCGGGATTCATCAGCGCGGCCTCGACCGCGTGGCGGCCCCACAGCCGCACCGCGCCGGTGCTCGCCTGGCCCGAGCCGCGCCCGCCCTTCATCCGTCCGGCGCGGCCGCGCAGGGCACGTTTGGGCTTTTCGTCGGTCGGTCGGGCCATGGCTACGCTTTCGAATTCCAACGGAAAGCCGGGTGGTGGACAGGGGTGGATTCGAACCACCGTACGCTCTCGCGGGCAGATTTACAGTCTGCTGCCATTAACCACTCGGCCACCTGTCCACACCAGCTTGCCGGCGTCGGGTTGCCCCGCGTTGTGCAGCTCCCGAAAAGGAGCCATCCGGCCGAGGAAGCGCGCATTTGGCGAAGGCGCGGCGCACTGTCAATGGTGCAGTGGTTTTGGGCCGGGTTGCCCGGCGCGCAATGCGGCGGTAGGACTCGGCGGATGAGCGAAATCACCCCTGTGATCTCGGCGACCGGGCTCTACACCCCGCCGGATTCGATCAGCAACGAAGAACTCGTCGCCAGCTTCAACGCTTACGTCGCCACGTTCAACGCGGAGAACGCGGCGGTGATCGCAGCGGGCGAGGTACTCGAGCTGCAGCCCAGTTCGGTCGAGTTCATCGAGAAGGCGAGCGGGGTCAAGTCGCGCCATGTGATGAGCAAGGCACCGCTGCTCGATCCCGAAGTGATGGCCCCGCGCTGGCCAGAGCGCGGCGATGACGAATTGTCGGTGCTGGCCGAGATGGGGGTGAAAGCCGCGCAAGATGCGCTGGCGCGTGCCGGGCGCGATGCCAAAGACGTCGATGCGGTGCTCTGCGCGGCTTCGAACATGCAGCGGGCCTATCCGGCCATGGCGATCGAAATTCAGGCTGCGCTGGGGATCGAGGGCTTTGGCTTCGACATGAATGTCGCGTGCTCGTCGGCGACCTTCGGGATCCAGACCGCGGCCGATTTCATCCGCGCCGGCCATGCGCGCTCGGTCCTGGTGGTCAGCCCGGAGATCTGCACCGGCCACAACAACATGCGCAACCGCGACAGCCACTTCATCTTCGGCGACGTTGCCACTGCGGTGCTGGTCGAGGCCAAGGAGATGGCTCCAAACCCGCATTGGGAGATCGTCGGGACCCGGCTCAGGACGGTGTTCTCGAACAATATCCGCAACAACTTCGGCTTCCTCAATTGCGCCACGCCTGAGACGATCGGCACGCCCGACAAACTGTTCGTCCAGGAAGGGCGCAAGGTGTTCAAGGAAGTGGTGCCGATGGTCGCGGCGATGATCTGCGAGCACGCGGCCGATCTGGGGCTCGACCCGGCGGGCCTCAGGCGGCTGTGGCTGCATCAGGCAAACCAGGGGATGAACCGGCTGATCGCGCAGCGCGTGCTGGGCCACGAGGCGAGCGAGGACGAGAGCCCGACCGTGCTCGACACTTACGGCAATACCTCGAGCGCGGGATCGATCATTGCTTTTCATAAACATAGCGCCGATCTTGCGCACGGTGATATCGGGACTATCTGCTCGTTCGGTGCAGGCTATTCCGCCGGAACCGTGTTCGTGCGGAAGGTAATGTAAATTGGCTGGTGACATTCTCGACAACCGCGGGCGCGGCGAAGCGGCCTGGGGGTGGCCCAGCGTTCACCCCGAGGGGCGCAAGTTCGCGCTCGCCGGAGCCGTGGTCTGCGCCGCCTTCGCCTTCATGGCGTGGGAGACGCTGGCGTGGCCGGCGGGCGTGCTGGTGCTCGGCATCCTCGCCTTCTTCCGCGATCCGCGCCGGGTCACTCCGCTGGGCGAAGGGCTGATCGTCGCTCCCGCCGACGGCCTGATCACGCTGATCAAGCAGACCGAGCCGCCGCGCGAACTGGTCCAGGATGACGGTAACGGCACGCCCGGACTGCCCGCGGGCATGGTCACGCGCATTTCGATTTTCATGTCGGTGTTCGATGTTCACATCAACCGCGCGCCAATCGGCGGGACGGTGCGGCGGGTGGTCTATATCCCCGGCAAGTTCCTCAACGCCGATCTCGACAAGGCGAGCGAAGAGAACGAGCGCCAGCACATCCTGATCGACCAAGCTGGCGGGCTCGCGGTCGGGTTCACCCAGATCGCCGGGCTGATCGCGCGGCGGATCGTGCCGTTCGTCAAGCCGGGCGACATGCTCGCCGCCGGGCAGCGGGTCGGATTGATCCGCTTCGGCAGCCGGGTCGATGTGTACCTGCCCGCCGGGACCGAACCGCAAGTGCTGGTCGGGCAGCGCACCATCGCGGGTGAGACCGTGCTGGCCAAGGCCGGACAGGCCATGTTGATCGAGGGTGCGCGGCAGTGACGTTGGAGCCGATCCGGCCCGGGCTGACGCTGCGAGCGATGGTGCCCAACGCGATTACCGCAGCCGCGCTGTGCGCGGGGCTGACGGGCATCCGCTTCGGGATTACCCACGATTTCGAGAAGGCCGTGCAGGCGATCGTGCTGGCCGGGATCCTCGATGGGCTCGACGGGCGGGTCGCGCGCCTGCTCAAGGCGCAGTCGCGGTTCGGGGCCGAGCTCGATAGCCTGGCCGACAATGTTTCGTTCGGGGTAGCTCCGGCCTTGGTGCTGTTCCTGTGGTCGCTGCAAGACCTGCCGCGCGTCGGCTGGTTCGCCGCACTGGCCTATGCGATTGCCTGCGCGCTGCGATTGGCACGCTACAATGCGCGGATCGATATGGCGGATGAACCGCGCAAGACCGCCGGGTTCCTCACCGGCGTGCCGGCACCCGTTGGGGCGGGGCTGGCGTTCCTGCCGCTGTACCTGTTCTTCGTGACCGAGAACCCGCTGTTCCGCGACCCGGTGCTGGTCGGCGTGTGGCTCGTCGCCATGGCGTTCCTGATGATCTCGAACGTCGCGACGCTCAGCTGGGGCAAGTTACGCCCACGCAAGCAGGTCCGGATCGAAGTGATTGCGCTGTTCGGTTTGGTCGCGGCGGGGCTGCTGGTCGAACCGTGGTGGACGCTGATCGCGATCTGCGCGGTCTATCTGGCAATGCTGCCGGTTGCGATGGTGCTGTATGCCCGGATCAGGCGGCAGCGCGCAGCGGCCGAGGCGCAGCCAGCGGCTTAATCCGCACCGGCAGGTGGGCAACCTGGCCGTGACGCGGGCTGACCGTGATCTCCCGAATGGTAAAGCGCAGCTCGCGGCTTTGCGGGCAATCGGCCAGTGCAGCCTTGATCGCGGCAAAGCGCGGCAGCGTCGCAGCAATCGAAAAACCGAGCGTACCCAGCGCGACCAGTGCGGCGAGGGTGAACAGTGCAGTCAAACCAACAGCAATCATCATCTCTACTCCGTCGCGCCCCTGTGGGGGGACCTGTGGATAACGTGTGGACAAGCCAAAAAGTTCCAAACGCCGCGTTCTGACGTCGTTGTTCCCGATATGTTCTTTCATGTCAAGCGCCATCGTAATGCCGTCTGCGCGACACTTTTTGCTGGATTTGCGCGGCGAAGAGGGTTAGGGGCGCGCGGCCTGCGGGGCTTATCCCGTCAGGCAAATCCACATGGGAAGCGCCCATACCGGTGCCGCAGCGGGTTTTGACCACACGGTTCCAGCTTCCCAGAGGTTCAACCGGAAGGAAATACTTATGGCGGCTCCAGTCGTCACCATGCAGCAATTGATCGAGGCCGGCGCACACTTCGGCCACCAGACCCACCGCTGGAATCCGCGGATGAAGCCGTACATTTTCGGCGCCCGCAACGGCATCCACATCCTCGACCTGTCGCAGACCGTGCCGCTGTTCGCGCGCGCGCTCGATTTCGTTTCGGCCACCGTTCAGGCCGGCGGCAAGGTCCTGTTCGTCGGGACCAAGCGCCAGGCGCAGGAACCGATCGCCCAGGCTGCGCGCTCGTGCGGTCAGCACTTCGTCAACCACCGCTGGCTGGGCGGCATGCTCACCAACTGGAAGACGGTCAGCCAGCGCATCAAGTACATGAAGTCGCTTGAAGAGCAGCTGTCCGGTGACACCGCCGGCCTGACCAAGAAGGAAGTCCTCAACCTGACGCGCAAGCGGGACAAGCTCGAGATGTCGCTCGGCGGCATCCGCGATATGGGCGGCATTCCCGACGTGATGTTCGTGATCGACGCCAACAAGGAAGAGCTCGCGATCAAGGAAGCCAACGTGCTGGGTATTCCGGTCGTTGCGGTGCTTGATTCGAACGTCTCGCCCGATGGCATCGCGTTCCCGGTTCCGGCTAATGACGACGCCAGCCGCGCCGTGCGCCTGTACTGCGAAGCGATCGCTTCGGCCGCCACCAAGGGGCACCGCGAAGGCGTGGTCGATTCGGGCATTGATATCGGCGCGCTGGATGTCGCCCCGGTTGAAGACGCTGTGGTTGAGGAAGTGGCTCCTGCGGCTGAAGAGCCCACGATGGAAGAGGTCGCTGCAACCGCAGACGAAATCACCGTCGAAGAAACCGCTACCGAAGCCTGATCGGCCTCTAGCGAATTGTTGGCCGGCCGGATCCCTCGCGGGGTCCGGCGGCTCACCTGTTTTAAAGAAGGATAGGCGCAATGGCTTACACTGCCACTGACGTGAAAAACCTGCGCGAGCGCACCGGCGCCGGCATGATGGACTGCAAGAAAGCGCTCGACGAAACCGGCGGCGATATCGAAGCTGCGGTGGATTCGCTGCGCGCCAAGGGCTTGGCCGCGGTCGCCAAGAAGTCGAGCCGCACTGCTGCCGAAGGGCTGGTCGGGGTGGCCGTTTCGGGCACGCGCGGGGTTGCCGTCGAGGTGAACTCGGAAACCGACTTCGTCGCCAAGAACGAGCAGTTCCAGGACTTCGTGCGCAAGACCACCCAGGTCGCGCTCGGTGCCACTTCGGACGATGTCGAAGCGCTCAAGGGCGCAGCCTACCCCGATGGCGGCACCGTCTCGGACAAGCTGACCAACAATGTCGCCACCATCGGTGAGAACCAGCAGGTTCGCCGGATGAAGACCGTTGCGGTCTCCAGCGGCGTGGTCGTGCCGTACATGCACAACGCCGCCGCACCGCTGCTCGGCAAGATCGGCGTGCTGGTCGCGCTTGAATCGGAGGCCGGTGCCGACGTGCTCGAGCCGCTCGGCAAGCAGATCGCGATGCACATCGCCGCGGCTTTCCCGCAGGCGCTGTCGGTCGACGACCTCGACCCGGCCGTGCTCGAACGCGAACGCAAGATTGCGCTCGACAAGGCGGTCGAAGAAGCTGCGAAGAGCGGCAAGCAGATCCCCGACGAAATCCTCGCCAAGCGCGCCGACGGTGCCGCCGCGAAGTTCGCCAAGGACAACGCGCTGCTCAGCCAGGTCTTCGTGATGGATAACAAGACCCCGATCGCGCAGGTCGTCGAAGCTGCCGGCAAGGCCGCAGGCACCAAGATCGTGCTCAAGGACTACGTCCGCTTCCAGCTGGGCGAAGGCATCGAAAAGGTCGAAACCGATTTCGCGGCGGAAGTTGCGGCGGCTTCGGGAGTCCCGCAGCCGACTGCGTAACGAATTCTATGGTCCTCTCCATTTTGCGTAGCCAAATGGGGAGGTGGCAGTCGCCTTGGCGACTGACGGAGGGGTGTCGGCGCGAGCGTCGATACCCCTCCGTCAGTTCCTGCGGAACTGCCACCTCCCCATTTGCACTTCGTGAAAATGGAGAGGATCGTACCAGCAGCTTTTGCGGTTTCAGTGCAGTTCCCGGCAATTCTCCCCGCATAGCTTGGCATGCCAGCCCCATCGGTATAAGGCCCCACAAACCCAGCCGAGAGCGATGTCCGAGCCCATGCCAAAGCCCAATTACAAGCGCATCCTGCTGAAATTGTCCGGCGAAGTGCTGATGGGCAACCAGCAGTTCGGGATCGATCCCGAATTCGTCGCCGAACTGGCCAAGGAAGTGAAGGCGGCGCAGGCAACGGGCTTGCAGATCTGTTTGGTCATCGGCGGCGGCAATATTTTCCGCGGGATGGCCGGCGCGGCCAAGGGGATGGACCGCGCGCAGGCCGATTACATGGGCATGCTCGCCACGGTGATGAATGCGCTGGCGATGCAGAACGCGCTCGAACAGCAGGGCGTCCACACCCGCGTGCAGTCGGCGCTGCAGATGGACCAGGTGTGCGAGCCGGTGATCCGCCGCCGCGCCGAACGTCACCTTGAAAAGGGCCGCGTCGTGATCTTTGCTGCCGGGGTCGGCGCGCCGTATTTCACCACCGATTCAGGCGCTGCCTTGCGCGCCGCCGAGATGCAGTGCGATGCGCTGCTCAAGGGCACCAGTGTGGACGGGATCTATGACAGCGATCCCAAGACCAATCCCGATGCCAAGCGTTACGATACAGTCGATTACAACACGGTTCTCTCACAGGACCTGAAGGTCATGGACGCCAGCGCGGTGGCGCTGTGCCGCGATAACAACATTCCGATCGTCGTCTTCTCGATCCGCGAGCGGGGCAACCTGGCCAAGGTGCTCGCGGGCGAGGGAATTCAGACGGTCGTCACCAAAGGAGCCTGACCATGGCAAAGTACGACAAGGCCGATCTCGAACGCCGGATGAAGGGCGCGGTCGAGGCGCTGCGCCACGATCTGGGCGGGCTGCGCACCGGGCGCGCCAACACGACCTTGCTCGAACCGGTGACGGTGACGGTCTATGGCAGCCAGATGCCGCTCAACCAGGTCGCGACCATTTCCGCGCCCGAACCGCGCATGCTGACGGTGCAAGTGTGGGACAAGACCAACATCGGCCCGGTTGAGAAGGCGATCCGCTCGGCCGGGCTCGGGCTCAACCCGATCAACGACGGCAACACGCTGCGGCTGCCGATCCCCGATCTGACCGAGGATCGCCGCAAGGAGCTCGCCAAGCTCGCGCATACTTACGCGGAAAAGGCCCGCGTCGCGATCCGCAACGTCCGCCGCGACGGGATCGACAACCTCAAGACCGACGAGAGCAAGAAGGAAATTTCGGAAGACGAGCGCAAGCGCGGCGAGACCGAGGTCCAGAAGCTGACCGACGAACAGATCAAGGCGGTCGACGAAGTCGCCGCGTCCAAAGAGCAGGAAATCATGGGGCGGTGACCCTGCGGCAGGCTCAGGATAGACAGGCGGACGGGGCTGCTGCCGCGCGCCACGTCGCCATTATCATGGATGGCAACGGGCGCTGGGCCAAGGCCCGCCACTTGCCGCGCGCGGTCGGCCATCAGCGCGGGGTCGAGGCGGTCCGCGCGCTGGTTCGGGCGGCGCGCGAAATGGGGCTGGAGGTGCTCACGCTCTACGCCTTTTCGACCGAGAACTGGAACCGGCCCGAGGAAGAAGTCTCCTCGCTGATGGAGCTCTTGAAGCGCTACATCATGGCCGACTTGCGCGAGTTTGTTGAAAACAACGTCCGGCTCAAGGTGATCGGCAATTACCGCGCGATGGCCCCCGATGTGGTCGCGCTGCTCGACGACGCGCTGGCGCAGACTGCCGCCAACGACGGCACGACGCTGGTGGTCGCGCTCAATTATGGCGCACAGGACGAGATCGCGCGCGCCGCCGCCAAAGCTGCGGCGAAGGGTGCGATCACCCCCGCAACCATTTCGGCTGAGCTCGATACCGCTGGTCTCCCGCCGCTCGACCTGCTGATCCGCACTTCGGGCGAGGTCCGGCTGTCGAACTTCCTGCTGTGGCAAGCGGCCTATGCCGAAATGCTCTTCACCGACGTGCTGTGGCCCGACTTTACGCCCGAGCATTTGCGTGAGGCATTGGCCGAATATGCCGGGCGGGAACGGCGTTATGGCGGACGGTAGTTTCGCTCAAAATCCTCCCCCGTTGGGGGAGGTGGCAGCCGCTTTAGTGGCTGACGGTGGGGGCATGTTGCGGACCGGCCCCCACCGCCTCGCGTTGCTCGGCACCTCCCCCAGTGGGGGAGGATTTTAGTATGACGGCCGTGGCACCCAAAAAATCCGACCTCCCCACCCGCGCCGCTTCGGCTGCCGCCATGATCGCGGTTGCGGGCGGCGCATTGTGGCTGGGCGGATGGTTCTGGACCGCTTTCGTCGTCGCGGTGGCGGCAGGTGTGCTGTGGGAATGGTGGGGCTTGGTTACCAAGTTCGTGCCAGGCTTGCCGCTGCGCGCGGCATGGATGCTGGGCGGGGTAATTTACATCGGCTTCGGCGCGCTAAGTCTGACGCTGCTGCGGAATGCCCCTGTGCCGGAAGCGCACCTGATGTTGCTCGCGGTAATCGTCGGGGTGATCGGTACCGACGTCGGAGCCTATTTCACGGGTCGAGCTTTCGGTGGTCCCAAAATAGCCCCGAAGATAAGTCCGTCCAAGACTTGGTCGGGGCTCGCGGGCGGTATGCTCGGTGCCATTCTCGCGCTGGTATTTGTCACCTATTTGTCGGACGGCTTCGACGATTTGGGCTGGAAGATGCTAGCTGGGATGGCACTCGCGCTTATCGCGCAGAGCGGCGATTTCTTTGAAAGCTGGATGAAGCGCCGTGCCGGAGTCAAGGATTCGAGCCAGCTCATCCCGGGCCACGGCGGGCTGTTCGACCGCGCCGACGGGATGCTCGCGGTGATGTTCGTGATCGGTCTGCTCGCCAGCTTCAACTTTGCGGCGCGCGGTTAGATCGTGCGCTCGCTCACGGTTCTCGGCGCGACCGGATCGGTTGGGGCTTCGACGCTCGACCTGGTGCGACGCGAGCGGGAGCAGTGGCGGATCGTGGCGCTGACGGCGAATTGCCAGGCCGCCGAACTGGCGGCACTGGCACGCGAATTCTCAGCCGAAATCGCCGTGGTTGCCGATGAAAGCTGTTTGCCCGATCTGCGCGCAGCGCTTGCCGGAAGCGGCATCGAAACCGCAGGCGGGACGGCTGCCTTGATCGCAGCGGCGGCGCGGCCGGCCGATCTCACCCTTGCTGCAATCGTCGGTTGCGCGGGCCTTGCTCCGACCATGGCGGCGATCGAGCGGGGGGCGACGGTCGCGCTCGCCAACAAGGAAGCGCTGGTCTCCGCCGGCGCAGTGATGCTCGCCGCGGTGGCCAGACATCGCACCACGCTGCTCCCGGTCGACAGCGAGCATAACGCGATTTTCCAGTGCCTTGCGGGCAATGACCTGGCGCAAGTCCGCTCGATCACGCTCACCGCCAGCGGCGGCCCGTTCCGCGATTGGAGCCCCGCGCAGCTGACCAAAGCCACCCCGGCGCAAGCGGTCAAGCATCCCAACTGGAATATGGGCGCCAAGATCAGCGTCGACAGCGCGACGATGTTCAACAAAGGCCTCGAGCTGATCGAGGCGCATTACCTGTTCCCGGTTGGGCTCGAAAGGCTGCGGATCGTGGTCCACCCGCAATCAGTGGTCCATTCGATGGTCGAATACCGCGACGGCTCGACCTTGGCGCAGCTTGGCCCATCGGACATGCGCGTGCCGATCGCCTCGTGTCTCGCGTGGCCGGGGCGGATGGAGACGCCGTGCGCGCCGCTTGACCTCGCCAAGCTGGGCGAGCTCACCTTCCGCGCGGCAGACGAGGAGCGGTTTCCCGCCACTGCGCTGTGCCGTGCCGCCGCCGAAGCAGGCGGGGCAGCGCCGGCGGTGCTCAACGCCGCGAACGAAATTGCCGTTGCCGCGTTCCTGTCTGGTCAGATCGCATTCACCCGCATCGCGGTAATGGTCGCGCAAGTGATGTCGCGCTATAGTCCCTCCGCGCCTGCCTCCCTGGACGATGTGATCGCGCTCGATCATGCGGCCCGGGTCCAGACGCGCGAATTGCTGGAGCTTGCCTGAATTGGTCCATTCCCCGTCCTTTCTGCTGACGATCGTCGCGTTCGTGCTGCTGCTCGGCCCGCTGATCGTGCTCCATGAACTCGGTCACTATTATGCCGGGCGGCTGTTCAAGGTCCGCGCCGAGACGTTCTCGGTCGGGTTCGGCAAAGAGCTGTGGCACCGCATCGACAAACGCGGCACTCGCTGGCGGATCGCGGCGTTCCCGCTCGGCGGCTATGTCATGTTCGCCGGCGACGCTGATCCGTCGAGCAAGCCCAGCGCGGACACTTCGGGCAACCCGCCATCGCCCGGCACGCTTGCCGCAGCCGCGCTGTGGCAGCGGGTGATCATCATCCTGGCCGGCCCGATGGCCAATCTGGTCACCGCGATCCTGATCTTCGCCGGGTTTGCGATGGCTTTCGGGATACCCTCGTCGCCGCCGGTGATTGGCGAGTTCTCCAAAAATTCGGCTGCGCAGGCCGCCGGATTGCAGACCGGCGACCGGATCGTCACGATCGACGGGGCACAGATCGACGATTTCACCGACATTGCGCCGCGCGTTGCGCTTTACCCCGGCGAAACTGTCGATGTGGCGTTCGAACGGGCCGGGCGCGCCATGCAGATCCCGGTCAAGCTCGCGCTCGATGTGACCAAAGACCAGTTCGGCAACGAAAACCGCCGCGGCCTGCTCGGGATCGGTGCAGCCGGAGTTGAACTGACTCGCGTAAATCCGCTGCGCGCGGTTCACTACGGCACGGTCCAGAGCCTGGGCATCGCCCGGATGATGGCGATCGGGCTCAAACAGATCGTCACCGGCGAACGCTCGATCAACGAGATGGGCGGGCTGCCCAAGGTCGCCAAATTCTCGGGCGAAATGCTTTCATTGGGCTGGCTCGAGTTCGTCGGTTTCGCCGCGCTCATTTCAATTAACTTGGCATTCATCAATCTCCTGCCAATCCCGACCCTCGACGGCGGGCACCTGGCGATTTATGCGGCGGAGGCTATCCGCCGCAAACCGCTCGGTCTGCGCAGTCAAGAATGGGCGTTCCGCATCGGCATGGCTTTCGTGCTTGCTTTCGCGGTTTTCGTCACTGTGAATGACCTTGCCGGGATGTTCCTGTAGAGCGTTGCTTTGCCGGGCCGAACTGCGGGGCGGGACTGGTAAGGGTTCGGAACCACTACCAGCAGAACCGAGGTTTGAGTCAAAATGGCTCAGCACTAGGAAGGAAGGCGAAGGAATATGTCGATATTTCGAGACTTCCTGACAACGGGATGGGCCATTTTGGCCAAATCCCTTCGGGACGTCAAAATGGCTTCCATCGCAGACGGCCATGCGCTCGGAAAGGCAACCAGCCTTCCCATCACGCATAGCCGCCCGCGCTGTTCGCCATTTTGACGCCTCGGCTCTGCTGGTAGTGGTTCCGAACCCTTTATCTGCGGAAGGTTGCAGCAACTTTGCTTGATCGGATGGAACGCATCGGGCAGAGGGCGGCGACATGCCTGCACGCTGCTGGCGCACTGTCCAATACGGGCACCTGCCGCGGCTCAAATTGACGGGAACTACCGTGCTGAATACACCTTGCTCGATTGATCGTTCCACCGCCGCCCGCGCTGGCCTCAGGCTCGCCGCCGTGCTGATGGGGACGACGATCCTTGCCGGTGCCCAGGCCGCCATGGCCCAGGTCGCAGCGCCTGCCGCTCCTGCCGCTGCGGCTCCCGTCGCCGCCGCGCCGGTGCCCGATGCGCCGGTCGCGATCCAGTCGATCACCGTCAATGGCGCGCAGCGGCTCGAAGCCGATACGATCCGTTCGTACATCAAGCTGCGCGTGGGCCAGCCCTATTCGCAGGCTTCGGCCGATCAGGCGCTCAAGGACCTGTTTGCGACCGAGCTGTTCTCCGACGTCAAGGTCACCAACGACGCCGGCAATGTGACGATCGAGGTCAAGGAAAACCCGGTCATCAACCGCATCGTGCTGGAGGGCAACAAGCGGATCAAGGCCGAGAAAATCACGCCCGAGATCAAGCTTGCTCCGCGCCAGATCTTCACCCGCTCCAAAGTCCGCGCCGACGTTGCGCGAATCATCGAGCTGTACAAGCGCCAGGGCCGGTTCGCCGCCTCGGTCGATCCCAAGATGGTCATGCTCGACCAGAACCGCGTCGATATCGTGTTCGAGATCAACGAAGGTCCCAAGAGCAAGGTCCGCCAGATCAACATCATCGGCAACGAGAATTTCTCGGACGGCGATTTGCGCTCGCAAATGTACACCAAGCAGGCCAGCCTGACGCGGATCTTGTCGTCGGGCACGACCTACGATCCAGACCGTATGGCCTTCGATCAGCAGAAGCTGCGCCAGTACTATCTGACCAAGGGCTATGCCGACTTTCGCATTGTTTCGGCGGTGGCCGAACTGACGCCCGACAAGAAGGACTTCATCCTGACCTACGTGGTCGAGGAAGGCCCGCGCTACAAATTCGGCGATATCAAGGTCGACAGCCAGTTGCGCGATTTCGACGGCGATCGGCTCGCTACGCAGCTGCCGATGAAGAAAGGCGATTGGTACGACGCCAAGATGGTCGAAGATACGATCGACAAGCTCAACGAAACGCTCGGCGCGTTCGGATATGCCTTCGCCGACGTGCGGCCCGACTATGCGCGCGACAAGGAATCGCTCACCATGGGCCTGACCTTCCAGATCGCCGAAGCGCCGCGGGTCTATGTCGAGAAGATCGACGTCAATGGTAACACGCTGACGCAGGACAAAGTCATCCGCCGCGAATTTCGTCTGGCCGAAGGGGACGCGTTCAACTCGCTGCAGGTCAAGCGGTCGACCGCCCGCATCAACTCGCTCGGTTACTTCCAGGAAAAGTTCGAAGTCCTGCAAAAGCCGGGCTCCGCGCCTGACCGGATCATCCTCGAAGCCAATGTCGAGGAAAAGCCGACCGGGCAGCTGCAGTTGTCGGCGGGCTATTCAAGCCTTGAGAAGCTGATTTTCCAGGGCTCGATCGAACAGCGCAACTTCCGCGGGCGTGGTCAGACGATCGGGCTCAATCTGGCCTACTCGCAGTATTCCAAGCAGGTCGATGTCAGCTTTACCGAACCCTATCTGTTCGATCGCAACATCAGCCTGGGGGTGAACGTCTATCGGCGCGATCTCAACAGCTTCAACTACCTCAATTCGAACCGCAACACGATCTACCGTCAGGCGACCACCGGTTTCCAGGCCCGCGTCGGCATTCCGGTGACCGAGTATATTTCGGCGGTGGCCAGCTACACCTTCAACTACGATGACGTGAAAGTCGATCGGACCCAGTATTATTCGACCCGCGCCGACGGCACCTTGCAGTGCGATCCGCTGCTGGCGGGCCGTTACCTGTGCGATGCGCTGGGCAAGCGGACCAGTTCGATCCTCGGCATCGCGCTGGTCTATGACACGCTCGATAACCGGGTCCATCCGGGTCACGGTAAGTCGCTGTCGGTCTCGGCCGATTTCGCCGGGCTGGGCGGGTCGGTCAAATACGGCCGGGTCCGGGCGAATTTCGCCCAGTATTACACGATCTCGAAGGGCTTCATCTTCTCGCTGCGAGCCGAAGGCGGGGCTATTGTGCCATGGGGCTCCAGCAACGGCACCGGGCCGGGCGCCGACGCGATCCGTCTGACCGACCGGTTCTATCTGGGCGAACCGCAGATCCGCGGCTTCAATATCCGCGGAGTCGGCCCGCGCATCGTCCGTCAATTCATCATCGACGATCCGGCCAACCCTGGGACCGGCAAGATCGTGACCGATCGCAAGCAGGTGGTCGATGACGCGCTGGGCGGGCGTTACTACTACCTGGGCCACGCCGAGCTGGAGATTCCGCTCGGTTCGGGCGCCAAGGAACTCGGGCTGCGGCCGTCGATCTTCATGGACGCCGGTGCGGTGTTCGGGGTCCGCTCTCCGGTGCTGCAAAACAGCCCGTTCCCGGGCGGCACATTCATCGCGACCCGTGATTCGACCGGTGCGGCGCTCTACACCCAGATCGATGCTGCCACCCTGGTAGGTACGATCTGCACGCCCAGCGCCATTTCGACTGTGACCTCGCCCACCAATCTGACCCCGCCGACCTGTCTGGCCAGCGCGGCCAACACCGCGATCGGTTCGACCGTCCCGCCGTTCCAGGAAATCTTCCTCGGCAATTCGGCCAAGCCGCGCATTTCGATCGGTATCGGGGTCAACTGGAATTCGCCGTTCGGCCCATTCCGGATTGATTTCGCCAAAACTCTGCTCAAGGTCGATGGTGATGACACCAAGTCTTTCACGTTCAACGTAGGAACCCAATTCTGATGACTAACATTCTCAAATTCGCCCTCGGCAGCGCGCTTGCTGCTGCGCTCATTGCTCAGCCGACCCTGGCCCAGACTACCCGCAAGCCCGCCGGTGCTCCGGCTCCGGCCGCTCAGCGCGGGGTAATCGCGGCCGGGATCGGCGTCGCCGATCTGCAGGCAGCGGTCTCCAACACCAATGCCTACAAGGCCGCCGTCCAGCAGCGCCAGCAGGCCTACAAGCCGGTGTACGATGCAGCGCAGGCCCGCCTGACTCAGTTGCAGAACCAGCTCAAGCCGATGGCCGATCAGTTCAATGCCGATCGCGCCGCCAAGAAGCCCGATGCGGTGCTGCAGGTCGGATACGACGCGATCCAGAAAGCGCAGGCGCAGGGTGAGGCCGAGATCAAGCAGATCCTCGCGCCGGCCAACCTGTCGGACGAATATGTGGTCGAGCAGATCACCGACAAGCTGCCCATGGCCGTGCAGAACGTGATGGGCCGCCGTGGGCTGACGCTGCTGCTCAATCCCGATGCGGTTATCCTCTCGGCGCAGCCGTACGACGCGACCGCGTCACTGGTTGCCGAGCTCAATACTCTGGTGCCTTCGGCCCAGATCACCCCGCCGGCCGGCTGGCAGCCAGCCCGCGTCCGCCAGCAGCAGCAACAGCAGCAACAGCAAGTCAGCGGCGCGGCACCAGCGGCCACGCCCCGGCCGGTCGCACCTGCGCCCAAGCCCGCCGGCCCGCAGCCCGAAGGCCGCTAAGCCGAGCGCGCGGGGGCAGCGATGAGCGACAACCAGACCTCAGCCGATGCGGGCCAGCCGCCCGCGTCGGCTTGGGATATCCCCAAGATCCTGGCCGCCCTGCCGCATCGCTATCCGATGCTGCTGGTCGACCGGGTGATCTCGCTCGTCGCCGACGGCGAAATTCATGCCGTCAAGGCGGTCAGTTTCAACGAAGGGTTTTTCCAGGGGCACTTCCCGGGCCGTCCGATCATGCCCGGCGTGCTCCAGATCGAAGCGCTGGCGCAGGCCGCCGGGATCCTAGCGGTAGAAACCCTCGGCCTCGCCGGAACCGGCAAACTGGTTTATTTCATGGCGATCGAGGAAGCCAAGTTCCGCGCGCCGGTGGAACCGGGCGTGCTGCTCGACCTCAAGGCCGGCTTCATCCAGAAGCGCAGCCGGGTGTGCAAGTTCTGGGGCCAGGCCAGCATCGCAGGCAAGGTGACCTGCGATGTGCAGTTCACCGCGATGATCGCCGACGGCCCCGCCTGACCCACTCCCAACCCCTCCCGTCAGTGGGAGGGGAGCAAGACTTGCCGAGCGATCGCGAGGTTAGTCGCAGCAGGGTGGGCTTCGGCGCTTGATTTTGCGGCGAACCACAGCTAAGCGCCGCGCTTCCTTTTCCGGCCGGTCGGTACCGGCCACAGCGAAAGACTTGATCCATGAAGGCCGAAATCCATCCCGATTATCACACCATCAAGGTGCAGATGACCGACGGTTCCGTGTTTGAAACGCGCTCCACCTGGGGCAAGGAAGGCGACACGCTGGTGCTCGAAATCGATCCGACCTCGCACCCGGCTTGGACCGGTGGCACTCGCCAGCTCGATCAGGGCGGCCGGGTTGCCCAGTTCAACAAGCGCTTCGGCGGACTGTCGCTCAAGAAAAACTGAGCGCGACGCCAGCACTAACAAAAAGGGGCGACTCCTTGCGGGGCCGCCCTTTTTCGTTGCGCTGCCAGCTGGTGTTAGTCGCCCGCGATATTGCGCGCATCCGCCTCGCTGATCGCACGGAGGAATTCGACCCCGCCGACCCCGTCGCGGGCCCAGCGGACGATCGCCTGGATCGACCAGTCGGGTGCCAGCTGCAGGGTGATGAAAATCCCGGTGCGCAGCCAGTCGGCCTCGGTTACGATGCTGCATCCGAAGATCGAGACGTCGCGGATCCGCGCGCGGCAGCGTTCACCGCCGGCGGTGCGGACCGTGGCTACCGCACCGGCGATCCGGCGGGTCGTGCGGCGGGTATTGGGCCGGACGGCAACCGCCTCCAGCTTGTCGATCTTGGCTTTGGCACTCACAACCCGTTACCCCATTCCCTGCGGTCTTCCCGGAAAAACTAGCCAAGGAGGGTTAATTTTCCTTACGCATTACCAGCCGCGCAATGCGGTCTTGCGGGTCAGTTTTTTCTTCCCATTCCGCGCCGCCTATGCAAAGGCGCGCGCCTGCCATGCGGGGGTTGACCCGGCGCGGCTGTGGCGATCGTAGCTCAGTTGGTTAGAGCGCCGGTTTGTGGTACCGGAGGTCGTGGGTTCGAGACCCATCGATCGCCCCATTTTTCCCTTTTGGTCATGCCAATCCGCTTGCCGGACATGGCGCCAAGTGGCAGAGGGGCGCGGGCCTGTTATGGTCCTTAACATCACGAAAGCCCCCATGCACGACTACGCCAATCCTGCCCGGTTCCTGCGTCTGGCGCGGCCGATTACCGCACCCTTGCTGCTGATCGGCGGAGCGCTCACGCTGGCCGTTCTGGCATGGGGCCTGCTCCGCGCTCCGGCCGAGCAATTGCAGGGCGAAACGGTCCGCATCCTGTTCATCCACGTGCCCGCCGCTTGGCTGGGGATGGGCGGCTGGAGCATGATCGCGCTGGCCAGCCTGAGCGAGCTGGTCTGGCGCCATCCGCTGGCCAGCATTGCCGCGCGCGCCGCCGCCTTGCCTGGCGCATTCTTCGCGCTGCTGTGCCTGGTCACCGGGTCGTTGTGGGGCCGTCCGGCGTGGGGCGCGTGGTGGGTGTGGGATGGCCGGCTGACCTCGATGCTGGTGCTGTTCTTCCTTTATTGCGCCTATCTCGCGCTGGCCGATGCGACCGAACGCGCGGGGCAGGGCAACACGCGCATCGCGGCAATTTTCGGGCTCGTCGGGGCGGTCAACCTCCCGATCATCCATTATTCGGTGATCTGGTGGAACAGCCTGCACCAGGTGCCGAGCATCGGCATGTCGGCGCTGCGCGGCAATTCGCCGATGGCGCCGGAGTTTCTGTACGGACTGCTCGCCGCGACGCTGGGGTTCTCGCTGCTGTTCGGCGGGGTGGTACTGGCGCGGATGCGCACGCTGCTGGCCGATCAGCAGACCCAAGCCCGGCTGCGCCGCCGCGCGATGGACCATACCGATGGAGGAGGGGCCGATGCATGAGGGGCTCAACCAGCTGGCCTTCGTTTATGCCGCCTATGCGCTCGGTGTGGGCGGGACCTTGGCCTTGGTGCTGCAGAGCTGGGCCGCGATGCGCCGCGCCGAAGCCCGGCGCGAACGGAGCCGCGAACAGTGAGCACCGCGATCAAGCCCAAACACCAGCGGCTGGTGCTGGTCCTCGCCGCGCTGGCCGCGCTGATCGCCGCGGCGCTGCTCGCAGCCTGGGCGCTGCGCAATCAAGCCTCATACTTCTATCTTCCCGCTGAAATGGCGACCAAACCGCCCGCTGCGGACCGGGCGGTGCGGCTTGGCGGGATGGTCGAGACCGGCTCGCTCACGACCGCGCCCGACGGCGTGACGATCAGTTTCATTGTCGGTGACGGCAAGGCCAAGGTGCCGGTGATGTTCACCGGGATTACGCCAGACTTGTTCAAGGAAGGCTCGGGCGTGGTCGCCGAAGGCCACCGCCGCGCCGATGGCACGTTCGTCGCCGACAACCTGCTCGCCAAGCACGACGAGAAATACGTGCCCCGCGAAATGCAGCAGATGAGCAATGGCGAAGCCCACCAGAAAGTGGAAGCGACCAAGTGACCGCCACCATGGGTCTGGCAGCCTTGTGGCTGGCGGCGGCGCTGGCGGCGCTGCAATTGATCGGCGGATTTTTGTCGCTGCGCCTGCCCGGCAATCCGCTCGAGCCGGTGGTGCGGCCCACGGCCATTGTGCAAGCCGCGCTGGTTGCAGTGGCTTTCGCCTGCCTGATTGCGGTGTTCTGGCGCACCGATCTGTCGGTCGCGCTGGTCGCTGAGAATTCGCATTCGGCCAAGCCGCTGCTGTACAAGATCGCCGGGGCCTGGGGCAATCACGAAGGCTCGATGCTGCTGTGGGTGACGATCATGGCCCTGGCGGGCGGCTGCGTTGCGCTGCTCGAACGGCGCCTGCCCGAGCGCACGATCCTTGCCACGCTCGCCGCACAAGCCTTTGTCAGTCTGGGCTTTTACGCCTTTTTGCTGATCGCCTCGAACCCGTTCGCCCGGCTCGATCCGGCCGCGCCCGAGGGGCAGGGGCTCAACCCGTTGCTGCAGGACCCGGGCCTCGCGTTCCATCCGCCGACCCTCTACATCGGCTATGTCGGATTGTCGGTGGCGTTCAGTTTTGCGGTTGGCGCGCTGCTCACCCGCGAGGTCTCGCCCGCCTTTGCCCGTGCGATGCGGCCATGGGTGCTGGGGGCGTGGATTTTCCTCACGCTCGGCATCACCGCCGGGTCGTACTGGGCCTATTACGAGCTTGGCTGGGGCGGTTGGTGGTTCTGGGACCCGGTCGAAAACGCCAGCCTGATGCCGTGGCTGGCGGCGACCGCCTTGCTCCACTCGGTCTCGGTGCTGGCCTCGCGCAATGCGCTGCGGGCGTGGACCGTGATGCTGGGCGTAGTCGCCTTTGCCATGTCGATGATCGGGACCTTCCTGGTCCGCTCGGGCGTGCTGACCAGCGTCCACGCCTTCGCGGTCGATCCGGAACGCGGGACGTTTATCCTCGCGCTGCTGACAATCAACATCGGCGCGGCGCTGACGATCTTTGCCCTGCGCGCCGGGACGGTCAGCGAGGGGGAGAGGTTTGCCGTCGTCAGCCGCGAGTCTGCGCTGGTGTTCAACAACGTGATGCTCACCGCCATTCTGGGCATCGTGCTGCTCGGCACGCTGTATCCGCTGCTGGCCGAGGCACTGGGGGCGCAGGTTTCGGTCGGACCGCCGTACTTCAATCCCGCAACCGCGGTGTTCGTGCTGCCGATGCTGGTGGTAATGGCGATCGGGCCCCTGCTGCGCTGGCGGCGTGACCAGTTTGCCCGGGTTCGCCCGGTGTTGATCCTGCCGCTGCTGGTGCTGATCGGCGTGGCGATATGGCTGACGATTTACGGGCTGCATGTGCTCCCGCTGCTTGGCATCGCGCTGGGCACGGGCTTGCTGATGGTCGCCTTGGTCCCGCTGCGGGGCCGCCGCCTGCGCACGGTCACGCTGCCGCTGTGGGGCATGGTTGTGGCGCATTTCGGGATCGGCGTCGCGCTGCTTGGGGTGGCGTGTGACAGCGCGTTCAGCACTGAAAAGCTGGTCGCGGCGCGGGTCGGTGAGACGGTGGCGGTCGGGCCGTGGCTGGTGCGGCTGAGCCGGATCGAGCCGGTGGCCGGCCCGAACTGGACCGCGCTCGAAGCAACTTTGGCGGCAAGTTATTCCGGCGCCGCGGCGGATGAGCTCAAACCGCAGGCGCGCAGCTTCTGGACCCCGGTGCAGCAAACCAACGAAAGCGCGATCCTGACCCGCTGGAACGGCCAGCTTTACACCGTGCTGGGCGAAGAGGCGGACGACGGACGCTGGCAGCTGCGGCTGTGGTGGAAGCCGTTCGTGACGCTGATCTGGCTCGGCGGCATGCTGGTCGCACTGGGCGGCGCGCTGGCGCTGCTCGGGCGGGTGGCGAGCGACTGGCGGCGCGCGATCGCGGCGGGCAAGATCGTCTATCGCCGCCAGCGGCAGGGACGCGGCTGATGACGGCCGTGCCGACCGGCTCGCGCTGGGCGCTGTGGCTGCCGCTCGGGCTGTTTGCGGGGTTTGTTGCGGTGGTGCTGTTCAGCCTGCTCAAGCCCGCCGACCGCGCGGTCAAAAGCGCGATGATCGGCCGCCCTTTGCCGCAATTTACGCTGGCGGCGGCGAGCGCGGCGCAGCCCGGGCTGGCGCGCGCCGACCTCGCCGACGGCAAGGTGCATTTGCTCAACATCTTTGCCAGCTGGTGCGTGCCGTGCGCGGTCGAGGGGCCGCAATTGCAGGCGTTGCGGGCGCGCGGGGTCGACGTGGTCGGGGTTGCGATCCGCGACAAGCCCGACGATCTGGCGCGGTTTTTTGCGCAGCACGGCAATCCGTTCAGCCGCGTCGGCGCCGACAATGTCAGCGCGATCCAGTTCGCGCTGGGATCTTCGGGCGTGCCCGAAAGCTTCGTCGTCGATGGCCGCGGGGTGATCCGCTATCAGCACATCGGCGATATTCGTGCCGATCAGGTCGATATGATTGCGGCCAAGGTTGCGGAGGCCGGACGATGATGCGGTCTCTGCTGATAGCTGCCTTGCTGGCTGCGGCGCCGGTCCTGGCCGACAGCACCTTGCCGCCCGCGCCCTATGCCAACGTTCAGCTGGAGGACCCGGCGCAGGAGGCCAAGGCCGCCGCGCTGATGGCGAGCCTGCGTTGCCTGCAATGCCAGGGCCAGTCGATCTCCGATTCGGACGCGCAGATTGCCGGTGACTTGCGCAATCAAGTGCGGCTGCGGATCAAGGCGGGTGAGGATCCCGAGGCGATCCGCGCCTGGCTGATCGACCGTTACGGCGATTACGTCAGCTATGCCCCGCGCGTGACCACCCTGACCTGGCCGCTGTTTGCCGCGCCGCTGGCCTTGCTCGCGCTCGCCTTCGTGCTGCTGCGACGGCGTTTCACGAGGAGTGCGGCATGAGCGGCTGGGTGATCGCGACCGTGCTGACGGTGGCCGCGCTGGCGGCGTTGATCGTGCTGGGCAAAGCGCCGCGCAAAAGCTGGGAGGCGATTGCGGCGGCGCTGCTGTTCGGGCTCGCCGGGTTCGCTTACCAGGCGCGGCCTGACTTGATCGGCGCGCCCAAGCAGCCCGAGGCGGCGCAGGGCAAGGTCGGGGCCGGGCTGGTCACAGTGCGGCAGCAGCTGGCGGGTGAGGGCACGATTGCCAGCAACCGCTGGACCGTCACCGCCGATGCGCTGACCCGGCAGGGGGCGTTCGGCGATGCAGCGGGCTTCCTGCTTGGCGCGATCGAGCAAAACCCGCGCGATTCGCAGGCCTGGCTGGCGCTCGCCAACAACCTTGTCGGTCATGCCGATGGCGCGCTGACCCCGGCAGCGCTTTACGCCTTTCGCAAGGCTGCCGAAGCCGATCCGCAGGCCGCCGGGCCGCCGTTCTTCCTCGGCCTCGCGCTGATCCAGAATGGGCGGCCGCAGCAAGGCCGCGCGACATGGGCCGGGCTGCTCGCGCGCGCGCCGGACAATGCGCCGTGGCGGGCGGGGCTGGCCGAACGACTGGCATTGCTAGACCAACTGATCGCACAAGACTCCCGGATGCCGGCGGGGCGCTAGGGTCAGTGCAGTGCTGGACCGCCTATCCGCTTGCTGCTAGTCGCGTTGCGCGCATGATCCAGCGCGGCATCGGATCGTTGAGGGTTGTGGTTCCATGAGCGAAACGGTCGGTCCCGGCGGGGGCGCCCCAACTGGTCCAATCGACCCCGATGACGACGAAATCCCGGCGGGCAATCGCGGACCGCAGGGTTCGGTCGCCGCGCTTGCGGTCGGGGCGATCGGCGTGGTGTTCGGCGATATCGGGACCAGCCCGCTCTACGCGATGCGTGACACGTTCAGCGGGCACCACCGGCTGCCGCTCGATCTGCTCCATATCTACGGCATCGTCAGCCTGATGTTTTGGTCGATGATGATTATCGTGACGATCAAGTACGTCAGCGTGATCATGCGCGCCGACAACAAGGGTGAAGGCGGCAGCCTGGCGCTGCTCGCGCTGATCAACAAGAACAGTTCGGGCAAGCGCTGGTCGAAAGGCATCATCCTGCTCGGGGTGTTTGCAACCGCACTGTTTTATGGCGACAGCATGATTACCCCGGCGGTGTCGGTGCTCGGCGCGATCGAAGGCATCGCGGTGTTTAATCCATCGCTCGGCCGCCTAGTTGTGCCGATGGTGGTCGGGATTCTGGTGTTCCTGTTCATGATCCAGAGCCGCGGTACAGCCAAGGTTGCAGCGCTGTTCGGCCCGGTCATGCTGGTCTACTTTGCGGTGATTTCCGTGCTCGGTCTGCTCAGCGTCGCAGAGCATCCTGATGTGATCTGGGCGCTGAGCCCGCACCACGCATTCAACATGTTCGTCAACGATCCGTTCAAGGGCTTCCTCGCGATGGGTGCGGCGGTGCTGGCGGTGACCGGGGCGGAGGCGCTCTATGCCGATATGGGCCACTTCGGCGCGCGGCCGATCCGGGTCTCGTGGCTGGTAATCGTGCTCCCGGCATTGGTGTGCAACTACCTCGGCCAAGCCTCGCTCTTGATGCGGATGGGCGAGCCGGCGCTGGTCAGCCCGTTCTACCTGCTCGCGCCCGACTGGTTCCAGTGGCCGCTGCTGATTATCGCCAGCGGCGCTGCGGTGATCGCCAGCCAGGCGGTGATTACCGGGGCCTTTTCGGTCACCCAGCAAGCAATCCAATTGGGCTTCATCCCGCGCATGTCGATCAAGCATACGAGCCTGGCCGCCGGGCAGATCTATATTCCGGTGATCAACACCGCGCTGATGATCGCGGTGATCTTGCTGGTTCTGGTGTTCCAGCGCTCGGCCAACCTGACCGCCGCCTACGGCATCGCGGTGACTGGTGCGATGACGATCGACAACGTGCTGCTGGCGGTGGTGCTGTTTAACTTGTGGCGGTGGAAACCTTGGTTTTCGGTGCCTTTGCTGGCCCTGTTCTTCGCGCTCGACGCGGCCTACCTTCTGGCCAACTTCACCAAGATTCCCGATGGCGGCTGGGTGCCGCTGGTGATGGGCCTGGCGATCTTTACCTTGCTGACGACTTGGTCGCGCGGGCGCATGCTGATGCATCAATCGATGGCCGAAGGGACGATCCCGATGGAGGTCTTCGCCAAGAGCGCTCATTCCAGCGCGGCACGGGTCGCTGGCACCGCGATCTTCATGGCCAGCGCCAAATCGGGCGTGCCCTCGGCGCTGCTGCACAATATCAAACACAACAAAGTGCTGCACGAACGCGTGGTTATCCTCACCGTCTCGATTCAGGACGTGCCTTATGTTGATGAGGAAAAACGCTTCAAGGTTACCGACATGGGCAAGGGCTTTTACCGCCTGATCATCCGGTACGGCTTCCTTGAGGAGACCGACGTTCCCGCCGCATTGAAGCGGGTTTCGCTGTGCGGTGCGCCGTTCGAGATGATGAAGACCAGCTTCTTCCTCTCCCGCCAGACGCTGATCGCCTCGGACAAGCCGGGGATGTGGATCTGGCGCGAAAAGCTGTTCGCGTGGATGCTGCGCAATGCCGCGAGCGCGATGGAGTTCTTCCGGCTGCCAACCAACCGCGTAGTCGAGCTGGGCAGCCAGGTCGAGATTTAGGTCTCCGCGTGCAGACTGCAAACTACCCGTCACCCCGGCGCAGGCCGGGGCCCAGACCGAACAAGCAGACGGCGTCGCTGCGCGACGACACTATTTTCTGTGCTGGGTCCCGGCCTGCGCCGGGATGACAGGTTGCTGATTACCCTCTCTGCCCCCTATTCCGTGCAGCAAACCACGGCTTCATCCGTGCGATCGCTTCGGCCACCAAAGGCGTCGATACGGCAAAGCTGATCCGCATGAAGCGGTGTCCGTTCACCGGATCGAAATCGATCCCGGGCGCGGTGGCCACACCGGTGTCCTCGAGCAATTGCAGGCAGAATTGCATCGCATCGTCGGTAAATTCGGAAATGTCGGCATAGACGTAGAATGCGCCATCGGGTGGGGCGATGCGGGCGAGGCCGAGCTCGGGCAGCGCGGCGAGCAGCAGTGCGCGGTTGGCGGTGTATGTGGCGACGTAGCTTTGAAGATCGGCGGTGCAGTCCATTGCCACCAACCCGGCGTGCTGCGCCAGACTGGGCGGGGTCAGGAACAGGTTGCTCATCCGCGCCCGCGCTGGGTCGATGCCGCTTTCGGGCACCACCAGCCAGCCGAGCCGCCAGCCGGCCATGCTGAAATATTTGGAGAAGCTGTTCACGACCAGGGCGTTCGGCTCGACCTCGAGGATCGAAGGGGTCTGCATCCCGTAGGCGATGCCGTGGTAAATCTCGTCCGAGACGATCGTGATGCCGCGTTCCCGGCAGACCTTGGCAATCGCCGCCAGTTCCTCGCGCGGGATGATCGTGCCGGTCGGATTGGCCGGGCTGGCGATGATCACCCCATCGGGCGCAGGCTCGATTGCGGCGAGAGCGGCGGCGGTGAGTTGGAAGCGGTCGGCCTCTCCGCATTGTACTTCGACCGGCTCCATGTGGAGCGCACGTAAGTTGTTGCGGTAGGCGACATAACCCGGCCGGGCCATTGCGACCCGCGCGCCAGGCGCAAAGCTCATACTCAGTGCGAGGACCAATGCCGGGGAAGCGCCGCAAGTCAGGACCACCTGCGCGGGCTTGATCTCCACCCCGTACCACTCGGCATAGTGGCGGCAAATCCGCGCCTTGAGCGGCTGGCTTTCCCAATAGCCCATCGGATCGGCGTCGAGCACGCGGTGCGCCTCGGCAATCGCGGCGGCGGGCGCACCGGTCGAGGGCTGGCCGAATTCCATGTGGATCACGCTGCGCCCTTCGCCTTTGAGGCGATGCGCCAGCTGGGAAACGAACATGGCTTTGAATGGGTCTATCGGGGCACTCATGGCAGGCGGATTACCATGCCCCGCTCAAAAGAAAAGCGCGGCGCCCCGGGTGGAGCGCCGCACCTCTCGGTAATCTGAAAAGGTCAGCCCAGATTGGCGCTAACCATGCAGTACAGCATGGGGAGCGACAGCAAGAGGTTGGTGCGGCTGGCATAGAGTGCACGCGGTGCAGCAGCGGCCTTTTCCTCGGTGGTCGCTTCGACAATCCCGAGAATCTTCTTCTGCGCTGGCCATATAATGAACCACACGTTGAAGGCCATGATCAGCGCGAGCCACATGCCGAGGCCGATCAGGTTCTCATGCCCATTGACGCCTTGGAACGACATCGCCCGATGCACATAGCCGCGCAGATATGCGACGGTCAGACCGGTCAGCACGGTCAGCAGCGCTGACCAGCGGAAGAAGAAGAACACCTTTGGCGCAATGTAGCCGGTAACGGCTGACTTCAGTTCGGCCGGAATCTTGGGCATGGTCGGAACCTGCACGAAATTCAGGTAATAAAGCAGCCCAATCCACAGGATGCCGAAGAATACGTGCAGCCAAAGGAACAGCCACTCGTGCGTGATTGGTACATCGGCGCGAAAGCCGAACATGACTGCAATTGCTGCAATCAGCCCGGCGAGCAGCACGAGATGCAGATTTCCGAAAAACTTGGCCATTGCTTCCCCCTAAGTTTGAAGCGAAATTTCGAGCGCGAACCCTGAAGCGCGCACTATCGCGCGATTGCGCCGGCTTGTCACCGTCCCAGCGCGGTTTATTCACTCATGCGGCGGATCGGACAGGACTTCACCTTCCGCCTCCTGCATCAGCCCGTGGCGCAGCAGCATCGGCAACTGGGTGAAGGTGAACAGGAACGACAGCGGCATGAACAGCCACAGCTTGAGCGAAATCCAGGTGCCGAAATTGCCATTGGCGACGTTATAGTACTGGCGCAGCACTTCATTCAGCACGGCGAGGGCGATGAAAAAGAACCCCCAGTTGCGCGACAGTTTCAGCCAGCCCGCATCGCTCAGCCCCTCGAACGCGGCTTCGAGCAGGTATTTGAGGAAAGGCCGTCCGCGCCATGCGCCGATCAGCAGAGTAATCCCGAACAGCAGATAAATCGCGGTTGGCTTGATCTGGATAAACACCGGGTTGCGCAGCAGGATGGTCAGCCCGCCAAACCCGATGATCAGCAGGGTGGAAAGCCACAGCATCGGCGATATCCGACCCAGCCGCCAGCGTGACACCACCAGCGCCGTGAGCGCCGCCAGCATGAACGCGGCGGTGCTTTTGATCACCGCCAGCATCTCGCCAATCGGATCGTTGTGGTCGCTCGGCGAGAAGTGGCGGTAGCTCAGGAAGAACACCAGCACCGGGCCGTAATCTACCGCGATGTTGAGCCAGCCGGTTTTGGCTTTAGCCTTGGGAGCGGCCACCTCCATCACGCCACCCCCGCAATAACGCGCGCGACCAGATCGGGATCGAACGGGCGCAAGTCGTCGAGTTTTTCGCCGACCCCGATCGCGTGGATCGGCAAGCCGTATTGCTCGGCTGCGGCAACCAGCACCCCGCCACGCGCGGTGCCGTCGAGCTTGGTCATGATCAGTCCGGTCACTCCGGCAACCTCCTTGAATGTATCGATCTGTTGAAGTGCGTTCTGGCCGTTGGTGGCATCGAGCACGAGCACCACATCGTGCGGCGCCTCGGGATTGAGCCGGCCGAGCACGCGGCGGATTTTCGCCAGTTCGTCCATCAGCTCGCGCTTGTTGTGCAGCCGCCCGGCGGTGTCGACGATCAGCGCGTCGATCCCTTGCTCGGTCGCCGCCTTGACCGCATCGAACACCACCGCCGAAGGATCGCCGCCCTCGGGGCCGGTGATGATCGGCACCCCGACCCGCTCGGCCCAGACCGCCAGTTGCTGGATCGCAGCGGCACGGAAAGTATCACCCGCCGCCAGCATCACGCTGTAATCGAGCTCCTGGAAATAGTGCGCCAGCTTGGCAATGGTGGTGGTCTTGCCGCTGCCGTTGACCCCGATCACCAGGATCACCTGCGGGCGCGGGAAGGCAACCACGTCGATCTGTCTGGCCACCGGGCGCAGGATTGCGGCGATCTCTTCGGCGACTGCGGCGCGGATCGAGGCTTCGTCGGCGCCGCGCTCAAAACGTTCACCCGCCAGCTTTTCGCGGATCCGTGCGGCGGCACGCGGGCCCAGGTCGGACAGGATCAGCGCGTCTTCCAGCTCGTCGAGCTGGCTCTCGTCGAGCCGGGTCTTGCTGACGATCCCGGCGATGTTTTCGCCCAGCCGCTCGGAGGTTTTGCGGAACCCGCCGAGGACCCGGTCGGACCAGCTCGATTCAATCGAGTCACTTGGGCTCATACCAGCAGGCCTTCGATGATGCGGGTCGGGGTCACGGTCACAACGGTTCCGGCTGGGGTTCCGGGCGGCAACTGCACCCGGGCGAAGCTGGGCGCATGGCCGGTTCCGTCGCGTTCCGCAAGCACGCTGAGCGGCTGGCCGAGGTGGGCGGCGAGCCATGTCGCGCGCTGCCCGGCCACGGCGGCGCGCAGCTCGGCGGCGCGGGCCTTGATGGTCAGGCCATCCACCTGCGGCATCAGCGCGGCGGGGGTGCCGGGACGGCGCGAGTAGGGGAAGATGTGGCCGTGGACCACGGTCAGCTCGGCGATGATCGAGAGGTTGTCGGCGTGCGCGGCAGCGCTCTCGGTCGGGAACCCAGCGATCAGATCGGCGCCCAGCGCAAGTTCGGGCCGCCGGGCGCGCAGGTCCGTCACCAGCCGGAGCGCATCGCCGCGCAAGTGGCGGCGCTTCATCCGTTTGAGGATCAGGTCGTTGCCGTGCTGGAGCGAGAGGTGCAGGTACGGCAGCAGGCGCTGCTCCGCGGCAATCAGATCGAACAGCAGCGGATCGATTTCCACTCCATCGACCGAGGACAGCCGCAAGCGTTCGAGCCCCGGAAAAGCCCCGAGAATAGCCGCGACCAGTGCGCCGAGCCGCGGCGCGCCGGGCAGGTCATGACCCCAGCTGGTCAGGTCCACCCCGGTCAAAACCACTTCGCGTGCACCACGGTGCAAAAAGCGGTCAACCTGCTGCAAGACTTCACCTACCGGCAGCGAGCGGCTGCTCCCGCGCCCCTGCGGAATCACGCAGAAAGTGCAGGCATGATCGCAGCCGTTCTGCACCGCGATGAAGGCGCGGGTGTGCCTGGTCTGCTCCAGCGCGGGTGGGTTTGATGCCACGTTCCAGCTGCGCGGATCGAGCTTGGTGGCATTTGCGACCAGTCCATCGACCTCGGGCATCGCGGCCAGTGCTTCGCGTTCGACTTCGGCGGCGCAGCCGGTCACCAGCAGCCGCGCGGTGGGATGATCGCGCCGCGCCCGCCGGATCGCCTGACGCGTCTGGCGCACGGCTTCGGCGGTCACCGCGCAGCTGTTGATCACCACCAGATCGCCGTCCTGCGGCAGCATCGCGCGCAGCTGGTCGCTCTCGGACAGGTTGAGGCGGCACCCCAGTGAAATAACTTGCAGGCTCACGCCGGGTAGTCCTCGCTCTCGAACGCCCCGCGAAAGCTCTCGGCCGCTGGCCCGGTCATGCGGATCGAACCTGCTGCGGTCCATTCGATCGTCAATTCCCCGCCGGGCAGGGCGACGGTAACCTCGCGGTCGGTCAGCCCGCGCCGCATCGCGCCGATCGCGGTGGCGCAGGCCCCGGTGCCGCAGGCTTGCGTTTCACCCACTCCGCGTTCCCATACCCGCAGGCGAATGCGCTGGCGGCTCTCAACGGTGGCGACATTGACGTTGATCCGCTCGGGAAACAGCGGGTCGTGTTCGATTTCGGGGCCGAGCCGGTCAAGCTCGACGCTGCCGCAATCGGGGACGAAAAACACCACGTGCGGGTTGCCGACATTGACCGCGGTCGGCGCTTCGAGCCTGTCCCAGGCAACCGGCATGGTGTGGGTGTCGATCGCATAGGCCAGCGGAATCTGGTCCCATTCGAACCGCGGCGCGGGCAATTCGGCCGTAACCCCGCTGTCCGCCGGATCGACCGACAAAAGCCCGCCCAGCGTCTCGATCCGGGCGGATCTGCCCAGCAACAGCCCGACCGCGCGGCTGGCATTGCCGCACGCCTCGACCTCGCCGCCATCGTGGTTGAATATCCGCATTCTGAGGTCGGCGGCTTGCGCTGGTTCGAGCAGGATCAGCTGGTCGCAGCCGATCCCGGTGTGGCGGTCGGCCAAGGCTGCGGCGAGCGCGGCGGTCATCACCGGCACTCCGTCAGCGCGCGCGTCCAGCACGATGAAATCGTTGCCCAGACCGTGCATCTTGACGAAGGGAACCCGCATGGCCTGCGCTCTATGCGCTACGGTGGGTTGCGTAAAGGGTCGGAACCTAGCGCGCGGCGCGCTGCTGGGCGCTTGCAGCAGGCGCGACGGGCGCTTCGAGCAGCAGGTCAAGCTGCGCCAGCTCGGCCTCGGTGCGGTCGGCCGGTTCAGGGAAACCGTAGAGATAACCCTGACCCTTGAACTTGCCGAAACGGCGCAGCTCGGCGAGCACCGCCTCGTTTTCGATCCCTTCGGCGGTAATCGGGAGGCCCAGACCTTCGCCCAGCGCAATGATCGACTGGATGATGGTCGCGCTGTCTTTGTCATCGAGCAGCGACATTACGAAGCTGCGGTTGATCTTGATCCGGTCGAACGGCAAGGTGCGCAGCTGTGACAGCGAGCTGTAGCCGCTCCCGAAATCGTCGAGACTGACCGTGATACCCTGGTTCTTGAGGCTGGTGATCAGCGAGCGGACCAGCCCGACGTTTTCATGCAGGCAGCTTTCGGTGACTTCGACGTCAAGCCGGCTGGGCGGAAAGTTGGCTTCCACCAGGATCTTGAGCAGCTTTTGCGCAAACCACGGATCGCGCAGTTGCACCGGCGAAATGTTAACCGACAAGGTCAGCTTCGGGTCCCAGTTCTTGGCATCGCGCAGCGCCTGGCGGATCAGGGATTCGGACAATTCGCCGATCACCCCGATTTCCTCGGCGACCGGGATGAAGATATCGGGGTTGACCATGCCCAGCTTGGGCGAGTTCCACCGTGCCAGCATTTCAAACCCGGTGATGCTGCCGCTTTCGAGATCGATCTGCTTTTCGTAATAGGGAACGAATTCGCCGAGCGGGATGCCCCGGCGGACCCCGGCGGCCACTTCCGATTGAAAGCGTTGCTCGCTCTCCATGTTGGCTTCGAACCAGGCGTAGCGGTTCCGGCCGTTGCGCTTGGCGTGGTACATGGCGATGTCGGCCATGTGCAGCTGCGCCTGGATATCGGCTGGCTGGCCCGGCTCGGTCCGGCTGATGCCCGCAGAGATGGTCGTCTCGAGCTCGAAATCGCCGAACTGCACGGGCTGGGCGACTTTCGCGATCAGCGCCTCGGCCAGCCGCTCGACCTCATCGGTGCGCGCCGGAGCAAACGGCAGGATGACGGCAAATTCGTCGCCGCCGAGCCGCGCGAGCAAGGCCTCGGGCGGCAACGCCTGGCGAATCCGTTCGGCGGCTTCGCCCAGCAGGCAATCGCCCGCAGCGTGGCCGTTGACGTCGTTGACCTGTTTGAAGCGATCGAGATCGAGCATGATGAACGCGACCAGATCGCCGCGCGCCTTTGCGGTGGTGGCGAGCGCGCTGGCCGCCGCGCCGATGCTGCGGCGATTGAGGCAGCCGGTCAGCGCGTCATGTTCGGTCAGGTCGCGCGCCAGTGCTTCGGCCTTGCGCCGCTCGGCAATTTCGGCGCTCAAGTCGCGGTAGCGCCGCCAGCCGAAGATCACGAGCGCGATGTTGAGCAGCAGCGCGTTGATCAACAGCCGATCGGGCCCGCTGCCGTCGCCGACCATACTGCGCACGATCTGCGGCAGCACCGAGCCGCCGTTGCCGACAAACAGGATGATTGCGGCGCTGGCAACTCCGAGCGTGACGATGTCACGGTTCGACCGCCCCAATCGGGGCGAAACCGCGTCGCGCGCTGTCACTGTCATTTCGCCCTGCGCCATGCGCGCGCTTCCCCTGCCTGCAGACCGGCAAGATATCGCAGGAAGGCCTGAAAATAGCGTTAAAGCCGACTTTACGACCGGTTGGCAGAGTTGGGGGTTACGTCTTCAGCCCAATCTCGCGCAGCCGCTGCTGGAGGAATTCGTCGGCCAGGATCGGCTCGGGATAGCGGTCGGGATTGTCCGGGGAGATGCATTGCGGCAAAGTCCGAATCGGAAAATCGCTGCGCAGGTGGAGGAAGAACGGCATCGAATAACGGCTGAACTGGGCGCGCGTCGCATCGGGATTGCGCACCCGGTGAATGGTCGAGGGCAGCATGTGATTGGTCAGCCGCTCCAACATGTCGCCGACGTTGACCACCAATGCACCTTCGGGCGGATTGGCCGGAATCCAGGTGCCGTCGCGGGTCAGCAGTTCAAGCCCGGCTTCCTCCGCACCGAGCAGCAGCGTGATCAGGTTGATATCGCCGTGCGCCCCGGCGCGGATGGCTTCGCCGTCCATTCCGGTCAGCGGCGGGTAATGGAGCAGCCGCATGACCGAATTGCCGTCCTCGATGCCCGCATCGAACCAGTGCTCGTCGAGCCCGAGGTAGGTCGCGATGCGCGCGAGGATGGTTGCACCGGCAGCGTCGAACTGGCGGTAGAGTTCGGTGAAAACCTGCTCGAACCCGTCCGGCCTGGCCGGCCAGACATTGGGCGGCATCGACAGATCGGCGAGCGGGCTGCCCGCGGGCAGATCACGCCCGATGTGCCAGAATTCCTTGAGATCGTGCGCCTTGGCGTCCTTGGCGATCTCGACCCCGAACGGGGTATAACCGCGCGCTCCGGCGATCGCCGGATTGTGGTAGCTGCGCTTCTCTTCATCGGACAATTTGAAGAACACTTCCGAGAGCTGCCAGGCACGGCCGATCAGGTCGCGGTCGATGCCGAAATCCTTGACCAGCGCGAAGCCGAAAGTGCGGAAGCTTTCGCCGATATCCTGCGAAAAGCGCGCCTTGTCGGCGGCGAGCGAGAGGACTGGGAGTTTATCGAGTACCATTGGTGGACGGGTCCGTGATTGCCTTGCTATGGGCGCGGTATAGACCCTTTTGCACGGCGTGACATGACCAAAATCAAATCGTACTGGCTGCTTAAATCGGAACCCGACGTGTACGGCTGGGATGACCTGATCGCCGAGGGCGAGGGCACCTGGGACGGGGTGCGCAACTACACCGCGCGGTTGCATTTGCGCGCCATGGCGGTGGGCGATGAGGCGTTTTTCTATCATTCGAACGTGGGCGTGGAGATTGTCGGGATCATCAGGATCACCCAGGCCGGGTTTCAGGACCCGACCGATGAGACCGGGCGCTGGACTTCGGTCAAAGTCAAGCCGGTCAGGAAGCTCAAGCGAACGGTGACCTTGAAGGAGATCAAGGCCGATCCCGCGCTGGCGGACATGGACCTGCTGACCAAGTTCCGGCTCTCGATCTCGCCGGTGAAGTCGGATGAGTGGGAGCATATCGTGGCGCTGTCGAAGAAGCGGCCAGCAGTTTGAATGGGATACGCAAAGGGCAAGTTTTAGGCGGGGGTAGTTTGTCATGGCGATTGTGATTGAAGCAACGGAGCGTCCGGCCGCAGCGCTGCGCCCCGGGCTGGACAGGTACAGGGACCTGCACCTGTGGATGATCATCCCGATGGTGATCATGCAAATCGGGATTTTTTATGACTACTGGGGCGATCTCTTTGAGAATGCTTGGGCAGTCCACATCCATTACTGGACGGCCACTCTTTGGTACCTCTTCCTTATCGCCCAACCCTACTACGCAACGCACGGCCAGCTTGAGCGGCACAGGACTAATGGCATCATCGGAATGTTCCTGGCTGGCGGGGTGGCGCTAACGGCCTTGAGCGCTCTCAATCGTGACATCGTCAGCGCGGACCTCTCGGCTCGGATGCCCGATCGCTTTGGGCCGTTCGAGCCGTGGTTCTTCTATGGCATCGCAGCGATCGAACTGGTTATGATGTCGGCTTTCATCATTGCAGTGATCCAGGCGATTCGTCATCGCCGCTCGCTAGACGATCATGCCTGGTGGCTAATTTCGACGGTCTTCATCATCATGATGCCGGCACTCGGTCGCGGGCTGCAGGCATTATGGGCACTGGTCCTGGATGGTAACGATCCGCAGATAGTATCCACTCCGATTTACGTTTGCACCGCGATTATCCTCACACTTCTGTTCTGGGCGGCGCGAAGATATGGGCGCGTGAACCATCCCGCCACTTGGCTGGCGCTCGGCACGAACCTGTTCAACCTGCTGTTCGAACCGCTTGGACGCTGGGAATGGCTGCAAGGTGTTTTGCGGATGGCCATCAAGGGCTAGGCCCGGCTCCGTAATCCAGAGATTGTCGCACCCCCGGCGCTGAGCTGTTCGACATCAATGATCAAGTGCAGCAACCGCAAACCCTTGTGCGTTTGCGCTTCGGCAAGCGCTTCGCCAAATTGCGCGGTGGTCTCGACTCGCGCCGACCACCCGCCATAGGCCACCGCCAGCGCGGCGAAATCGGGATTGTGCAGCGTGGTGCCTGAAACCCGCGCCGGGAACTCGCGCTCCTGGTGCATGCGGATCGTGCCGTAAGCGCTGTTGTCGACCAGCACGACCAGCAGGTCGCAGCCATATTGCACGGCGGTCGCTAGTTCCTGCCCGTTCATCAGGAAATCGCCATCGCCCGCCAGCGCGACCACGGTGCGCTCGGGATGACGCAATGCTGCGGCGACGGCTGCGGGGACGCCGTAACCCATCGCCCCGGCGGTGGGCGCGAGCTGCGTGGGAAATCCGTCGTAGTGCCAGTAGCGGTGCCACCAGCCCGAGAAATTGCCCGCACCGTTGCAGATGATGCTGTCGCCCGGCAGCGCCTCGCGCATCGCGGTGACGCAAGCGCCCATGTCGAGCGCATAGGGCGCTGGCTTGGCGGTGGACCAGTCGAGCCATTCGAGGTGCGCTTCCTGGCCCGCATCGAACGAGGTCAGATCGTCATCCCACAAGTCCGCAGCCTCGGCGAATTCGGCCATGTCGGCGCAGATCGCAAGGTCCGGGCGGTAGACCCGGCCAAGCTCGTTGGGGTCCGGATGGATGTGGACCAGCAGTTGCCCGGGATGCTCGGGCGTGATCAGCGTATAGCCATCGGTGGTCGCCTCGCCCAGCCGCGCGCCGACCGCGATGATCAGATCGGCCTGTTTGATCCGCTGGGCCAGTTTGGGGCTGGGGCCATAACCCAGATTGCCGGCCCAGACCGGGCTGGCGTTGGAAATCGCGTCCTGCCGCCGGAACGCGCCTGCCACTGGCAAGCCGATGCGCTCGGCAAAGCTGGTGAAGTGCTCGCGCGCCTTGGCATGCCAGCCTGCGCCGCCGACGATGGCGACGGGCGAGGCCGCCGCTTCGATCATTTCGAGCAATACGCCCAGCGCATCGGGGCAGACGGCCTGCGCCGGGCGGGTTATCGCGGGTCGCGGCGAAACGCCGCTGACGTCCTCGAGCAACATGTCCTCGGGCAGCGCGATCACCACCGGCCCGGGGCGTCCGGCGAGCGCCACGGTCCACGCCCGCGCGACATATTCGGGAATCCGCGCCGGATCGTCGATCCGCAGCACCAGCTTGGCCAGCGGACCGAACATCGCCCCGAAATCGACCTCCTGAAACCCCTCGCGGTCTTTCATCCCGCGGTCGACATCGCCGACGAACAGCAGCATCGGTTGCGAATCCTGCATTGCGACGTGCACCCCGATGCTGGCGTTGGTCGCGCCGGGGCCGCGGGTGACGAAACATATGCCCGGTTTCCCGGTCATCGCCCCATCCGCGCAGGCCATGAACGCCGCGCCACCTTCCTGGCGGCACACCACCGTGTCGATCTCAGGCGTATCGTGGAGCGCGTCGAGCACGGCTAAAAAGCTCTCGCCCGGAACGGTGAAAATGCGGTCGGCGCCCTGGGCGACGAGGCAATCGACGAGCAGCCGCCCGCCGTTAACTGTCGTATGCGTGGTCATGGGCGGGCTTTAGCGACTGGCCGGGCTGGCCGCAACGTGGGGCGGAGTTTTCACCAATCGATCCGGACCTGTGCCACTCTGGGAACAGGGCGGTTAACGGGGATTTTACGGCTGGCGCGATGGTTTCTGATTACTTAACCCGGTCCCCATGAGAAGATCACTGGTACTCACCGATGAACAGGCCCGCCACCCATTCCTGGCCAGCCTCCCCCCCCACATCCGCCGCGGCGACAGCGCCGTGCCGGTTCCCCGGACCCGCCCGGGCTGGATGCAGAACTTGCGCGAATTCCTGATGGCCTACTGCGCCTGCTTCATCGCGGTCTCGCTGTATATCGCTTGATCAGACGGCTCGGGCAACCGCCCCTTCGGCGGCAACCAGCTTGCGCGCGATCCACGCCGAAACGAGACACATCGCCGCGCTGAGCAGGATTTGCTGGACGATCGGCACGCCCGCGAACGACAGCCCGCTGGCAAGCAACGAGCCGACCACCATCGCGAACGAATTGACGATATTGTTCGCCGCGATCGTGCGTGAGGTTTGCGACTTGTCCACAAAGGTCGTGAGGAACGCATACAGCGGGACCACGAACATCCCGCCCGCGATCGCGATCCCCAGCAAGCACAACAGCAGCGGCACGGCCAGCGGCTCGGCCATGAACGCACCCGTGTCGAGCAGCCCGCCGGGGTGCGGGGTCCACTGGCGGCAGACGAGGAAGAACCCGACCACGAACAGCCCCATCACCAGCACCGAACTGGGCGAATAGCGAGCCGATACGGTGCCCTTGAGCAACGCATTGACCGACAGCGAGCCGATCGCGACCCCGATCGAGAAAATCACCAGGAACAGGCTGGCGACTTCTTTGCTCGCGGTCAGCACGTTCTTGGCGAGCGGCGGGAACTGCACGAACAGTACGGTGCCGATGGTCCAGAAGAAACTGATCGCCATCACCGCGAGGAACACCCGGCGATCGTGGCTGGTGTTGCGAACCAGATCGTAGGAGGCGCGCAGCAGATGGAAATCGAGCGGCTCGGGCTCGTGATGCGGCGGGGCAGGGGGCACCGCGCGGCTGGTGAAATAGCCAATGACGGCGGTCACGATCACGCCGACAGCGGCCCACTCGATCGGAAGCCATCCGGCTAGAATGGTGCCCGCCAGGATCGCGATGTAGGTTCCAGCCTCGACCAGTCCGGTCCCCGCCAGCACTTCATCCGGGTGCAAATGCTGCGGCAGGATCGCGTACTTGATCGGCCCGAAGAAGGTGGAATGCACCCCCATCCCGAACAGCGCGAGCAGCATCAGCGGGATGGCGACGGTGGTTACTGCAATGCCGCGCCAGGCCATCAATAGCCCGGCCGCACCGATGATCATGATGCCGATTTCGCAGGCTTTCACGATGCGGATGATTCGCGCTTTGTCGCGCATATCGGCGAGCTGACCCGACACCGCAGAGAGGACAAAGAACGGCAGGATGAACACCGCCGAGGCGATCGCGCTGAACTGGCCTTCGGCGGCTTCGGAATTATAGACGCTGTAAACGACGAACAGCACCATCGCGTTCTTGAACAGGTTGTCATTGAAAGCATTGAGCAATTGGGTGACAAACAGCGGCAGGAAACGGCGGCTGCGGATCAGATGAGTCTGCGTTGTCATGGATCTGCTTTGCGCCGCCCCGAGTTGGCCGGACCCTAGCGTCACTTACGTTGCGAACAAGCGCTAAGTCGCTCTTTTGCACGCGGGACAGGGCGGCTATGTCATGGCGCAATGCTGACCTTGCCCAACCTGCTGACCCTGTCGCGGATCGTCGCGGTGCCGCTGCTGGTGGCGCTGTTGTGGTGGCCCAAATGGGAGCTCGGCTATGGTCTGGGCTTTGCGATGTACACGCTGATGGGGCTGACCGACTATTTCGACGGTTACGTCGCGCGGTCATACGGCGCGGTGAGCAAGCTTGGTGCCTTCCTCGATCCGATCGCCGACAAGATCATGATCGCTGCGGTGATCCTGGTGCTTTCAGCGCAAGGCGTGCTGTGGGGGCCTTACGTCAACGACCTCCACGTGATTGCCGGTCTGGTCATCCTGATCCGCGAGATCGCGGTATCGGGCCTGCGCGAATTCCTCGGCGGGCTGCAAGTCTCGATGCCGGTCTCGCGCCTGGCGAAATGGAAGACGACCTTCCAGATGATCTGCTTCGGCGCGCTGATCCTGGGCAATGCGATGCCGTGGTGGAACGTCTGGCTGGGCGGGATCGAAATGAACGTGCCGCATACCGTCGGGCTGGTAACGCTCTGGCTGGCCGCCGCGCTGACGGTGATTACCGGCTGGGATTACCTGCGGGTTGGCTTGAAGCACATGGATTGACTAAAAGCTCAGTCTGGAAAGAGCCGTGCCTCGAAGTCGCTAGCACCATGCAACACGTTGGTCACCACGACGACTGAGGCATCGATCCGGAACACGATCATATAGCTACCGTGCACCGCTTTTCGAAGCCCGGATGCCTCATGCCTCTGTAGATACGGAAAACGCCGAGGAAATTCGGACAGCGTTGCGCATCGATCCGCAATCTCGCGGATGAATGTTTCCGCTCGAAGTGGATTGTCACGCGCGATGAAGTCGCCAATTTGCTCGAGGTCCAGTTGGGCTTGGTTCGAGAGTTCGACCCTCACTTGGCGGTTTCGGCCATTGCCCGGTACTTTCGGCTCAACCTCTCGAACACTTCTTCTGCCGGTGTGGTTCGACCAGCATCGGCGTCTGCAACGCCGCGGGCGATGGCCGCATCGAGCGCCTGAAGTCGTGTCTCACGATCCTGAACCAGACGGATGCCTTCGCGCAGCACCTCGCTCTTTGAGTTGTAGCGCCCGGATTGCACCAGCGTGGTGACAAAGGATTCCAGCTTTTCGCCAAGTTCTGCACTGATCATCGGAACCTCCGCAAATCGTAGAAATAGCGATAGTGCATTTATCAACTATTATCAACCCGCCCGCAGTTCCTCGGCCAGCAACCTGAATTCATCCCCGCGCGGTGAATTCTTGCGCCAGACCAGCGCAATCTCGCGGTTGGCGTTGGCGCTTTTGAGCGGGCGCGCGACCACGTTGGTGCCGTTCAATATCCCCGCATCGAGCGCCATTTCGGGCAGCATCGTCAGCCCCAGACCATTGTCGACCATCTGCACCAGCGTGTGCAGGCTGGTCCCGATCATCGTCGCGCTGGCGCGCAGTTCGGGGCGGTTGCAGGCGGCCAGCGCGTGTTCCTTGAGGCAGTGCCCGTCTTCCAGTAGCAGCAGCCGGGTCTCGTCGATCGTGGCCGGATCGATTTCAGCCGGCGGATCGCGCGGGTCGTCCTTGGGGAAGGCGACGTAAAGCGCGTCGAGTTCGATCGTCTCCTTCTCGACCTCGCCGGTGGGGAAGGGCAGCGCCAGCAGCACGCAATCGCTGCGCCCGTGGTGAAGCGATTCCATCGCCGCCGCGCTGGGTTCCTCGCGCAGGAAGAGCTTCAGGTCCGGGCGTTCGCGGCGCAAGCGGGGCAGCATCCGCGGGAGCAGGAACGGGGCAATCGTGGGGATGACGCTCATCCGCACTTCACCCGAGAGCGGCTGGCCGGCGGTGCGGACCATGTCGCTAAGTTCCTCAGCCTCGCGCAGCAGGCGGTGCGCCTTGGCGACCACCGCGTTGCCCAGCGGTGTAAACCGAACCGCGCGCTTGGTCCGCTCGACCAGCACCACCCCGAGCAGCGTTTCCAGATCGCGCAGCCCGGCCGACAGGGTTGACTGCGAGACAAAGCTGGCGTCAGCAGCACGGCCGAAGTGCCCATGCTCATGCAGCGCGACGAGGTATTGCAGCTGCTTGAGCGTGGGTAAGTAGGTGGGCATAGTCGGCCAGTCTCGCACGGAGTAAGGCTCAAGCCAAGAGAGCGGCGCTTCCGTATTGGTTTACCGTAACCTTGAAAAATCTGAACCGATTAGAATCGATAGCCAATTCCGACGCGCATTGTGTCGCTGGTCGGACCAGTCCTAAATCCGTAGTATGGCACTCCCTGATAGGTGATATTGCCGGTGCGCGTTGCAAAATCGTCGTGAATATAATCGGCGCGGATAATAAATGCTGGGCCGATTTTATGTTCGATGCCGCCACCTAACGACCAGCCCAAATGGGTCTGGGTGACCATCCCCCAATCAGGGTCGGTATCGTCAACAACCATTCGAAGAGCTGCGATGCCACCGGCGACATATAGCTTTGTAGATTTGCCGATGGCGACACCAAGGCGTCCGCGCAAGTGCGCATTCCATTTTGCTTTGTAGGCAGTGTACCAGTTGGCGTCTGCAGGATCGTTTGGTGCATGACTGTTAAGAAGGCCGAAATCTGTTTCAACGCCAGCAAGCATGCCTTTGGATTTGATGTCATGCCCGATAAAGATGCCTGCGACTGCGCCATTCATTGACGGGTTGCGATCCATGCCCGTGCTGATAAGTTCCTCATAATGTGGGGTGGTTGATGAGATGCCAGCATAGACCCCCACATAGGTATCGCCCCCGCGGACCTCGGCGTTTACGGGACTTGCTGCAATCATTGTTGCGCCAATAAATAAAATAATCTGTTTCATGGTGAAGTGCCCATTTTATCAACCGATCTTTGATTGACCGGATGATTTGGACGCTATCGACAGAACATTGCGTCTCAATGGACGGCGGAATAAGTGAATTCACGACATCGAATATTGCTTTGCATAATATTTAGTCTGTCGGAGGCTGTTGTTCTTTTTCAGGCTCGACCACATCATCGACATGGGTCATCTTGAGCCGGCCGTTGACCACCGCGAAGGCCATCTTGCCTTCGACCAGATCGAGCGCGTCCTTGCCGAACTGTTCGTAGCGCCAGCCTTGCAGCAGCGGCAGCTCGCGGACCCCGGCGGCGAGCAGTTCGAGGTCTTCGCTGCGCGCCAGCAGCCGAGCGGCGACATCGATCTCGCGGCTGCGGATCTTGAGCAGCAGCTTGAGCAGATCCGCGACCAGCGCGCCTTCCTTGCCGAGCGGCGCGCCTCTGGGCGTGCGCGGGGGCAGTTCGGCGTCGGTCATCGGCTTGGCATTGTCGAGCGCGGCCATCATCCGCCGCCCGATCTCGTTGTCTTTCCACCCGGCCGAAAGCCCGCGGACCTTGGCAAGGTCGGCCTGCACTTTGGGCGGATGGCTGGCGATATCGGCGACGGTTTCATCGCGCGCGATGCGGCCGCGCGGGATGTTCTTGTCCTGCGCCTCAAGCTCGCGCCAGTGCGCCAGCGCCTTGAGCCGCCCGAGCATGGCCGGATTGCGCCCCGAGGCCTTGATCCGCAGCCATGCCTGGTTTGGATCGTTGCGGTAATTGGCCGGATCGGCGAGCTTTTCCATCTCGATATTAAGCCACGCCCCGCGCCCGGTCTTGATCAGCCGCTTGAGCAGTTTGGGGAAAATCGTCGATAGGTACGTGACATCGCCGATCGCGTAATCGATCTGGCGGTCGGTCAGCGGGCGGCGCGACCAGTCGGTAAAGCGCGCGCCCTTGTCGACCACAGTGCCGAGCCAGCTCTCGACCAGGTTCGAATAACCGATCTGTTCGGACTGGCTGACCGCCATCATCGCGATCTGGGTGTCGAAGATCGGGTGCGGGGTCTTGCCGGTGATGTTGTAGATAATTTCGACGTCCTGCCCGCCGGCGTGGAAGATCTTGAGCACGTCCTCATTGTTGACCAACAGGTCCATCAGCGGCGTCATATCGAGATCGCGCGCGAGCGGATCGATCGCCGCCGCCTCCTCGCTGTCGGCGATCTGGATCAGGCACAGTTCGGGCCAGAAGGTATTCTCGCGCATGAATTCGGTGTCGACGCACACGAAATCGGCTTTGGCGAGGCGCGAGCACAAGTCGGCCAGCGCGGCGGACGTGGTAATTAGCGGATGTATCTTCATTGTTCTTTTCTGTATGTGGCCCCGTGCGGGTCCGCGGCTTGACAAATGTGCAGCCATCGCCTGTTAGCCGCGCCTTCCCCCTGCCGCAAAGCAGGCCAAATTGAAAGTGTTTCGATGCATCTTTACCGCTCCCACACCTGCGGCGCGCTGCGCGCTGATGAGGTCGGGCAGACCGTCCGCCTGTCGGGCTGGGTCCACCGCAAGCGCGACCACGGCGGGGTACTGTTTGTCGATCTGCGCGATCACTATGGGATGACCCAGATCGTCGCCGACAGCGACAGCCCGGCGCTCGCCGTGCTCGATGCGCTGCGGCTTGAAAGCGTGGTCACCATCGACGGCCTGGTCAAGGCGCGCAGCGGCGCGACGATCAACGCAGGGCTCCCGACCGGCGAAATCGAGGTCTATGCGCGCAGCGCGACCGTGCTCAGCCGCGCCGAAGAGCTGCCGCTGCCGGTGGCGGGCGAGCAGGAATATCCTGAAGACATCCGCCTGCGCTACCGCTTCCTCGATCTGCGGCGCGAGACGCTGCACGCCAACCTGGTCAAGCGCAGCGCGGTGATCCGCGAAACCCGCCGCCAGATGGAAGACATCGGCTTCACCGAATATTCGACCCCGATCCTGACGGCCTCGTCGCCCGAAGGCGCGCGCGATTTCCTCGTGCCGAGCCGGATCCATCCGGGCAAGTTCTTCGCGCTGCCGCAGGCCCCGCAGCAGTACAAGCAGCTGCTGATGGTCGCCGGGTTCGACCGCTATTTCCAGATCGCACCGTGCTTCCGCGACGAAGACCCGCGCGCCGACCGGCTGCCGGGCGAATTCTACCAGCTCGACCTCGAGATGAGCTTCGTGACGCAGGAAGAAGTCTGGGACACGATGGAGCCGGTGATGGCCGGCGTGTTCGAGAAGTTTGCCGAGGGCAAGAGTGTGACCAAGGCAGGCGAGTTCCCGCGCATTCCGCACGATCAGGCGATGCTCGATTACGGCACCGACAAGCCCGACCTGCGCAACCCGCTGATTGTGCGCGATGTGACGAGTGAATTCACTGCGTCGGGGTTCGGCTTGTTCGAAAAGATCGTCGGTTCGGGCGGGGTGGTGCGCCTGATCCCGGCTCCGGCGACGGCTGAAAAGAGCCGCAAGTTCTTCGATGACATGAACGAATGGGCGCGCAGCGAGGGCCATGCGGGCCTCGGCTATGCGACCCGCAAGGCCGGGGTGTTCGGTGGCCCGATCGCCAAGAACCATGGCGAGGACCAGATGGCCGCGCTGTGGGACAGCCTGGGCCTTGGTCCTGACGACGGTGCGTTTTTCGCTGCGGGCAAGGCCGATCAGGCTGCCAAGCTCGCCGGGGCTGCGCGCAGCCGGGTGGGCGAGCAGCTTGAGCTGATCGACACCCAGGCGTTCAAATTCTGCTGGATCATCGACTTCCCGTTTTACGAATGGGACGAGGAAGCCAAGGCGCTCGATTTTGCCCACAACCCGTTTTCGATGCCGCAGGGCGGGCTCGAGGCGCTTGAGACGCAGGACCCCAAGAGCATCAAGGCCTATCAGTACGATCTGGTCTGCAACGGTTACGAATTGGCCTCGGGCTCGATCCGCAACCAGCACCCCGATCTGATGGTCAAGGCGTTCGAACTGGTCGGGCTCAGCAAGCAGGACGTCGAAGACCGCTTCGGCGGGATGTACCGCGCGTTCCAGTACGGCGCGCCGCCGCACGGCGGGATGGCGGCCGGGGTCGACCGCATGGTCATGCTGCTGTGCGGGGTGCACAACCTGCGCGAGATCACCCTGTTCCCGATGAACCAGCGCGCCGAAGACCTGCTGATGGGCGCGCCATCGGTGCCCGAACCCAAGGCGCTGCGGGATTTGCACATCAAGGTGATGGAACCGCCGAAGGGGTAGTCAGGCTTTAGATACCGTTCTCCCAGCCGGAGCCTTCGCCGCAAAAGTAGCGGTTGTGCGAAGGACCGCGTTGAGTGAATCGGATTACAAAGGAAGCCTGCGGGTTGGTCGGCAAGTAATTCAGAGTGACAAGAATCCGGTCTTTCTTGACCACCATGGTTGCGTCCCACTGGGAGTTGCCAAGAGTGCATTGATAAGCACCCATGAAGTCCTTGGCGTTCCTGATGACAGCTATGCGCTGTTGCCCGTGGCGTGAAACCGGGTTGATGAATTCCAGATAGTAAATTGCGAATTGCGACCCCTCAACCCGGACGGTGCCGCGCCATTCGATCTTTGTGTTGGGCAATCGACCATTGGGATCGTGCGATGCGAAGACTGTCCTCGCCAGGTCTGCTCGGTTGGAGTTGGCTGCACCACCCAGGCAGAAAGCAAGCGCAACGATTGGCCAAGTGATCCTCATGGCAAGTGTCTAGTTAGATTTGCAAGCGAGCACAATAATTGCATTGGGCGTGAAACTGTGCTACACAGTCTCACATGAAGAACGTCACTATCGCCCTTGATGACGAAGTCCACCGCCAGGCGCGCATTCGTGCGGCTGAGCTGGGGACTTCGCTGTCGGCTTTGGTGAAGGACTATTTGGTCGGGCTGGCCGGAGCGCCGGCACCGTCCGCTGCCGGAGTGCGTGAGATGACAGTGCCGTTCAAACACGCCGCTCCAGAAGCTAGTGGCCCGCCGTGGCTGGTTGATGGCAAGTGGGTTTACACCAAGGACGGCAAGCCGCGTCAGCCGGGTTCGATGCGTGAGCAATTGAAGGATTTGCCCGACAATTGGGATGAATGGTCGCCCGAAATGCTGGAGTACTTCGAAAAGCTTCAAACTGAGCCGTGGGACGACGGCGATCCGGCTGACTATTTGCTATTCGATGAGAGCCAGCTGCTCGGCCTATGAGGGTGCTGCTCGATACGCATGTCCTGATCTGGTGGCTCAAGGATGATCCTAAACTTGGGCCCAGGCCAAGGTCGCTGATTGCCAACGGGTCGGTCGAGGTCTTGTTCAGCGCTGCTTCCTGCTGGGAAGCTTCGATCAAGCATCGTTTGGGAAAGTTTGAATTGCCGGGTTCGACACTCTTTCGCATGGCATCCGATGCGGGACTCATTTTTGTCAGGATCGAATCTGACCATTTGGCCCAGCTTGAGAACCTTCCAGCGTTTGCAAAACATAACGATCCATTCGACCACTTGTTAATCGCCCAGGCATTGGTCGAGGGCGCAGCCTTGATCACCGCAGATCGTCACATGCCGCAATACGGTGTCCGTTGCATCGGGGTGCGCTAAATCAACACAGCGCACCCACTTGCCTTCGCCCGCGCCGTTCTCTAGGGCGAAGTCCAATCAGTTTTAATCTGCCGTTCACGAAGGGATATACCATGAGCGACACCGCCGACCGGGTTAAGAAGATCGTTGTCGAACACCTCGGTGTTGAAGCTGACAAGGTCACCGAAGACGCCAGCTTCATCGACGATCTGGGTGCAGATTCGCTTGATATCGTTGAGCTTGTCATGGCGTTCGAAGAAGAATTCGGCGTCGAAATCCCCGACGATGCGGCTGAGAAGATCGGCACCGTCTCGGATGCGATCAAGTACATCAATGAGCACAAGGGCTGATCGTCCTTGGCGGCTAGGCCGCGCTGTTTCACCCCCTCGCGCAAGCGAAGCGGTTTGACGGTGGCGCAGGTCTTTGACAGGCTCAGTCCCTTACCGGGCTGGGCCTGTTGCATTTGAGTTTGCGGAGAAAAGTATGCGCCGTGTTGTCGTTACCGGGCTCGGCCTGGTTACCCCGCTGGGGGCCGATGTCGAAACCGTCTGGGCCAATCTGATCGCCGGTAAAAGCGGTGCGGGCCCGATCACGCGGTTCGATACCACCGAACACAAGTGCAAGATCGCTTGCGAGGTGAAGCCGGCCGATCATCCGTGGGGCTTCGATCCGAACAAGCGGGTCGATCACAAGGTCCAGCGCCAGGTCGATCCGTTTATTATCTACGGGATCGATGCTGCTGGCCAGGCGCTCGAAGACGCCGGGCTGACCGAGATGGACGACGATCTGAAGATGCGCACCGGCTGCTCGATCGGTTCGGGCATCGGTGGGCTGCCGGGGATCGAAAGCGAATCCATCGTGCTCCACGAAAAGGGCCCGAGCCGGGTCAGCCCGCACTTTGTTCACGGCCGCCTGATCAACCTCATCTCGGGGCAGGTCTCGATCAAATACGGCCTGATGGGCCCGAACCACGCGGTCGTCACCGCTTGTTCGACCGGCGCGCATTCGATCGGCGATGCGGCGCGGATGATCAAGGACGACGATGCCGACATCATGCTCGCGGGCGGGGCCGAAGGCACGATCACCCCGCTTGGGGTGGCCGGTTTCGCTCAGGCTCGCGCGCTCAATTGCAGCTTTAACGATCGCCCCGAACAGGCCAGCCGCCCGTACGACAAGGGCCGCGACGGGTTCGTCATGGGCGAGGGCGCTGGCGTGGTGGTGCTCGAGGAATACGAACACGCCAAGGCGCGCGGCGCAAAGATTTATGCCGAAGTGGTCGGCTATGGCCTGTCGGGCGATGCCTACCATGTCACCGCGCCGCACCCCGAAGGCAAGGGTGCCGAGCTGTCGATGCGGATGGCGATGCGCAAGGCCGGGATGGAGCCGGGCGATATCGATTACGTCAACGCGCACGGCACTTCGACCATGGCCGACACGATCGAACTGGGCGCGGTCAAGCGCGTGCTCGGCGATGACCTGAGCGGTGCTTCGATGAGCAGCACCAAGTCCGCCATCGGGCACTTGCTCGGCGGCGCGGGCGCGGTCGAGACAATCTTCTGCATCCTCGCAATCCGCGACCAGATTGTGCCGCCCACGCTCAACCTCGATAACCCCGATGAAGGCACCGAAGGGGTCGATCTGGTGCCGCACAAGGCCAAGCAGCGCCGGGTGCGCGCCGCACTCAACAACAGTTTCGGATTTGGCGGGACCAACGCCTCGGTGATCGTCAAAGCATTGGAAGACTGATGCTCGGTTCGCGCTGGGGCTGCATGCCGCTGGTGGCTGCGGCAGCGCTGGTGCTGACCGCACTGAGCTGGCTGGGCGCGGGCTGGGTGTGGAGCGGGCCGCTGGCGCATGATGCGGAGTTTGTGGTCCCCGATGGTTCGAGCCTGTCGAGCGTGGCGAACAAGCTCCAGACCGAAGGCGTAATCGGCTCGGCCGCGGCATTCAAGCTGCGCGCCCGCGTGTTCGGGATGGGTTCGACGATCAAGGCGGGAGAGTTCAAACTGCCCGCGCAGGCCTCGATGCGGCAGGTGCTTGGCATCATCGCCAGCGATGAAGTGCTGCGGCGCTTCGTCACCATCCCCGAAGGCATGCCCTCGATCATGGTCTATGACCGGCTGATGGCCAATCCCAGCCTGACCGGGACCATCGAAGTCCCGCCCGAAGGCTCGGTGCTGCCCGATACATATGAAATCGCCAAGGGCGAGAGCCGCCAGGCAGTGGTGCTGCGGATGCAGGCGGCGATGCAGCGCACGCTGGCCGAGCAATGGGCCAAACGCTCGCCCGATACGGTGGCGAAAACGCCTGGGGAAGCCGTCGTGCTGGCCTCGATTGTCGAGAAGGAAACCGGCAAGCCGAGCGAGCGGCCGATGGTCGCTGGGCTCTATTCGAACCGCATCCGCACCGGGATGCAGCTTCAGGCTGACCCGACGATCATCTATCCGATCACCAAGGGCAAACCGCTCGGCCGGCGGATCCGCCAGTCCGAGATCAACGCGGTCAACGATTACAACACTTACGCCATGTTCGGGCTGCCCAAGGGTCCCATCACCAACCCGGGCAGGCTGTCGATCGCCGCCGTGCTCAACCCGGCCAAGACCGAGGCAGTCTATATGGTCGCCGACGGCAGCGGCGGGCATGCGTTTGCCGCAACGCTCGCCGAGCACAACGCCAACGTCCAGAAGTGGTTCACGATCCGCAAGAACCGCGGGGATTTCTAACGCCCGGTCGCGGCCTCCATCGCGGGCAGATAGCGCGCGCCGACGATCTCCACTGCCTTGCTGGCTTCGTCGATCGAGGCGAGTTGCTCGGTCGTGAGGGTCAGCTCTGAGGCCGCAAGGTTTTCCTGAAGCCGCGCCAGTTTGGTCGTTCCGGGGATCGGCACGATCGACTCGTTTTGGGCGAGCAGCCAGGCCAGCGCAACCTGCGCAGCGCTCGCTTCAAGCTGTCCGGCGATACCCTGAATCAATTCGACCAGCTTGGTATTGGCGGCCATGGCGTCTTGCTGGAAGCGCGGCAGGCGGGCGCGGAAATCGTCCTTGTCGAACGCGGTCTCGGCGGTGATCGCGCCGGTCAGGAAGCCGCGGCCGAGCGGGCTGTAGGGCACGAAGCCAATGCCCAGCTCGGCCAGCAGCGGGAGGATTTCGGTCTCTGGATCGCGCTGCCATAGCGAGTATTCGCTTTGCAACGCCGCCACTGGCTGCACCGCATGGGCGCGGCGGATCGACCCGGCGCCGGCCTCGGACAGGCCGAAATGCTTGACCTTACCCGCTGCAATCAGATCGCGGACCGTGCCCGCGACATCTTCCATCGGCACTTCGGGATCGACCCGGTGCTGGTAGAGGAGGTCGATGCGGTCAGTCCGCAGCCGCTTAAGTGAGGCTTCGACCACTTCGCGAATATGTTCAGGCTTGCTGTTGAGGTGCGGCCCGGTGCTGCGATCGCCCGCCAGATCGAACCCGAACTTGGTGGCGATCACCACCTGATCGCGCACCGGCTCGAGCGCTTCGCCGAGCAGCTCCTCGTTGGTGTAGGGGCCGTAAACCTCAGCGGTGTCGAACAGCGTCACCCCCAGCTCGACCGCCTTGCGCAGCAGCGCGATCATCTCGGCCTTGGCCGGGGCAGGGCCGTAAGCCCAGCTCATCCCCATGCAGCCCAGTCCAAGCGCGGAAACGGACAGGCCGGAGGTGCCAAGGGTACGGGTTTTCATGGGCTTTGTCCTTCAGGGTTCGGCGATGGTGAAGCCGGCGGGGATCGGATCGAGCGCGGCCTGCAAGGCAGCGATCGCCGCCGGGTCGCCCTCGACGACGAGTCCGGCGGCCTGCAGCTGAGCTAAGGGCAGTTTGAGGAACAACAACCCCAGGATGAGCCGCCGCGGCCCTTTTATCGTCACGGCGGGGTTGGCGCTCGGCGAACCGACCCGGGCGATCAGGACCGACTTCCCCGCATCTATGCCGGCGGTTTCGCTGCGGTCGGTCAAAACCAGGTTGATCGCCAGCGAAGCAGGCATTTTCCCCGGATCGTAGCGCGTCGCCATCGAATCCAGCAGCAGCTGGGTCGGTACCGCAGCGATCATGTCCTGGCTTTGCGTGGTTGGTCCGCTGAGCTTGTAGCCCTGCCGCAGGTCGCGCGCGGCGGAGAGGAACTGGTTGCGCCAGATTCCGCTCTCGGCCTGATAGCCTTGCTGTTCGTAGCTGTCTGCCAGCAGCGCGCGCGCGGTCTGATTGGCGGGATCGGCGAACACCAGCTGGTTGAGCAGGTCGGACGACCAACGATAATCGCCTGCCGCCATCGCCTTGCGCGCGAACGCCAGAACTTTGCTCGCGCCGCCGATCGCTGCGACATACTTGCGGGCGCGCACGGCCGGTGGCCATGGGTTGAGATTGGCCGGGACCGCGTCGTACCAGCCGAGATAGAACTGATAGACCGCCTTCGAGTTGTGGCTGTAGGTCCCGTAATAGCCGTGGTTGAACCACTGGCCGGACAGTTCGGGCGGCTGGACCACGTCTTCGGCGATTTCGACCATGGTCTCGCCCTGGTTCATCCGCCGGACGGTCTGGTCGTGCAGATAGCGGTAATTGTCGCGCTGGCTGGCGAGCATCGCGGCGACCTCGCCCTGACCAAAGCGCGGCCAGCAATGACTTGAGATGACCACGTCCGAACGGCCGCCATAGAGCCCCAGTGCTTCATCGAGATAGCCCGCCCAGGCATGGGTATCGCGGACCTTGGCGCCGCGCGGGGTGAGGATGTTGTGGAGCGAGCAGGTCGACATTTCGGCCGACAGGAACACCCGCGACGGGACCACATAGAGGTTGAGCTCGCTGGGTGCCTCGCTGCCTGAAACCATCTGGAATTCGAGCGCGATGCCATCGACAGTGCGGGTTTCGCCGGTCTTGCTGACGGTATCGGTTGGCGCGATCAGCGTGATTTCGCCGGCGGCTACAGCCATGCCGATCCCGCTGCCCATCTGGGCTTGTGCGCCCGGGGTCAGCCCCGCGCCGAACTGGTAATTGGCGCGGCGGCCCATCGCCGGGCCGGCCATGACGTTTTCGGAAGCAGTCTCTTCGAGGAACCGGGCCGGGGCGATGATCGCCACTTTGCCAGCAGTGACGTCCGCTTCGATGACGATTCCGCGCACCCCGCCGAAGTGATCGGCATGACTGTGACTGTAGATCACCGCGACGACGGGCCGTGCGCCGAGCTGCTGATTGACCAGCTCGAGCGCGGCGGCGGCGGTCTCGCGGTTGGTCAACGGGTCGATCACGATCCAGCCGGTCTTGCCCGCGATGATTGTCATGTTCGAGACATCGAACCCGCGCACTTGCCAGATGCCGTCGCTGACCTTGAACAGGCCGTTGGCTTTGAGCAGGCCCATCTCGCGCCACAGCGAGGGATTGACGGTGGCGGGGGCGGGGCCGCTCACCCACTGGTAAGCCGCAGCGTTCCACACCGGTTTGCCCGCTGCATTCTTGATCACCGGGTCGGGTCGGGTCGCGATGAAGCCGCGCTGGGCAAAGTCGGCGTCGCGGCCGTCCTCGGCGGGGAGGCTTTTGGCGAAGGTCTGCTGGGCGGCCACCGTCGCGGCGCTGGCGGGCTTGGGCGATGTGTCGGGTCCCGGGGCAGCGGCGCTGAGCATGGTGGCCGAGAGCAACAGCGGCAGGGCACTGGTCCGCGCGAAAAATGTGATCATTGCAATAGTCCTCCCCGCCAGCAGGTTGCGCCGCGCCGCGCAGGGACGCAAGACCAGTCTGCAGGTCCGGGGCTGGTCTGCGGGGGCAGGAGTGTCTAATCACGCCCGCGTGACCTCCGCACCGATCCACGCCCCGTTCATCGTTACCGCCGAGCTGCCGGGCGAGGTGTTCGCCTGGGCCAACGCCTTGCGCACCGCGCACTTCCCGCCCGAGCGCAACCATCTGGCGGCGCACGTTACGCTGTTTCACTCGTTCGCGCCGTCGCTGCGGGAGGAATTGCCGCGCGAACTGGCGCGGTTGGCCGGCGACTATGCGCCGCCCGAAGCGCAACTCGACGGACTGATGGACCTGGGCGGCGGCACCGCGATTTCATTGCGCAGCGCGGACCTGCTGGCGATCCGCGACGAGATCGCCGAGCGGTTCTACGCCATGCTCACCGCGCAGGATCGCGGCGGCAAGCGGCTCCATATTACCGTGCAAAACAAGGTCGAGCGCAAAGTCGCGCAGGCCTTGCAAGCCGAGCTTGGGCCCTTGCTCGAACCACGCCCGTTTCGCTTCACCGGATTGGGGCTGCACCGCTATCTTGGGCCGGACTGGGAGCAGGTCGGGGTGTGGAAATTCCGCCGGGCCAAGGGTGCTTGACCACGCCCAAGGCGCACCCTATGTGCGCCGCCTGTCCTTGGCGATGCCGCGGCAGCAGCCTGGTATGGCGGAGTAGCTCAGCTGGTTAGAGCAGCGGAATCATAATCCGCGTGTCGGGGGTTCGAGTCCCTCCTCCGCTACCATATTTTTCAATAACTTAACTACCACTACACGCGACGCGGATCGCGTAGTTGGGAGAAGAGTTGGGAATTTCCTCGAACTTTAGTCCTTCGTGCTGGCAGAACACAGCAGAAACGTTCAGCACGCTCCGTCCCACCAATGGGTCCCCTAAGTCCGGTCAAACATACTGGCTTTAGACGTGGCAATTCTCAACGCTTGGTGGCTCCAATTCTGTTGGTCTGACATTGCGACCAAAAATTTAATGCCCGCTCGTCAACCGGCCTCATGGGACTGGTTTGTTGCAGACTTAGACATGGTTCGTCCGCTTCGTCGGACGATCCGGAACGGCGGCTTTAGGAAACCCTGATGGGAGAGCGGACATTCTTGGCAGACCGGCGCGTTCGGGCAGGTCCGTGTCCTTCTCGACTCGCTCTAATACTGACCGCAGTCAGTTCATGCCCGTGCCTGACCGGGCAGCGCCGGGGTCGATGGTCCTAACGGTGGTGCGGTCAATGACCCGGTCGCTGCATCAAGCTCGCCGTCGGTATAGTCGGCCGACCCGGTATTGATGGCGGCGATGGCCTTTTGATAGGCCCGGTTCGGGATCGGCAGCGCTTCACCCTGGACCGAGGCGATCTCGTCGGTGAACTCGGTGAGTTTCGTGCGAAGCGCGACCGCGTCCAACGCCATCATATCGATCTGGACAAACTGGCGGAGCGTCCGGCGCAGCCTCGAATAAGCAACCCCAGCCTTCTGGTGCTGCGCGGCGCGTTCCGACGGGTTGAGGAACGTCATCAGCGCTGTCAGTGCAGCACCAATCAGCGCGAGGATGCCAGCCACCACTGCTGGTGCCGAGGCAAAGATCGTCGCGCCGGCAGCCGCACCGATCAGCGCGGCCGGTAGCCTGACTTTGCTCCATGCACCGTTGCTGGCTCTTCCCTCGTTCATAGCACGAACAATCTGGGCGAATTGCTCGGCCACGGCTCCCGTCAATTGCGCCCCGCTCAAGATGCGGCGTTGCGAAAGGGGAAGGTGATCGACCCGATTGCTGTCGAGGTAGACGTCCGGCTTCACTCCGTTGTCGGCTAAACGTGCGAGTATCATTTCCAGCGCGGGGCGGTAGTCGCGATTGCGCGAAGTGCCGCTGCGGCTGTGCAATACGACGGCGTTAGCCTCTATATCGACGCGGGCGTCGAACGCGTTTCCATCGTTGCTGCGGATTGTAACCATCGACCAGGAGTTTCAATGGGAAGAGGTGTTTGAGTCAACGGGCAACTACATTGCGGCGCGGCGGGCGCCGCGCGGCTGTCAATGGTTCGAAAACACGTGTGCCGCGAGTTCGCTGTCTGTCCGCTTACTCAGCGGGTCAACCCAGGAGCTGACGGTCGACTTTCGGCCCAGGAGTCGCCGTAATTGGCCGTGTGTACGAACGGCCGGTTTCGACGGCCAAGCGAGGCATCGTGAATGTCGCATGCCGATCGAAACCAGGATTCCGCTCCGGTGTTTTGTCGAGGCCGGCGCTGACCTTCGGTCGGTTGGCTCGCCGCTGCGCATTACCGCCAGCAAGGGTTTTGTTTTCACGTTAAGAAACGTACGACTCGAGGCGGCCGGCATAACCTATCCCTGTCCGACCAGAGCACGCTAACCCACCAAGGAGGAACCCTATGGCCCTAGCCCCGGCAGCGCCCGCAGGCACAGACCCATCGCAGCAGGCAAATAACGCGGGACACACCGATGCGCCCGAGCTGCGGCTTTTCGTGATGGCTTTGTTTTTCATCTTTGGTGGGATCACCAGCCTTAATGACGTGATCATCCCCAAGCTCAAGGAGTTGTTCACGCTCAACTACACTCAGGCCATGCTGGTGCAGTTCTGCTTTTTCACCGCTTATCTGGTGATCGGGCTGCCGGGCGCGGCGCTGGTCAAGCGGATCGGCTACATGCGCGGCGCGACGGCCGGGCTGCTGACGATGATGGCCGGTTGCCTGCTGTTCATTCCGGCTTCGCAAACGGCGAGCTATCCTCTGTTCCTGTTCGCGCTGTTCGTGCTAGCGAGCGGCGTGGTGATCGTTCAGGTCGTTTCGAACCCGCTCATCAGCCTGCTTGGACCGGCGCGCACCGTCCACAGCCGACTGACCTTCGCGCAGGCCTTCAACAGCCTTGGCACGACGATCTTCCCGATCGTCGGTGCCGGACTTATCCTCGGCGGCCTGGCCGGGCTCAGTGCCGCCCAGCTTTCCGGCCCGGCGCTCGATGCCTATCGTACCGCCGAGACCCAGACGATCGTGAAAACCTATCTCGGGCTCGCCGTCGCGCTGGCAGTGGTGGCAGGCGTGGTCTGGCTCAACCGCAACCGGCTTAAGGGCGAACGCCACGAAGGGGGCTCGATCCTCCTCAGCTTCGATCTGCTGCGGCGGACCCGCTTCGGCTTCGGGGCACTGTGCATTTTTCTTTATGTCGGCGCCGAAGTCGCGATCGGCTCGCTGATTGTCAACTACCTGCAGCAGTCGCAGGTGATGGGCCTGACGCAGGAAGCAGCGGGCAAGATGATCTTCTTTTATTGGCTTGGCGCCATGGTCGGGCGGTTCATCGGCTCGGCCGTTCTGCGGGTTCTCAGCCCGGGCAAGGTGCTCGCCGCCGTCGCTACTGGCGCGATCTTGCTGCTGCTGGTCTCGACCCACACCACCGGCACGCTCTCGGGCTATAGCTTGCTCGCGATCGGCTTGATGAACTCGATCATGTTCCCGACGATCTTCAGCCTTGCCTGTGAGAAGCTCGACGCGCGCGCTTCGGATGGATCGGGCTTGATCAACATCGCCATATTTGGCGGTGCGGTCGTGCCGCTGCTGACGGGCTTCATCGCCGACAGCAGTGGCAGTCTGGCCATAGCGCTGATCATTCCCGCCTTGTGCTATGCGGTTATCATGGCGTTTGGCATTTATGCGCGGCGTCCCGCTGAAGGTTCTGCCTAACCAGCGGAGCGGCCAACGGGACAAGGCTTGGAGAAAATGACGACCAGCACGATCCCAATCGGGCGATCGGCGTGGGTCCGGATTGGCTGCCTGGCGATAGGCGCCGCCCATTTGATCGAGCGCGCCGTTAAGGAAGGCGGCAAATCGATCTGATCGAGGTGTTCCTCGGCTGCAAGGCCGGGGTCACGGCACGCCAGACGAAGTCGCGGCGGGCGCGGTCTATCTGGGCAGCGACGAACCAAAGTTCACCACCGGCACCGAATTCCTCATCGAGGGGGGTGCGTCACTCTAGATCGGGCTTGCCAGCCGCTGGCGATGCACGGCAGAGTGGGCGGCCAAGGAGCATCCCCATGAAAGCCATCCGCGCCGAATTTACCCGCACCGGCGGTCCCGAAGTCATCGAGATGCGCGAGGTTACGGTGCTCGCGCCCGGGCCCGGCGAGGTCACGGTGGTCCAGTCGGCGGTCGGACTCAACTACATCGACACCTATCACCGGGGCGGCGTCTACCAGGTCAAACTGCCAAGCGGGCTCGGGCTGGAAGCAGCCGGGACAGTCGCGGCGTTGGGTGAAGGGGTGAGCGGGATCAAGGAGGGCGACCGCGTGGCCACTTTCGGCCCGGCGCTGGGGGCCTATGCCAGCGCGCGCAATGTGCCGGCGGCAAGCCTGTTTGTGTTGCCAGATAATATCGACGAACGCACTGCGGCGGCGGCGTTGCTCAAGGCGGCAACCACTGAGGCGCTGGTCGAGCGCTGCGCCAGGGTTGAGGATGGATGGCCGGTGCTGGTTCATGCCGCAGCGGGCGGGGTGGGGTTGCTGCTGGTTCAGTGGCTCAAGTCAAAAGGCGCGATGGTGATCGGGACGGTCAGCACTGCCGCCAAGGCCGATGCGGCGCGCGCCGCCGGGGCCGACCATGTGATCCGCTACGACAGCGAACCGGTCGCGCCGATGGTGCGTGAGTTGACCGGCGGCGAAGGCGTGCGGGTGGTGTTCGACGGGGTCGGCATGGCGACCTGGGAGGCCAGCCTCGATTCGGCTGCGCGGCGCGGGCTGATCGTCAGCTACGGCAATGCGGACGCGCCGGTGACCGGGATCGGGCTCGGTGTGCTCGCAGCCAAAGGCTCGCTGTTCTGCACCCGCCCGACGCTGTTCGATTACTATGCCAAGCCCGCCGAGCGCGCAGCGGGCGCGGCGCTGGTGTGGGACATGATTGGCTCGGGCAAGATCAAGGTGACAGTCGGCCAGACCTGGCCGCTGGAGCAGGCCGCCGACGCGCACCGTGCTTTGGAAGCGCGCGAGACGACCGGATCGACGCTGCTGATCCCGTAACTAACTGCGGCACGTCATCAGCGTCTGGCCGCCGGGCGCTGCGGCACGAGCTTGGCATCGAACGCGGCGCTGTAGGTGTTGTCGCCGACTTTGCCGACCATATCCGCGCGGAGCGCCGCTTCGGGGTAGATCGCCACCGACAAGTCAGCTGCTGCGGGGTCGGATCGCAGCGCCTTGAGTTCACCCTGATACACCTGGCTATTCCAGAACGCCAAAGCATTGGCGCGGCAGGGGAAGCGGACGATCGTGGTGACTTGCGCGCCGCCCTCGAGCAGATCGGCCGGGCGTTCTGCGGTCAATTCGTACCCGCCGAGTTGCCGATACAGCCCGCTTGCTGCCACTGCGCGTGAATAGGCCTGCATCCGCGCGGCATCGCGCGCCGGGCCAGAGGCTACCAGCAGCACCGGTTCGTCGCAGGTGTCATCCATGGGTGCGGCGGCGCGTGGCGCCGCCAGCGGCTTGGCCGGGGTGATCGCGGCATCGACTGCCGGGGCTCCGGCTTGAGCCGAGAATGCCAGCCAAAGGGCCAAACCGATCATGAAACTATCTCCTGCGTCGTGGCCGGCGTTCTTGCACTGGGCTGCGCATCCTGCCAAGCGGCGCGCATGCAAACCCGTGTCCTGAAACTCGCTGGCGTCCACAACTTCCGTGACTATGGCGGCTATGCTGCGGCCGATGGTGCCAGAATCAAGCCCGGCTTGCTGTGGCGCTCCGCTCAGCACGGCGAGGCGAGCGACCAGGACCTCGCCGATATGCAGGCGCTGGGGATCAAGACCGTGGTCGACTTGCGCGGGCCGAGCGAGCGCGAGGCGACCCCATGCCGCCGCCATCCCGATTTCGCTGCAGAAGTCCTGTTCCATCCCGATGAGACCGCCGGACTGGCGCTGCACACCGAAGCCGCCGACGGGGTCATGACGGCCGCCGAAGCGCGGGCAGCGATGCAACGGCTCTACGAAGGCATCCCTTTCCGCGAGAACCTGTCATTCATGTTGCGGCAGTATTTCGAAGTGCTGCGCCGGGCAGAAGGACCCAGCCTGGTCCATTGCGTGGCGGGCAAGGATCGCACTGGATTTGCCGTCGCGCTGGCGCAGCACGTGCTCGGTGTCTCGCGCGATGACATTCTGGCCGACTATGTGCTGACCAATCAGGCGGGCAATATCGAAGCGCGGATCGCCGCTGGTGCAACGCAAATTCGCGCCCGCCACGGCTCGATCAGCGACGATACCATCCGCACCCTGATGGGGGTTGAGGCCGACTACATCGTTACCGCATTTGACCGTGCTGCCGAACGGTACGGCAGCCTCGATAGCTATCTGGCTGGGGCGCTGGGGGTGGATGCGGCCGTGCGCGACGATCTGCGCCGCGCTTACCTCGAGCCTTAGAGAAACTCGCGCACCTCGGCCATGAAGCGATCGAACTGGTCGTGGTGGAGCCAGTGCCCGGCGTTCTCGAACTCGACCGTGCGGCGGTCGGCGAACACGTTCGCGCGGCCATCCAATTCGGGGTTGGAAGCCCAGCTGTCCGACCCATAAAGCAGCAGCACCGGGCAAGTGATCGCGCGCCACAACTGGTCGGTAAGCTCGTCGGGCACATCCGCGAATGGCCAGACGTTGAGATAGGAATCGAACTTCCAGCTCCAGGTCCCGTCCTCGTTGCGGCTCGCGCCGTGGATTGTCAGGTGCCGCGCTTGTTCATCGGTAAGGAAGCCGTTTTCCTCCTTCATGCGGGCATAGGCCGCCTCGATGCTCGGGTAGCGGCGCGGGATTCGTCCGGCGGCCTTGCGGCGTTCGTCGATCCATTTGCGAAAGCGGTTGGCATAGCCTGCGGCCTCGCGCTCGGCGCGGACCTTGGGGGAGGGGCCGAGCCCTTCGATATTGATCAGCTTGCGGACCTTTTCGGGGTAGAGCCCGGTGTAGCGCGTCGCGATGTTGCCGCCGAGCGAATGGGCGATGATCGTGACTTCGTCATGGCCCAAGGTATGGACCAGCTGCGCGAAGTCATAGACGAAAGCGGCCATTTCGTAGTTTCCGTCGGGCGCCCAGGCGCTGTCGCCGTGGCCGCGCAGGTCGGGGGCGATCACGTGCCAGTCGCGCGCCAGCACCTCGGCCACCCAGTCCCAGCTGCGCGAATGGTCGCGCCCGCCGTGCTGGAGGATTAATGTCGGTGCGGAAGGATTGCCCCAATCGACGTAGTGCAGCTTGAGCCGCTGCGAGATGAAGCTGTTGGCGGTGGGTCCGAAGGTCGTCATGGGGCAGCCAATTGCGCGTTTTACCCAGTCGCGTCAACGCCCCGTCACCGCTCCAGCCAATCGGGGAAAGCCGCGCCAACGGGACTCGCCAATCGGACGGTCAATACCTATCTGGTGCCCCGCACAGGGAGAATTTCATGGCGACACATACCACCCGCATGCTGATCATCGGCTCCGGCCCGGCGGGGCTCTCAGCCGCAATCTATGGCGCGCGCGCGGGGTTGAAGCCAATCGTGGTGCAGGGCCTGCAGCCCGGCGGCCAGCTGACCATCACCACCGACGTCGAGAACTACCCCGGCTTCCGCGATGTGATTCAGGGGCCGTGGCTGATGGCGGAAATGCAGGCCCAGGCCGAGCACGTTGGCACGCGGATGCTGTGGGATACGATCGTTTCGGTCGACCTCAAGACCTGGCCGTTCCGCGCCGTCGGCGATGGCGGCGACATCTATGAGGGCGAAACGCTGGTGATTGCCACCGGCGCGCAGGCCAAGTGGCTCGGCGTGCCGGGCGAGCTCGAGCTTTCGGGCAAGGGCGTTTCGGCCTGCGCGACCTGCGACGGGTTCTTCTACCGCGGCAAGAAAGTGGTGGTGATCGGCGGCGGCAACACTGCGGTCGAAGAAGCACTCTACATGACCAACCATTCGCAGGACGTGACGCTGATTCACCGCCGCGATTCGCTGCGCTGCGAGAAAATCCTCGAAGACCGGCTGGTTGCCAATCCGCATATCAAGGTGCTGTGGAACAAGGCGGTCGATCATTTTGTCGGCGGCGCGACCGGGCTGACCGGGGTGTCGCTCAAAGACACGGTGACTGGCGCGGTTTCGGTCGAGCCAACCGACGGCGCGTTTGTGGCGATCGGCCATGCGCCTTCGACCGAGCTGTTCAAGGACCAGCTCGCCGCCGATGCGACCGGTTATCTGATTGTCGAGCCCGGCACGCCCAAGACTGCAATTCCGGGCGTGTTCGCCTGCGGTGATGTGATGGACCACGTCTATCGCCAGGCGGTGACCGCAGCTGGTACCGGCTGCATGGCCGCGCTTGACGCCGAGCGGTTTCTGGCGGCACGCGAACATCGGCAGGCGCGGGATTAGGTATCAGACTTTCTCCGTCTCACCGACCCCGTTCGTCCTGAGGAGGCACCTCGAAGCCGCAGGCTGAGGAGCCGTCTCGAAGGCCCAGCGCCGCGCGAGATGCTTCGAGACGGGCCTGCGACCCTCCGCTCCGCTTCGGGATCAGTCCTTCCTCAGCACAAACGGTGAGAGTGGACTGGACTAACCCAGCGAACGCAGCGCGCCCAATAGCTGGCCTTGCAGCCAGATCCGCGCTTGCGGTTCGACAAAGCTGTGTCCGGCCTTGGGGCAAATCCTTAGCCGCTGATCGGCTGCATTCCAGTATGACAGAAAGGTCTGGCCGGTGCGGTCATGCTCGACAATCAGCAGGGTGACAGCGCCGGAGAATTGCGCGAGGCCAGCAGCCATATTCTGTGCCAGCGAGCCGGGCGGCGGGGCGGGTTTGATCGCATCGGCCAGGCTGTCCGCCATCTGGCGTACTTTCACCTTGCCGCTCAGCAGCCGCAGCAGCGCGCGGGGATCGGTCAAGCGGCGCAGGTAATGCGCCCGGATCGCGCCGGGGGTCATCTGCGGCTGCGGTTCGGCCTCAGGCTCGGCCTCGGCTTCCGGCTCACAGGTCCACGGATTGGCCAAGACGAGCGCATCGCACCCCTGGCCTTGCGCCAGCATCAAAGCGCTCGCCGCATCGCAATTGCCGTAAGCGGCGATGTGCTTCAGGCGCGGAAAAGCGATGCGAAATGCTGCGATCGCGGCGGCAATATCGTCGGCGTTCTGGGAAAATCCGGCGTTGAAGCCGCTGCTATCACCCACCCCGCGGCGGTCGAAGCGCATCACCGGAAAGCCCGCTGCGGAAATCTTCTGCGCCAGTTCGGCGTGGCTGCCATAAGGCCCGCAGCGCAGTTCATTGCCGCCGGTGACGATCAGCAGTCCGGCCGGCGCCGCGGCAGGATCGAGCGTGCCGATCAGCCGGTCGCCGTTGCAATCGAACGCGATGTGGCGGCGGGTCAAGCTGCCACCCCGATCGCCACGATCGCCGCCAGCGCATCGGCCTGCGCGCGGTCTTCGTCCGCTTCGGCGCGCAGCCACAGCGCCCCGCCGCCGAGCAATTCGTGTTCGATTGCGGTGATGCCGGGCTGCTTGCCGGGAACCAGTTCGCCCATTTGCCGCAGCATTTCGCCCGACAGCGAATATCCGGCCAGCTCCAGCCCCATCGCCAGGCCATGCTCCATCAGCGTGTCGAGCGATTCTTCGCGCCCAGCTTCGCGTGAGGCGAGGATCCGCGCACGCAGCATGGTCTTGAGCAGGCTTGCGCCTTTGACCGGGGCATAATGCCAGCCGCCCAGCTTGCCCGGCAGCACGAGCCCGCCGCCGCGCAACGCGAGCACGTGGGTTGCCTCGAAATGGCGGGCCGCAGCCTCGATTGCCATGCGCCAGTCTTCGGGCTCGATCAGCGCGAGATCCTGCTCGCTCTCATTAAGCCCGGGCAGGTCGGGCAGGATGCAGTCGATCCCCGCACCGTCGAGCCGCCGCATCACTTCGGTGGTGAAGCGCCGCAGCTTGTGGCCTTCATCGAATAGCGCCGGCGCGATCAGCACCCGGCAGTTGCGGCCTTGGTCAAAGGTCAGCGCATATTCCTGTGCCGCCGCGCCGCCGCCGGGCAGGGGGCAAGGGTACGTCGCAGGTGTCACCCGGCATCCCGCTTGGTGCGGGTGAACGCGAGCAGCCTGCCGTAAGTTTCGAAAATGTCGCCGTCGATCTCGTCTTCGTCGATTCTGATATCGAGCCGGTCTTCCATCTCGGTGAGCAATCCCGCGACCGCCATCGAATCGAGTTCGGGCAAGTCGCCAAACAGGCCGGTGTCGGCGGTGAAGGCCGCTACCTGGTCGGGCTTGAGCCCCAGCACATCGGCCAGAATGGCGCGCAGCTTGCGGTCGGTCGTATCCATCGCGCAGCCTCTAACCGCGAGCGACCATGCGGCGCAAGCGCTCGCGCACGATCGCGGGCCAGTTTTGCGGGTTGCCGGGCCGGTAGCAGTCAAGCCGGTAGCGCGGACGCACCGCTTCCATCCAGTCGCGCTTGTAGCCATCGTCGCCGGTGCCGAAGTCGACCAGTCCGACCCGGTCACGGTCGATCACGTGCTCGAACAGCGCCGCGCTGAGCGTGGTGCCGGGCGAAAGCGGCTTGGAACCCTCGGTGTGCGCGAGCTTGTGAATATAGGCGGTGCCGTTCTCGACGGTCCAGAATTGCGCCGCGACCGGAATGCCATCGGCATAGGCCAACCCGAGCCGGAGTCGCCCGGCCTGCGCCTCGGCTTTGGCGAAGGCGCGCAGAAACGCCGGCGAGCCTTCGCCGGGCTTCCAGCTTTCCGCGTAGATTGCTTCGTAAGCGGCCCAGCTGGAAGAATTGAACTTTGTTTCAATGGCTACTACGACTTTGTTCGCCTTTCGCTTGAGCGTGGTGCGCAGTTGCCCAGGACGCCCGGCGAGAAATTCGGCATAGCTTCGGCCGGCCACCGGCAGCACATGATTGACGTCGCATTGGCTGCGGAAGGTGACCCAGCCGGCGGCACGGAAGGCCTCATCGAGGCGAGCTGCCTCGCCATGCTCATCGGGAAGAGGCGACAGCGAGAGCCTCGCGGTTTGCCGGGCCAGATCGCGTACCAATGCTGTCAGCACTGCCATGCCGCCCGGCGTGACCACAGGCTGCCAAGTGAAGTTGTACCAGTTGGCCAGTGCCGCCAGTCCGTCAGCGGTGCGTTGCAGCGGCATTACCGCGTGCTCGTCACCGTCACTCGCCACTGCGATCAGCGGGACGAGACCGCAATGCTCCGCCAGTTCCCGCCACCATTCGATCCGGTCGAACGGAGCAGGTGCAGGCACAGCGCCGCCTTGCACTTCGTTAAGATCATCGTGATAGTTAACCACGAACACAGCGCACTTTCTGTTCCCGGAGCCACCCGACCCTTGCCTAGCCCGCCCGAAACCGCGATCCGGCCGCTCGACCATCTCGCGCTGCGCGGCGCTGACGCGGCACCGGCTGTGGTGCTGCGCGGGGAGACTCTTAACTACAAGGACTTAAGGGATCGTGTCGCGCGGCTCGCGGGCTGGCTGCACAGCGTGGTGCCAGAAGAGGGTGCCCGCGTGGCGAGCTGGGCGGCGAAAGGCGAGCTGACCTGCCTGATGCCGCTGGCTGCCGCACGCGCCGGACTGGTGCACGTGCCGGTCAATCCGCTGCTCAAACGGGCTCAAGTGGCGCACATAATGGCCGACAGTGGGGCGAGCCTGCTGATCGGCACCCCGGCGCGGCTGGCTACGCTGACGGTAGAAGATTTACCGATTAACTGCCGCGTATTGCACGAAGAGGCTGCGCTAGTCTCTGCGCTCGCCGCGCAACCACTCAGCCCATCGCAAGCCGATCCCGCTGCGCTCGCGGCAATCCTTTATACCAGCGGTTCGACGGGCAAGCCCAAAGGCGTGATGCTGAGCCACGCCAATATGTGGCTGGGGGCTGACAGCGTGGCGGAATACCTGGCTTTGACGCCGGACGACGTAACTCTGGCGGTGCTGCCGCTGTCGTTCGATTACGGGCAGAACCAGCTGCTGAGCACCTGGTACGCCGGGGGCAGTGTGGTGCCGCTGGATTACCTCACTCCGCGCGACGTCGTGAAGGCTGTGGACCGGCATGGCGTCACGACGATGGCGGCGGTGCCGCCGCTGTGGATACAGCTGACCGAACTTGAATGGCCGGCCGAAACCGCAGCGCGATTGCGGCGGCTGACAAATTCGGGCGGCGCGCTGACGGTCGATCTGGTGCGCAAATTGCGGGCCTTGTTTCCAGCGGCGCGGTTATTCCCGATGTACGGCCTGACCGAAGCATTCCGCTCGACTTACCTCGATCCGGCGCTGGTCGAGCTGCATCCGACCTCGATGGGCCGCGCCATTCCGCACGCCGAAGTGCTGGTGATCGGCGATGACGGCGATCTGGCGGGCGATAACGAAGAGGGCGAACTGGTCCACTGCGGGCCATTGGTGGCGCAAGGTTACTGGCAGGATGCCGAACACACCGCCGAGCGGTTCAAGCCGGCCCCGGCGATGTCGCGCTATGGCGGCACGGCGGTGTGGTCGGGTGACCGGGTGCGGCGGGCCGACGATGGCTTGCTCTATTTCGCCGGACGTCGCGACGCGATGATCAAGTCGGCGGGCAACCGGATCAGCCCGCATGAGATCGAGGACGCGGCGCTGGCGTCAGGTCTGGTGGCCGAGGCGGTTGCCTTGGGCATTCCCGATCCGCGGCTCGGTCACGCGGTGCATCTGGTGGTGCGCAGCAACGGCGCCAATTCAACTGCGATCGAAGAATTGCCGCGTATCCTGATGCAACATTTGCCGAATTTCATGCAGCCCAAACACATCCACTGGCGTGAGGTGATGCCGACTTCGCCCAATGGCAAGATCGACCGCGCGGGTCTCTATGCGGAGCTTGCAGCATGAAGCCGCTCGGTCCGATCCCGCCCGGGTTTGCCATGATCGACGGCGAACTGGCGATCGGCACGCGGACCGCGTCGGCTTTGGTGGCGGAGGCGGGGCAGACCCCGCTGTTCGTCTATTCCACCGCGATGATCCGCCGCCGGGTGCGCGATCTGCTGGCTGCTCTGCCGAGCAGAATTGCCATACATTATGCTGTTAAAGCAAATCCATATTGGCCAATTCTTCATCTCATGTCTGAACTGGTAGATGGGTTTGATATTGCGTCGGCAGGCGAGCTGGCGCTGGTCCAGCAGGCTGGCATAGCGCCGCACCGGATCAGTTTCGCCGGACCGGGCAAGCGCACTTCTGAACTCGAAGCGGCGATCACCGCCGGGGTCACACTCAACCTCGAATCCGAAGGCGAAGCCGGACGCGCGCTCGATGCCGCAGCGCGGCTGGGGATTACCCCGCGGCTGGCGATCCGGGTCAACCCCGAGTTCGACCTTAAGGGTTCGGGCATGAAAATGGGCGGCGGGGCCAAGCAGTTCGGGATCGATGCGGAACGGGTCCCCGCGCTGGCCCGCATGGTCATCGCCAGCGGCGCAGAATGGCGCGGCTTTCACATCTTTGCCGGGAGCCAGGCGCTGAGCGCTGCGGCGATCATCGACACACAGGCGCAGGCTTTGGCACTGGTTGCGCAGCTGGCCGAAGCCAGCGGTGCCGCCTTGCCGCATTGCAATCTTGGTGGCGGGCTTGGAATTCCGTACTTTCCGGGCGATGAGCCGGTCGACCTTGCAGCGATCGGTGACGCACTTGGCGAGGCCATGGCGCAGCTTCCGCCCGTTCTCGCCCAAACCCAATTCTGCCTCGAGCTCGGGCGTTATCTGGTCGGTGAGGCCGGGGTCTATCTCACTGAAATCATTGACCGCAAAGTCAGTCACGGCGAGACTTTTCTGATCACCGACGGCGGCCTGCATCACCAGCTCGCAGCGAGCGGTAACTTCGGCACCGTGGTGCGCCGCAACTATCCGGTCGCCATTGCCACCAAATTCGACGCCCCGGTCCAAGAGGAAGCCAGCGTGGTCGGGTGCCTGTGTACCCCGCTTGACCGCTTGGCCGAAAAGGGCGGATTTCCGCGCGCCGAAGTCGGCGATCTGGTCGCGGTGTTCTGCGCCGGGGCTTACGGCGCCAGCGCCAGTCCGGCGCAATTTCTCGGCCACGGGCCCGCCGCGGAAATACTGGTTTAAGACCTCGCTCAAGCGCCGTCCCAAACCGGGACCGGGCCGATGTGCACACCGAATCTGCACATAAGGCTAACGCAATATTCACCCTTTTTAACGATAGCGGAGGCTGAAATTTCCGGGTCTGCGCTGCGGGGTGAGCTCTCCTGCGGCAGGGCGCGGCATCACTGAGGGATGTCGTTATGCCAATCAACCGCTTCCACCGTCTGCTGGCAGGCAGTGCCATGCTCAGCCTGGCGCTGAGCGGCTGCGCCGGCGGCAGCAGCGGTCCGCAGCTTCCTCCCGCCTCGTTTGTGGCAATGCAGGAAGGCCCGGGTGAGGATTACATGATCGGGCCGCTTGACGAGCTAACGATCTTCGTATGGCGGAATCCCGAGCTGGGGGCGAAGGTCCAGGTGCGGCCTGACGGGCGCATCACCACCCCGCTGATTACCGACATGCCGGCGGTCGGCAAGACCCCCAAGATGCTCGCCGACGACATCACCTTGCAGCTTTCGCAATACATCCAGGACCCGCTGGTCTCGGTCATCGTCAACAAGTTTGCCGGGACCTATAGCCAGCAGGTCCGCGTGATTGGAGCAACCGGCAAACCCGCGTCGCTGCCCTACCGCGCCAACATGACGCTGCTCGATGCGATGATCGCCGTGGGGGGCCTGAGCGAATATGCCGCCGGGAACCGCGCCAAGTTGATCCGCTTCGACAAGGAAACCGGCAAGCAGGCCGAATACGGGCTGCGGCTGGGCGACCTGCTCAAGCGCGGGGACAGCAAGGCCAACGTCATGCTGATGCCGGGCGACGTGATCATCATCCCCGAAAGCCAGTTCTGAGCAGGGCGGGCGGGGGCAAGCGATGACCAACATCTACGACGAACTGCGCTCGGCCATCTATTCGGTCTGGCACCGCCGCTGGCTCGCGCTGGGGGTGGCATGGGGGCTGTGCCTGATGGGCTGGCTGGTCGTGGCGATGGTCCCCAACAGCTATGAGAGCAAGGCGCGGATCTACGTCCAGCTCGACGATGTGCTGTCCCAGCAGATGGGCCTCGGCCACGCTGACACCAAGAACAACATCGACCGGGTGCGCCAGACGCTGACCAGCGCGGTCAACCTCGAGAAGGTCATCCGCGGCACCCCGATCGGCGCGGGCATCACCACGCCCAAGCAGATGGAAGGCGCAGTCCTCTCGCTCGGCAAGAAGATCAAAGTCGAAAGCGACGAGGCCAACCTGTTCGCGATCACCGCCAGCTATGGCGACAGTTCGAATTCCGATGCGGCCAATGCCAAGATCGCGCAGGCGGTGGTCCAGCGCCTGATCGACATCTTTCGCGAAGAGAACCTTACCGGCAACCGCGGCGAGATGTCGACTTCGCTGACCTTCCTCGATCAGCAACTGGCGCAGCGCCAGAAAGACCTCGAAACCGCCGAGCAGAAACGACTGGCATTTGAGTCGCAGAATCCAAGTTTGGCCGGCGGGGCGGGAGCCGGTCTGCAAAAGCTCGACACCGCGCGCACCGAACTGCGCGGGATCGATGCCGATCTGGCCGCCGCGCAAAGCTCTTACGCGGCGATCAACGGCCAGCTGGCCGGAACCCCGCGGACGATCGCCGGGGCCGCTCCGGTTGGCGGCGCGCGCGGTGCATTCAACGATGCCCAGGCCCAGCTCAATTCGTTGCGCGCCCGGGGCCTGACCGAAAATCATCCCGACGTGATTGCTGCGCGCAATCAGGTGGGCGCCCTGCGCAGCGCAGCCGCGGCCGAAGGCAATGGCGGCGGCAGCAGCACGCCCAATCCGGCCTATTCTTCGCTCGAATCGATCCGCGCCGAACGCGCCGCCAATGTTCAATCGCTGTCGGCCCGGCGCGCTTCGGTGCAGCAGGAGATTTCGTCGATCAGCGTGCAGCAGTTTTCCAACCCCGAATCCGCTGCCGAGTACCAGCGCATCACCCGCGATTACGACGTGATGAAGGAGCAGTACGACAAGCTCCTCCACGACCGGGAGGCGCTGAAGATCCGCGGCTCGGTCAATACCCAGCAGAATGCGGTCAAGTTCCAGGTGATCGATCCGCCGACCACGCCGCGCTCGCCGGTCGCGCCCAATCGCCCGCTGCTGCTGTTCTTCGTATTGTTCATGGGGCTGGGCGCCGGCGCTGCTGCGGCCTTTGCGGTCGGCCAGCTGCGCTCGACCTTTGCCACCACCGGGCGGCTCGAAAAGGCGATGGGGCTGCCCGTGCTGGGCGCGATCAGCCAGGCCCTCACCGATACCGGGCGAGCGTTGCGCCGCCGCCGGATGAAATACTTTTACGCCGCCACCGGCGCCTTGGGGGGCTTGTTTGTGGTCCTGCTGACGATCGAATTCATCCAGCGCGGCATGGTGGCTTGAGGAATCTATGACCGAGCAGAGCAAAATCCCGATGCCCGAGGGCGAACCTGCGGTGGAACAGCCCAAACGCAAGGGCGCGACGCTGATCGAGCGCGTGGTGCGTAACTACGATCTCGTCCAGCTGGCCTCGGCCCCGATCCCCGAAGATTTGATCCCGCCGCCGAGCAAGCGCCGCCGCTATCGCCGGGCGGACGATGTGATCGAGGATGCCGTAACCACCCCGGTGGCCGAACCGGATGCTGCAGCAGCGCCCCAACCAGCGCCGCGCGCCGCCCCTGAAGTGGTGGTGGGCGAAGTACTCAATCCTGAACCGCTCGCCGCACCTGCCGCACCGACCCAGGCCGTGGCCAAGCGCCCCGAGCCAGTGGCGTTCACGGGCGAACGCTTTCCGGTGAGCCGCCAGCACTTGCGCGATCAAGGGCTGATCGTGCCCGAAAGCACCGTCACTGCGGTGCTTGAAGAGTTTCGCATCGTCAAACGCCAGCTGCTGCTCAACGCGGATCTGCTCGCTCAGCAGGGGATGGGCCCGGCCGCGCAGCGGGTGCTGATCTGCTCGCCGCATCCAGGCGAGGGGAAGAGTTTCACCTCGGTCAATCTCGCGCTGGCGATCGCCGCCGAGAAGGAATGCGAAGTGCTGCTGGTCGATGCCGACTTTGCCAAGCCATCGGTGCTGTCGATGCTCGGACTGCCCGGCGGGCCCGGGCTGATGGATGCGCTCGCCAATCCTGAGATCGATGCTGCGGACTGCGTCATTGGCACGGATGTTCCGGGGCTGTGGGTGCTGCCCGCGGGCAGCGCAACCGCGTCGGACACCGAATACCTCTCCAGCTCGCGCACCCGCACCGTGCTCGACCGGCTGGTGCAGGGCGCCCCGCAGCGCTTCGTGATCTTCGATTCCCCGCCTGCTTTGGCCGCCTCGCCTGCCGCTGCGCTTGCCAAATACGTCGGGCAAGCAGTGGTCGTCGCGCGCTGCGACAAGACCGCGCAGGGCAACCTCGAGGATGCAGTTTCGCTGCTCTCGGCCTGCCCGAACATCCAACTCATTCTGAACGCCGTCCACTTCAGCCCAAGCGGTCGCCGCTTTGGCTCGTACTACGGATACGGAGGCTGACCATGAAGCCGCAATTCCTCACCGCGCTGGCCACGCTTGCCGCCACTCTGGCCTTGGGCTTGCCCGGGGCGGCGCACGCTCAGTCGTTGCCATATGGCGACGTTGGCGGGTCCAGCGCGAGCAGCGACAGCGGCTCGGACAGCGGCGATGATGCCGTGGACGATGGCGATAGCGCGGAAAGCCCTGGCGGCATGGTCAAGCGCACCGGCCGGGTCCGCGTGACGCCGTACATCGAAGCGCAGCAGGTCGTGACCGCCGAGCTTTCGCCCGGCAACGAAGTGCTGACGTATTCAACGCTTGCGGCGGGTATTGAAGCCAATCTCAACGGCCGTAATGCGCAAGCCGGACTCGCGGTCCGCTATGAGCGCCGGTTTGGCTATGGCAGCAACAAGATCAGCGACAGCGACGTGGTCAGCGGCGTGGCCCGCGCCAGCGTCGGGCTGGTCCCGCGCACGCTGTTCCTCGAAGGCGGGGCAATGGCCGCACGGATGAGCGTCAACGGCAACGGCTCGACCACCCCGGGGCTGGAATTCGGCAACAGTTCGGCGCAAGTGTACGGGGCTTATATCGGCCCGTCACTCAAGACCCAATTGGGCGCAGTCGACGTCGAGGGGCATTACCGGTTCGGCTACAGCCGGGTGACCACCCCCAACGTGCTCCCGGTCGGCCCGGGCCAGACCCCGATCGACCTGTATGACGAGGGCACCGTCCACCACGCCCTGCTGCACTTCGGCACCAAGGCCGGGACCGTCCTGCCGATCGGGCTGGGTGTCGGCGGCGGCTGGAACCGCGAAGATGTATCCAATCTCGATCAGCGGATCGATGACAAGCATGTCCGTGCTGACGTGCTCCTGCCGGTCGGCAGCGATCTCGCGCTGGTTGGCGGTGTCGGCTATGAAAAGGTGCAGGTGTCGCAACGCGACGCGGTGATCGATACGCTCACCGGGTTGCCCCTGCTCAGCGGGAATGGCCGCTACGTCACCGACCAGACCCAGCCGCGCCAGATCGCTTACGAGAGCGAAGGGCTGATCTGGGATGCGGGCGTGATGTGGCGCCCAAGCAAGCGCACTGCATTGGAAGCCCATGTTGGCAAGCGCTACGGCTCGACCACTTATTTCGGCAGCTTTGCTTACGCGCCTAACACCCGCACCACGCTCAATGTCTCGGTTTACGACGGAATTTCGGGCTTTGGCGGGCGGCTCAACCAGGCCCTGGCCGATCTACCGACCCAGTTCGACGGGTTGCGCAATCCGCTGACCGGGGGCCTCAGCACCTGCGTTGCGGGCGTCAACGGCGCGCAGGGCAACAGCGGCGGCGGGTGCCTCAACGGCGCGCTCGGTTCAGTCCGCTCGGCCACGTTCCGCGGCCGCGGCGTGATGGCGAGCCTGGGGATCCAGGGCAACAACCTGCAATACGGCGTCGGCGCCGGCTATGACCGGCACAGCTTCATTGCGGCCCCCGGCACGGTGCTCGCGCTCGCCAACGGGGTGATTGACGAAAACTACTGGGTCGCCGCTTATCTCAACGGGCGGATCGATCGCAATTCCAGCTTCGGCACCAATGTCTGGGCCAACTGGTACCAAAGCGGAGACGCCTTGGCTGGCGACAGCAGCGCGATCGGTGCAACCGCAGCATACTACCGCACGCTGACCGGCAATCTGACCGCGACTGCGGCGGTGGGGATCAACGGAGTCAACCGCGAGGTGCTCCAGGATATCTGGACCGCCTCGGGGCTGGTCGGCCTGCGCTACTCGTTCTGAGCCTGGAAAGGGAAATCACGATGTTCAACGACTTTTACGGGCTGACCGGGCGGCCATTCCAGCTCACCCCCGATCCGACCTTCTATTTCGAGAGCCTGACGCACCGCAAGGCGCTGTCGTACCTCTCCTACGGGCTCGCCCAGGGCGAAGGCTTCGTGGTGATCACCGGCGAAGTCGGCGCGGGTAAGTCCACCCTTGTCGCGCACCTGATGGCGACGATCGACCCGGCGCGGCTGACCGCGGCGCAGATCGTCACCAGCAAGCTCGACGGCGAGGAGCTGGTCCATGTCGTCGCGCAGGCTTTCGGGCTGATCGTCGATGGGCATGACAAGGCCAGCGCACTGGGCGCGATCGAGGCGTTCTTGCATGATGAAGCGCGCGCCGGTCGGCGCTGCCTGCTGGTGGTCGACGAAAGCCAGAACCTCGAACTCGAAGCACTCGAAGAGCTGCGCATGCTGTCGAACTTCCAGCTCGGCGCGCATCCGCTGCTTCAGACGCTGCTGCTCGGCCAGCCCGAATTCCGCAACACGATCCAGGAGCATCCCCAGCTTGAACAGCTGCGCCAGCGGGTGATCGCAGCGCATCACCTTGAGGCGATGGAGCTGGGCGAAGTCCAGCCCTACATCGAACACCGCCTGAAATGCGTCGGCTGGAACGGCAATCCCAAGTTCGACCAGCGCGTGTTCACCGAACTGTTCGAAGCATCGGGCGGTGTGCCGCGCCGGATCAACCAGATCTGCAACCGGCTGATGATGCTGGGCGCGGTCGATCAGCGCAACCGCATCGACGGGGCCATGCTGAGCGCGGTGCTCGAAGAACTTGAACTCGATGGGACGCTGCAACTGAAGAAGCCGGCACCGCAGCCTGACGCCGTTGTCGCACCGGTCGCCGCTGCTCCGGCCCCGGCTCCGGTCGACGCGGTCGCTTTGGTGCAGCTGCAGGCCATGCTGGCCGAGCGCGACGCGCAGATTGCTGAGCTCCAGCAGGCGGTGATCGAGCTCGCCAACGAGCAGGAAGCCGCACCTTCGCAGGTGAGCGATCCGACCCAGGGGATCAGCCTGGCAGCGATCGAGGCCAAGTTGAGCGGGTTCGAGGCCAAGATGCTCGAGCAGGAACGCACCATCCGCCACACGCTGACCATGCTGATCGAGTGGATCGAAGCCGACGACGCCAGCCGCGCCGCGGCCTGACCAGAGCGGGAACCGCATGCCAGAGCGAGTAGTCAATGGACTGTCGGTAGACGTCGAGGACTGGTTCCAGGTCGGCGCCTTCGAAGGCGTGATCGACCGCAGCAACTGGGACGGGCTGTCCGACCGGGTCGAGCGCAATTGCAGCGCCATCCTCGACATGTTTGCGGCGGCCGATGTCAAGGCGACCTTCTTCACGCTCGGCTGGGTGGCGCAGCGTCACGGCGGCCTGATGCGCCGGATCGTCGAGGCCGGGCACGAACTCGCCAGTCACGGCTGGGATCACGAACGGGTATTCCGGCTCGATCAAACGAGCTTCACCGCCGATCTGGAACGCAGCCGCAAGGTCTTGGAAGATGCCGCCGGGGTGCAGATCACCGGCTATCGTGCGCCCAGCTTCTCGATCGATCAGCGCACCCCGTGGGCCTATATGGCGCTGGCCGAGCAGGGCTTTGTGTACAGCTCAAGCGTCGCGCCGATCAGCCATGATCATTATGGCTGGCCCGAGGCCCCCCGGTTTGCGTTCAAGCCGCTGCCGTGGAGCGACCTCGTCGAAATCCCCGTCACCACCGCGCACTTTGCCGGGCGGCGCTTGGCCGCCGGTGGAGGCGGATTCTTCCGCGTGCTGCCTTACGGTTTCTCGCGCTGGGCAATCCGTCAGGTCAACACCCGCGATCAACGCCCGGCGGTATTCTATTTCCACCCGTGGGAGATCGATCCCGATCAGCCGCGGGTCAGCGGTGCCGCGCTGCGCTCGCGAGTACGGCATTACACCAACCTTGGGGTGATGGCGGCCAAGCTCGAACAACTGGTGCGCGAATTCGAATGGGGCCGGATGGACGTGCTGGCGCACCGCGAGGCGGCGCGCGCGGTGGACCTGGCGGCATGAACGCGCCGTTCCGGCCGGCGGCGCTGCGGGTAAGCGCGGCGGACCTTGGCGATCCAGCCGAACTGCGCCGGATCGAGGCCTTCGTACAGGCGCATCCCTCCGGCACCGCGTTCCATCGCCCTGCGTGGTTGGTCGCCAGCGCCACAGGAACCGGCAACCGCGCGCATGCCTTACTGGCCGAGCGCGGCGGAGAGATCGCGGCATACCTGCCGCTGACCGAGATTCATTCACCTCTGTTCGGACGAATGCTGGCGTCGAGCGGGTTTGCCGTGGGCGGCGGATTGCTGGCGCAGGATAGCGTGTCGGGCGCGGGCATCTTTGCCGCGCTTGAGGAAATGGCGCTGCGGCTAAGCTGCAGCGCGGCCGAACTGCGCGGCGGGGTGCTGCCGCAGCGCCGTGCCGGGTGGTCGATCAAGCGCGATTCGCATTGCGGCTTCGTCCAACCGCTTGCCGCCGACGATGAAGCGCAGCTCACGCAAATTCCGCGCAAGCAGCGCGCCGAGGTGCGCAAGGGATTGGCCGGGGAACTGACTGTGACCGCCGGCAGTGCTGCTTCTGACCGCGCGGCCCATTATGCCGTCTATGCCGAAAGCGTCCGCAATCTGGGCACACCAGTATTCCCGGCGCAGCTGTTTGCCGAAGTGCTCGACGCGTTCGGGGATAGTGCCGATATCCTGACTGTCTGGAACGGCGCCGAGCCCGTCGCGAGCGTTCTGTCGCTGTACCATGCTGGCGCGGTGATGCCGTATTGGGGCGGTGGCACCCACGCCGCCCGGCGGCTGCGCGCCAATGACCGGATGTATTACGAGCTGATGCTCCACGCCCGGCAACGCGGCTGCGAGCGGTTCGATTTCGGGCGCTCCAAAACGCACAGCGGGGCCTACGATTTCAAGCGCAATTGGGGCTTCGAGCCCGAACCGCTGTCTTACGCGGTCTGGACTGCACCCGGCACCGCGCCGCGCGATGCGGATCCGACCAGCGCCAGGCATTCGGCGCGGATCGAGCTATGGAAACGCCTGCCGCTGCCACTTGCGAACCTGCTTGGTCCGCATATCGCCAGAGGACTGGGGTAATGGCCAGGACCAGCGGCGAAATCCTGTTCCTGGCGCACCGGATCCCGTTCCCGCCCAACCGCGGCGACAAGATTCGCTCGCACCACGTGCTGCGGCAGCTTGCCGAACTGGCTTCGGTGCATGTCGCAACCTTTGGCGATGATGCCGCCGATATGGCGCATGAGGGCGAGCTCGCCGCGGTGGCGACCAGCCACTGCCTGATCGAGCGCCGCAAGTCGTTGGTTCGAGCCGGGGTCGAGGCGATTGGGCGCGGCCTGCCGGTCAGCCTCACCGCGTTCCACGATCCTGCGCTCGCCGCCTATGTCCGCAAGGTTCTTGCCGAACGCCCGATCGGGACGATCTATGCATTTTCGGGGCAGATGGGCCAATACATTCCCGCTTGCTTCAAGGGCCGGGTGGTCTTTGATTTCGTTGATGTGGATTCGGCCAAGTTCGAAGCCTATGCGCAAGCTGGCCGGGCCCCGCGCGCCTGGATCGATGCGCGTGAAGGACGCCTGCTGAGCGCCGAGGAAGCCCGGCTTGCCCGCCGTGCAGATGTGAGTCTGCTGGTTTCGAATGAAGAAGCCGCGCTGTTCCGGGCGCGGCTGTTGCCGCAGGACCGCCTCGAATGCGCGGTTGGCACCTTGCGCAACGGGATCGACAGCGAACTGTTCGATCCTGCGCGGTGCGAAGCTGCGCCCGCTATGGCGGGATGCAGCAGTCCGCGGCTGATCTTCACCGGGCAGATGGACTATGCGCCCAATGTCGTTGCGGCGCGGCGGGTGATCGAGCGGCTGCTGCCTGCAATCCGTTCGCGCTTCCCGCAAACCACCTTCCACCTAGTCGGGCGGAATCCGCCGGATGCGCTGCAGGCGCTGCATGGCAATAACGGTACTTTCGTATGGGGTGCGGTCAAAGACATGCCGAGCTATCTCGCGGCAGCCGATCTTGCGCTGGTCCCGCTGGAACTCGCGCGCGGAGTGCAGAACAAGGTGCTCGAGGCGATGGCGATGCGGCTGCCGGTGGTGCTGACCGCCGAGGCCGCGACCGGAATTGGCGGGAGCGACGGCCAGCACTACCTGGTCGGCCATGACGATGCTGAATTGATCAAACAGGTCTGCGCATTGCTCGACGATGATCGGCGCCGCAGCGCCATGGGCGCGGCGGCGCGGCACTATGTGGTTGACCAGCTCAGCTGGCAGGCGACTTTGGCTCCGCTCGCCGCGATGCTGGGCTGCGCCGATACGGCCGCGCGCGATGCCGCCTGATGCCGTCAGCCTGCCGGCGCGCGCTGCGCTGGCCATATCGCCGTGGCGGCGCGGCCTGGTCGTGCTCGGGTTGACTTGGCTCGCGCTGATCGTGGCCTTCGCCAGCGACTGGCTGGCAATGTTCGACCAATGGTGGAACAGCTCGACCTACAACCATATCCTGCTGATCCCGGCGATCATCGTCTGGCTCGTGTGGCAGCGGCGTGATGCTGTGGTGCAATTCACGCCGCAGCCGTGGCGCTGGGGCCTGCTGGCGCTGGCCGGCGCGGTACTGCTGTGGGTGCTCGGTGCTTTCGCCGGGTTCGACTTGCTGCGTCAGGCCGGCGCAGTGGCGATGCTGCCGGCAAGCGCCTTGTTGCTGCTCGGCCCGCGCGTCTTTGCCGTCTTGCTGTTCCCGTTCGCCTACATGGCGTTCCTCGTCCCGTTCGGCGACGAACTGGTCCCGCCGCTGCAAACGATCACTGCCAAACTGACCGTCGCGCTGGTCCACGCGAGCCATATCCCGGCGGCGATCAACGGGGTGTTCATCGATACCCCCGCCGGCCTGTTCGAAGTGGCCGAGGCCTGTTCGGGGGTGAAATTCCTGATCGCGATGATCGCGCTCGGCGTGTTGGTCGGCAATGTCTGCTTTGTCAGCTGGCGGCGGCGGATCGCCTTTTTCGCGCTGTGCCTTGTGGTGCCGATCCTGGCCAATGGGGTGCGTGCCTGGGGGACGATCTTTGCCGCGCAATATGTCGGGGTGGAGCGCGCCGGGGGGATCGACCACCTGATCTATGGCTGGGTATTCTTCGCGGTGGTGATCGCTGCGGTGCTGGGCCTGTCGTGGCGGTTCTTCGATCGCGCGATCGATGAGCCGCTCGTGAATCTGGCGCGGCTCCAGTCAATGCCGTTCTTGGCGCGGGCGGAGCGCTCGCCGATTGCGTTGCCGCTCGCCTTGCTCGGCGGGACTTTGCTGGTGCTGGGTGGCACCGCCTGGGCACAAGCCGCCGACCGTCTGAGCGCGCCGATGCCGCGCCAGCTATTTCTGCCCGTTGTGCCGGGCTGGACCCCGGTTGCGTATCAGCCACAAGCCGCATGGCAACCGCACGCCGCCGGCGCCGATCATCGCTTGCTGCGCCGTTACCGCGACGCTGCGGGCCACGAAGTCGATGTGTTCTACGCGCTTTACGCGACGCAAGGCGAAGGGCGCGAGGCCGGCGGGTTCGGGCAGGGGGCGTTAACTCCGGAAACCGCATGGTCGTGGACCGGCAATGGCCCGGTCATGGACAAGGCGCGCTCGGAACGGTTGACCTCGGGTGGCAAGATCGAGCGGCTGGCGCTGACATGGTATCGCACCGGCGGTCTGCTCAGCGGCAGCAATGTTCAGCTCAAGCTGGCCAATATAACCGACCGGTTGTTGTTGCGACCGCGCCCGACCGCGATGTTGATTCTCTCGGCCGAACAGCGCCCGGGCCGCGATGCCGCAGCCGCGCTCCGCGCCTTTCGCCAGTCAATCGGCGATCCCGGGCAATGGATGGACCGAATTGCTTCGGGCCGCTAAGCGCGCGCTATGTGCGGCATAACCGGTCTCTATCATCTCGAAACTCCCAAGCCGGTCGATCCCGCGCGGATCGAGCGGATGTGCGCCGCGATGGCGCACCGCGGGCCAGACGGGCAGGGCGTGTGGACCGCGCCGGGGGTGGGGCTGGGCCACTTGCGCCTCTCGATCATCGACCTCGCCGGATCGCCGCAGCCGATGGCCTCGAGCGATGGCCGCGCAATGCTGGTGTTCAATGGCGAGATTTACAACTACCGCGAACTGCGCGAGGAATTGCGCGGGTTCGGGGCTGAATTCCGCACCGATGGTGACAGCGAGGTCATCCTTGCCGCGTGGCAGAAGTGGGGCCCGGCCTGCGTTGCGCGGCTCCACGGCATGTTCGCCTTTGCGATCTATGATCTGACCGAACGGACGCTGTTCCTGGCGCGCGACCGGCTCGGCGTGAAGCCGCTGTTCTACGCGCCGCTGAGCGACGGCAGCGTGGCTTTTGCCTCCGAACTCAAGGGCCTGCTCGCCAACCCGCTGCTTCGCCGCGAAATCGATCCGCTGGCGATCGAGGATTACATGACCTGGGGTTATGTCCCCGATCATCGCTCGATTTTGGCGGGGGTGCACAAGCTGCCGGCTGGGCATACGCTGCTGCTGCGCCACGGCAGGCCGCTCCCTCAACCCGTTCAATACTGGGACGTGTCGTTCGCCGAACGCCGCCAGGGCCGCGCCAGCGACCTTGAGGCCGAGCTGCTCCACTTGCTGCGCCAGGCGGTGACTTCGCGGATGACGGCCGACGTTCCGCTCGGCGCGTTCCTGTCGGGCGGGGTGGATAGCTCGGCGGTGGTGGCCTTGATGGCCGAGGCGAGCAACGCGCCGGTCAAAACCTGCACGATCGGCTTCGATGTCGCTGCTCTGGATGAGACCGGATATGCCCAGCAGGTCGCGACCAGGTTCGCCACCGAGCACCGCGCGCGGCAGGTTTCCCCCGACGATTTCGACCATGTCGATAGGCTCGCGGCGATGTTCGATGAACCGTTCGCCGATGCCTCGGCCTTGCCAACCTGGCGGGTGTGCCAGCTGGCGCGCGAAAGCGTCACCGTGGCGCTGTCGGGCGACGGCGCGGACGAGGCTTTCGCAGGATATCGCCGTCACAAGTTCCAGCACGCCGAAGACCGGCTGCGGGGGATCGTTCCGCAGGCGTGGCGCGGGCCGGTGCTCGGCGGACTGGGGGCAGCCTATCCCAAAGCCGATTGGGCGCCGCGGTCGTTGCGCGCGAAGACCACGCTGCTCAGCCTAGCGGGGACCAGCGAGGCGGGTTATGCGCGCGCCGTTGCGATCCTGCCGCCCGAACTGCGCCAAGGGCTCTATTCGCCAGAATTCCTCAAGCTGCGCGGCGATTACCGCGCCGAGCAACCGTTCGAGGCAGTCATGCGCGGTGCGCAGGCGCGCTCCGGACTTGACCGGGCGCAATATGCCGACCTCAAGTTCTGGCTGCCCGGCGATATCCTGACCAAAGTCGACCGGACCAGCATGGCAGTGAGCCTGGAAGCGCGCGAACCGCTGCTCGATCACCGGTTAATCGAATTTGCTGCGGCACTGCCCGAAGGGCTGCGGACCAGGCGCGGCGAGGGCAAGTGGCTGCTCAAGAAAACGATGCAGCGCTATTTGCCCGACGAGGTGCTATACCGCCCCAAGCAGGGCTTTGTCCTGCCGATGGCGCAATGGTTTCGTGGGCCGCTGGCGTCGAGCGCGCGGACGATCGGTTCAAGCGCCGCACTGGCGCGGACCGGGTGGTTCGATGCCAAACGGCTGGGGGCGATCGCCGAGGACCACATCTCGGGCCGCGCCGATCATGGCCGGCTGTTGTGGCAATTGGTGATGCTCGACAAATCGCTCAGCGCGTTGATCGCCTAGACTTCCACGTTTTGCATTAGCCCAAATGAAAACGGCCTCGACTTGCGTCGGAGCCGTTTCAAAACTCATGGAAGCTATCAGCGGCTGCCGAAAGCTTTTTCCAGCCAAGACCAAACACCCATTAGATGCCTCCTAAAAATGCGCCGAGACCCGAGAGGGCTTCGATCACATTCGACTATAACTAAATCCTAACCAAACACAATAGGGCAGAATTAACCATAAGTTTCAACGCGCGTAATTTTTAGCAGCGCAAATTCCGTGGTTTAGAGGATTCTGGCGAAGGCGAGGCGGAACGCCGGCTAGACGGCAACCGCACGGCCACAGGCGTTTGATCGCGCTAATTTGGAGGGCGATTCGCGAAGCCAGAATGCATCTGACTGGCCGAGCTGAGCGCAGCTAACTCAGGCGGCTTTGATCGAAGAGTGCTGTTTCAGCAAGTTTTCCAGAGCCTCTAGCCGCATCGGTTTGGCCAGATAGTACCCTTGCACAATGTCGCAACCAATCGCGCGAAGCAGCGACAGGGTCTCGGGATCCTCGATCCCTTCAGCGATGACCCGCCGACCCAAACCGTGAGCGAGCACGATAGTGGATTCAACTAACATCATGTCGCTGGAGTTCGCGACCAAGCCGGACACGAAGCGCCGATCGATCTTGATTTCCTGACACGGCACCGAACGCAAATACTCGAGCGTGGCATTGCCCGTGCCGTAATCGTCGATCGACAAGTCGATTCCCAGCGCAGCAATTCCGGCAAGATTCCGCCTGACCAGTTCATGTTCCTTGAAGGGCGCTGATTCGGTGACCTCAAGCGTCAGGTTGGAATTCGGGAACCCGGTTCGCGCCAGGACTTGAGTAATCTTGAACGGCAAGTGCTCCTGCTGAAGCAAATTCGCCGAAATATTGACGCTCAACCGGAAGCCCGGATTGGCGGTAACAAGCTTGCGCGCCGCTCGCGTGGCTTCTTCGAGAATGTGGAAGGTCAGCTTGCTGATCCGGTTATGCTCCTCGGCGGGCAGGATGAACGCCTCGGGCGAGATTGCACCACGGACCGGATGCTGCCAGCGGACCAGCGCTTCGGCTCCCGAAATCCGGTCGCTGCGCAAGCTGAATTGCGGCTGATAGGCAATCCATATGTCGCCCGCATCGATCGCCTCGTCGAGCTCGCTCATCAGCGAGAGCTCCCAAGCGCTTTCTGCGTCGTTGGCGCTGGTATTGAACATCACCAACTTCTGGTCGGCAGCTGCGTTGTCGGCCGCCAGCAAAGCGCGCCCGATCCGGTTAGCAACCGGGCGCGACAGGTCCATGTCGATGCCGAAGGCCATCTGGATATCGATCTTGCGGTCGCGGATAACGAAATGGCTCTCAACCAGCCGCGCCAAGCCTTCGATATGCCCGCGCAATTCTATTTCCTCAAGTTCTGGTGCAAGCCAGTAAAGCACGTCCTCGGCTTGATAGAATATTGTGCTTTGGCCCGGCGCGTTGAGCCTGCGGGCAATTTCTGAAACCAGATCGTCCTCGACCGGCTCGACAAAGCTTGCCCCGATCGCCGCGTAATTACGGATCCGCAGCGCAACGACTGGCCGGCTCGCCGCAAGCGGTTCTTCGCGTAGTGCCGAAAGGTTGGGCATCAATGTACCGGCATTGCGCAAACTTGCTTCAAGCAAATCGCGCTGCGACGTTGCGCGAATTGCGGCAATACCGAACAGCAGATAGGCTGGCACAAAATCGACCGTGATCAAAAATACGTCGAGGATAAATGGCGTGGCAATACTGAATGCAATCGCCGCGAATGCAATCGCCGCCGCTCGGCGCCGCGAACGAGCCCTCAAGAACATCGAGGTAAACAGGATTGACGCAATAAAGGCGGGGATCCATCCAAAATTTGTCGGTCGACCTTCACGAAGAGTCTGGGCACCCAAAGCGTGAACATAGGCAGCGGGGAACCAATTTTGGCCGGCTACTTGAAGCCAATCCGACGATAGTAATGTGGTTGTGCCGACAATCACGTCTTTTCCCGCGACATCGACTTGAAGTGCGCGGTTCCTGAGGACGTCGATATAGGACACGGTTGGCACCGTTTGCACCCTGATCGACCAATCCGGACGAAATTGCTGGCCTGTTTCGCCTTTGACGCCAGCGATATCAGCAGCGATGCCGGGTACAACGGCACCATTGATTTCGCTTGAATAATACAAGTCCGCCGACAAAGAGAATGGTGCAACTCGACCGGTCAGTAAGCGAACTTGAGCTACGCGACTAAACGGGACCGTTGGAACCACGAGTTCCTCACTGTCCGTATTGGCGTTGTGAAGCGTTGTTGCGCCGAGGAAAATTTTGCCGCGATGTTTGGCCAAGGTGGCAGCAAACGCGTCATCACCGGCAGGATCGACCGGGTCGGCAAATGCTTTGTCATAGTAGATCCGCTTGGCTCCACGAGCGAACAATGACTCGACCAGATTTACGTCATTTGTTCGGGAATAATTGATCGATCCCAGCTCACGCACAGTTCGATCGTCAATCGCAACCAAGACCACCGATTTGTCTGCAGGTTGCGCCCGCAAATAGTTGCGCCCGCCACGATAAATATCCTCGAGCGGCATTGTCAGCTCAATGAGCCCCACAATCCCGCTGATCAAAAACGCCCAGACAAAAATTCGTAGCCGGGTCTGGCGCTTCTTTTTTGCGGGATCGCGGCGGAACGGCCAGGTCATGCTGCGGCCTCGTCACCGATCTGCGCGAAGGCACGATTGTTAAGCAAATTCAATCCGTTCCGCGCGGCATTGCGGACGAAGGCATGGTCGGGGCGGGGCAGAATCCCGTGCGTCATGGGTTCGGACTAACCCAAAGATGGTAACAATTCGTTAGCCCTGTTCCCCGGCCGCAACCGGAGACTCCAGGATCAGCGCGAGTCGACCAGCACCAGCTCGGTATCGGCCAGTGCGGTCACGACCAGCCGGTCCTCACCGGTGATTGCCACCCCGTCGCGCGGTGCGGCTTGGCTGGCATTGGCTTCGATCGCGCCATTGGTGGAAACGAGGTACTGGTGACGCTGAGGAGCGAGCGCCAATTCAATCGTTTCGCCTGCTTTCAGCGTTGCCGCCAGCACCCGTGCGTCAGCGCCGATCACCAGTGCATCGTCGGATTCGGGCGCATTGCTGGCAACCACTTCCCAGCGCCCGGCGCGTTCCCCACGCGGGAATTCACGCTGGCCCCAGCGCGGAGCCTCGCCGCGACGATCGGTTTCGATCCAGATCTGGAACAGTGTGGTCGGCTCGGCTTCGAGGTTGAATTCGGCATGGGTAATGCCGCTGCCCGCGCTCATCACCTGCACGTCGCCCGCGCCGGTGCGGCCCTTGTTGCCCAGGCTGTCCTGATGCGTGATCGCCCCGCTGCGCACGAAGGTGATGATCTCCATGTCGCGGTGCGGGTGAGGGGGGAAGCCGCTTTGCGCGGCGATGGTATCATCATTCCACACCCGGATCGCACCCCAGCCCATCTGGGCGGGTTCATGATAATCGGCAAAGCTGAAATGGTGAACGGCATTGAGCCAGCCGTGATCTGCATGGCCAAGGCTGGCAAAGGGGCGAACTTCGATCATGGGACTATCCACATCGGCGGGGGGTGATCGCCGGAATGGCTTGAATGTGGGACCGGCGCGAAGCTTATCAAGGCGCGATCGAGACTAGAAAGACTTGCGCAGACCGAAGAAAAACCCGCGGCGAGGCCCATACTCGGACTGGCCTGCGCCCACCCCACTGCCGTCGTGGAGCAAATAGCTCTTGTCGAACAGGTTGATCACGTCGAACCGCACCGTCAGGCCATGTTCCTCGCTGCCGATCACTTGCGCAATTCCCAAATTGACCTGGACGTAAGGCTGCTGGGTCCCGCCATTGGGTACGATCCCGGCAGGATCCTCGGCGCGAAGTCCGCTGCCGTAAACAAAGTCGATGCTTGGCTGGAAATGACCGATGCCGTTCGGCAGATTGAGCGAGCCGCCACCCGAAGAAGTCCACTTTTGAGAATGGTCGGTAAAAATGTAGTGATCCTGGATATAGCTGACATCGCTCGCAGAGAACAGGAACTGGCTGGATACGATCGCCTTCGCCTGTTGTTCGCCTCGGGCCACGTTGAAATAGGCATGGACCGGGCCGTGGGCGTAGCTGGCGCTGGCTTCGATTCCCCAGTTGCGGCTGCGCGCATAGTTGAATGGTGCCAGCACCAGGGTGCCGCCGAGCGTGGTATCGTCGAGCAGGTTGGTCGCCAGCTTGTAATAGGCATCGATGCCCAGCGTCAGGTGGTTCCCGAACAAATGCTGTGCGCCGACATCGAACAGGTGTTCGCGCTGCGAGCGGACCGGATCGGCCGTCAGGATCTCGGCCGCACCGGTGGTGCCATTGAATGCTGCTACCGAGCCTTTGCCGATCAAGATCAGGGGCGGCGGGGTGAAGTAGCGGGCGTAACCGACGTGCACAGTTGTGGCATCATCGGGCTTCCAAACCAGTCCGGCACGCGGGCTGAATTGGTGCTCGCTGACCAGTCCCTTGGTCTGATCGAAGCGAACCCCGTAATTGAACGTCAGCGTGTCGAGGAGCCGCCATTCGTCCTGAATATAGGCCGAATAATTGCGCCCGGTCAGGTGCTCAGCCACCGGCACGGTGATTGCTGCGTCGCTGGTCTGGTTGCCATTGATGTCCACCGCGAAGACCCGGTTGACGCTGGTGCTACGGCTGTTGTCCTGCTGGAAAAACAACCCGGCCCGGATAGTGTGACTGTCGCTCGCCTTGAACGAGGCGTCAGCCTGAACGCCCAAGGCGAGGCTGGCCTGGGTCAATGCCGTATCGACTCCGTTGAACAGCAGATTGCCGCCTTGCGGATCGGGTGTGTAGTCAGCTTTGGCGCGCCGCACGAATGGCGAAACCTGGAAGTCCACGCGCTCACCAGCGTGCTGGTAGGACATGACTCCGAACCAGGCGTCTTGTCGCTGATTCTGATCGAGTTTGGTGGAATCGAATGTGCCCCGGCCATTCAGCACATAGACTGGCGTCAGCCCCGCCTGGTTGGGCTGCTGGAACTTGCCGATCGCCGAACCGCCGAACACCGAGATCCGGTCATCGGGGGACAGGATGTAGGAGGCAAAGCCGAAGCCGCGCCATTGCTCGGAGCGGTCATGGATCGCGCGTCGGTCCGGGGTCGGGTTGGCAATTCCAAGATCGTTCCGCTGGTAGCTGCCAGACAGAAAGTAACTCAACCGTCCCGCCGAATTGCGCAGCGTGAAACTGGGCACCAAGGTGCCGTTGCTGCCGCCGTAAATTCCCACGTCGCCATCGAAATCGAACCCCTGCGCGCGGGTCTTCATATTGACCACGCCGGACGTGCGGAAGCCGTATTGGGCAGGCAATGCGCCGGTGATCACTTCGATCGATTCAGCAACGCGCGGATCAACCAGTGGGCCGAAACCGGTGAAGCCTTGCGGCACGGTGACCCCGTTGAGGCGATACTGGACATTGCCGTGTTCGTTGCGGATATGCACTTCGCCGTCGCCGTCGCTATCCTGCGATACGCCCGGTGCCTGAAGCAGTACATTTTTGAGCCCGCGATCAATCCCGCCCGGTTGTACCTCAAGGTCGGTATGGGCAAATCGCGCCGTCGTCGCGCCGATGGAAGGGTCAATCGATTCACGAGCCGCATTGAGTCGCTGCGCTGTCACCACGATTTCCGGAGGGCTGCTCTGGTCGTCATCGGCGGGCTTGGCCGCGTCGGCATTTGGCTTTGCACTGGTATTTGCATTTGACGCGGCAAGGGCGGGTTGCGCACACAAGGCCGCGCTGCACAGGAGAAGGTATTTCAAGCGATAGGTCCAATCAACGAGTGAAGACCACGCACCTAGCACCATGATATATTATCACCAAGTTATCTTTCGGTCACATTTCACGCTTCGCCGTGACCAGCGGCCAGATAGTCGCGGCTTTGCATTTCGATCAGGCGACTGGCGGTGCGTTCGAATTCAAACGCACCGTCACCTGCGGTGTAAAGTTGATCGGGCTCGGCCGCAGCGGTGACGAACAGCTTGACCTTGTTCTCGTAAAGCGCGTCGATCAGCGTGACGAACCGCGCGGCTTCGTTGCGGTTATCCGGGCCCATGCGCGGCACGCCGACCAGGATCACGGTGTGATAGGCGTGAGCCACCGCCAAATAGTCAGGCGCCCCGCGCGCCTCACCGCATAGCCGCTTGAAGCTGAACACCGCCACGCCTTTGAGGCTTTTGGGGACGTGCAACACGCGTCCGCCGCCCAGTTGGAGGTTGGCCGAAGGCACGTGTTTGCTGTCTTCGGGCGGATAATCGGTCAGCCGGAAGAACGCCTCGCGCACTTGCGCAGTTGCATCCTCGCCCAGCGGAGTGTGCCAACTGTCGATCCCGGCGAGCCGTTCGAGCCGGTAGTCGACCGGGCCATTAAGCGCCATGACGTCAAGTTCGCGTTCGATCAGCGCGATGAATGGCAGGAAATGCTCGCGATTGAGCCCGTCCTTGTAAAGATCGGCGGGCGCGCGATTGGAGGTGGTCACCACACACACTCCGTGGTCCTCGATCAGCTGGGTAAACAACCGGCTCATGATCTGGGCATCGGCCGAATTGTTGACCACCATCTCATCGAAGGCAAGCACGCGCAGGCCTTCCGCAATTGCGGCTGCAACCGGCGGGATCGGATCGCCGCTCTCGGTCTTGCGCGCCTCGCGCAGCCGCGCGTGAACTTCGAGCATAAAGGCATGGAAGTGCGCCCGGCGTTTTTCGGGGATTGCCAGGCAATCGTGGAACAGGTCCATCAGCATGGACTTACCGCGCCCGACGCCGCCCCACAGGTATAGCCCGCGCGGCCGCTCGGGCTTGCGCCGGGCGATGCGCCACAACAAGCTGCCGCGTGAAGGGATTGCTTCGAGTTCCGTCTGAAGCTGTTCAAGTCGCTCTGCTGCGGCAGCCTGCTGCGGATCGGGTTGCAATTCGCCGGCAGCAACCAGCAACCGATACGCCGCCAAAACCCCGCTCATCGCGGGCTGGTCGGCTTGCGGATCGTGCCCGAGTAGGCCGCGACAATGCCAATCCCATCCTGCTCGACGATCCCACGCAGGAACACCAGGCGGCGGGTTTCCTTGAGCAGTTCGGTCACCGCATCGCACGGCAGGCCGGGCTTGGCCGCGCCGATGAATTGCACCGACAGATCCAGCGTCACTGCGGTCCCGGCCTCGATGATCCCGAGCATACGTGAACACGCGAACAGCGCGATGTCGACCAGCGCGAGCACAGTCCCGCCGTGGACATTGTCAGCCAGGTTGGTGTGGCGGTGTTCGGGAAACATTCGCAGTCGCGCTTTGCCGTCGTCTTCGCGGCGGACCAGCAGCCGGGGGAACATCCAGCTGTTGAAGCGGGTCGCATCGTTGAGCTGCCAGGTGTGCCAGCCGGGATTGTCCGGATCGGGCTCGCTCCTGAAACCGCGGTCGTCGCTCAAGATTTCGGACCTTCCTGCAATGCGCGCACCCATGCGTCCGCCGAGCCTTGCCACAGCAGGCGCGGGCTGTGCAACCGTGCGGGGAAGACAACCGATTGAACTTCGTACCCGGCCATGCTCTAACCGAACGGTGACAGCTCCCGACATCTTCCTGTCCTACAACCGGGAGGACGCCGCAACCGCGCGAGTCTATGCCGATGCCTTTGCCGAAGCCGGCCTGGAAGTCTGGTGGGACGCGGCGCTGCGCTCGGGCGAATCCTACGACGAGGTGACTGAGGCCGCGCTGCGCGAGGCGCGTGCGGTGGTGGTGCTGTGGTCGCCGCGCTCGGTGGTTTCGCGCTGGGTCCGTGCCGAGGCGACCATCGCCGACCGCAACAAGACCTTCATGCCGGTAATGATCGAGGCCTGCGAACGGCCGATCATGTTCGAACTCACGCAGACTGCCGAACTGACGCACTGGAAGGGCGATCCGCAGGACAATGCGTGGCAGGCGCTGCTTTCGCATACTCGGCAGATGGTCGAAGCCAGAGCACCAACGCGGCCCACGCAGTCCGATCTGGCGGTGACCACCGTCGCGCCGCCCGTTGCCCAGCGCGACAAGCCAGCAATCATCATTCTTCCCTTTGCCAATATGAGCGGCGATGCGGAGCAGGAGTTTTTCACCGACGGGGTGAGCGAAGACATCATCACCGATCTGGCCAAGGTCTCTGCGCTGTCGGTGGTCTCGCGCAATACTGCCTTCGCGTTCAAGGGCAAAACCATCGTCGCGGCCCGGATCGCGCAGGACCTCAAGGTCGATTTTCTGCTTGAAGGCAGCGTGCGCAAAGCGGGCAACCGGGTGCGGATCACCGCGCAATTGCTTGACGCCCACACCGACGAACAGATCTGGGCCGAGCGCTTCGACCGTGACCTCGACGACATTTTCGCGATCCAGGACGAGATCGCCAAGGCCATCGTCGCCGCGCTCAAATTGAAACTGGCACCCGACGAAAAGCGCGCGATGGACCGGCGAACGACGACCAACGCCGAGGCCTACGAGCTTTACCAGATGGCGCGACAATTCACGCGCAAGGGGAGCGAGCGGATCAGACCCGCGATCGTCCGCATCTGCCAGAAGGTGGTCGAACTTGACCCGGGTTTCGCCAGCGCCTGGGCCTTGATGTCGCTGGCAGAATCCGAAATGAGCCAAAGAGGAGTCGAAGGACATTCGCACGAATCGGCGAAACGCCATGCCGAGCGTGCGGTTGCCGCGGATTTCAACTGCGCCGTTGCCCATGCCGCGCTGGCCGAAGCCATCATCCGCAGTTCGGTCAGCTGGGCGGCATTCGACTCAGGTCTGGCTGCGGCGCTGCGGCTCGATCCCGATTGCTTCGAAGCGCATTTGGTTGGCGGAGACGGCTGGATCATGCGGCGCGATTTTCCCAGTGCCATTCGCTGCTACGAGCGCGCACTGGAGCTTGACCCGGATTCGGTTCGGGCTGCCGGCATGGTAGTGCAGGCCTATCGCGCTATCGACGACGGCGAGAATGTGACTGCGGCAGCGCGTCGCGCGATCAGTCTGTGCGAAAAAATGCTCGCCAGGGAACCCGATCATGGCACCGCACTTGGCCATCTGGTCGCATCGCTGGCGGAATTGGGCGACGCAGAACGTGCGCGTGAATGGTCGCGGCGGGCGATGTTGCTCGATCCCGATAATTCGCGGCTTCAGTACAACCTTGCCTGCGCGATGGCGCAACTCAACGACGTTACTGTTGCGGTCGAGCTGATTGACGGCCTTGTCGACAGGATGAACAGCACCTGGGTGCTATGGATCGAGGAGGACAACGATCTTGATCCGATCCGCGACGACCCCCGGTTTGTTGCTACGATGAAGCGCGCGCGCGAACGGTTCGAACGCGAGTCGGCAGGCTGACCCGGCTCAAACGTGCCGCTCGGCCTGCATCTTCTTGATCTCGGCGATGGCGCGCGCCGGGTTGAGGCCCTTGGGGCAGACGTTGGCGCAGTTCATGATCGTGTGGCAGCGATAGAGCCGGAACGGGTCTTCCAGCTCGTCGAGCCGTTCGCCGGTCATCTCGTCGCGGCTGTCGGCCAGCCAGCGGTAAGCCTGCAGCAGGATCGCCGGACCGAGGAACTTGTCCGAATTCCACCAATAGCTCGGGCATGCGGTGGAGCAGCAAGCGCACAGGATGCATTCATACAAGCCGTCAAGCTGCTCGCGCTGCGCGGGGCTTTGCAGGCGTTCCTTGCCCGACGGGGTGGGGGTGACGGTTTGCAGCCAGGGCCGGATCGAGGCGTATTGCGCGTAGAAGTGGGTGAAATCGGGGACGAGGTCCTTGATCACTTCCATGTGCGGCAACGGGGTAATGCGAATATCGCCCGGCAGATCCTCGATCGCAGTGGTGCAGGCCAGACCATTACGGCCATTGAGGTTCATCGCGCAGGACCCACAGATCCCCTCGCGGCACGAGCGGCGGAAGGTGAGCGTCGGATCGAGGTCCGATTTCATCTTGATCAGCGCGTCGAGCACCATCGGCCCGCAATTGTCGAGATCGATTTCGAAGGTGTCGTAATGCGGATTTTCGCCGCTGTCGGGATCGTAACGATAAACCGTGAATTTCTTGACTCGCGCCGCTCCCGAAACCTTGTGCGCCGTGCCGTTACGGCCGATCTTGCTGTTCGCGGGGAGGGTGAAGGTCGCCATGTCGATCCCTATTGCTGGCGGCACCTGGCCGCTGTCGCGGCTCTATCTAGCGTTGTTGCGGCACGGAACAAGTCGCGAGCGTGGATTTTCAGGACAATTGGCCCATTTGCACTGCTAATTTGTGCTTCATCGCCTTGCGCCGCCGCCGGGTCCGGTGTGCTATCAGGCCGGAGCAAAAGGCGGCGAGCTGGATTGCACCAGCCAGACCGCCCAGCCACAGCGCCGTAGCCGGCTGCGCGGTTAGCCCGGCGGCATCAATGGCATCGACGAAGACGATCAGCAGCTGGGCCGCGGCAATCACAATTGGATAGAGCCAAGGGCTGCGCAAAGTGAGCACGATTTGCGCCGCGAGCAGCAATGCGTCGAGGCCCAGCAGATCGCCTCCAGCCAGCGGCAATGGTTTGGTGTCCGCGCTGCCGGTTGCCAGCTCGGTCGCCAGCCCGGTTGCCATCATCGTGCCGAGCAGCGCGGAGCTCGCCAGTACGTGCGCAAATGCCCGGCCGGTCGAGTCGCCGCGCAGCACGGCGAACAAGTATAGCGGCGCGAGCACAATCAGGCCCCACACACCGCACAGATCAGCCAGAATGTACCATAGGGCCATGGGTCAGCCCGCCAGCAATCGATCGAGCGCCGCGGCAACGCTGAGCACCAGCAAGGCGGTGGCGGCCATTCCGGCGGCAAGCGCGATAATGGCACTTAGCCGGAACCAGGGTCCGTTGGCCCGGGATAATGCGTGATCGAACTTTTGGGAAATTGTGGAGGGTTGCAACACGCCGCCTTCCTGCTGCGCACGAGACGCAACGAGGTCGCCGGCCCCCTCCACCCGAATGACATGACCGGCTCCGTGCGCCGACTGAAGCTGGATTGGATTACCTGTAAGAGAATTACTGGTCGGGATCGTCATCTGAAATGTGCTTTGGCGGCGGTAAAGCCGGGCGATCTGAGCGCGGGGTAAACCGCCCAGACGTTGCCTGATCGTTTCGATGCGCTGGTTAACCGCACTCTCTGAAATTCCCAGTCTTCTGGCGATTTCCTTGCTCGTCAGCCCCTCGGAAACGTAAATGATAACCTCGCGCTGCTTTTCGGTGAGCGCGTCGAGAACAGCCATTTGCGTGAGGGTGCTGGACATGGAAAGGCACCGATAGGCCAACCTGATACTGGTAACAAATACATTTGCTCAGAGGCGGCTACGCGCTGGCTCTGATCGCCTGTATCGAGCCCAACATTGGCGCCTTAGATGGCGCAGCGCCGGTGAGCGGGTGCGGCCCGATGCGGACTTTTCCGATCGTGAAATTGGGTCTATGCCGGTTTGCAGCAATCGGTGCCACGCGCGGCCTTTCGTTCCATCTGCGAACGACACGGATCGCGCCCATTTCCGGAAAGGGACACTTGCGATGATCTTGCCAATGAAACCCGCCATCGGCGGCATAGCGCTGATCCTGGCGTTGGCTAGTGCCCAGCCCGCATTGTCGAGCGGCGGCGGCGGGGGCGGCGGAGCCGAGATGCCGAGCACCAGCGCGCCTGCCTACGATCCGGTGGTCGAATACCGCAAAGGCATCGCAGCCTTCGAGGCCAAGGATTACAAGAAGGCCGCAGCCGCGTTCAAGCACGTGGTTGCAGTGGTCCCGACTCACGCCCCGGCCCAATACCTGCTCGGCGCAAGCCTGATGGGGCAGGGCGATTACAAACGTGCAATCAAGCCGCTCGAGGCCGCGCTAAAGGCCGATCCAAGCCTGATCGACGCGCAGCGCGATCTTGTGATCAGTTATGCTCAGCAGGGTGATACCGCCAAAGCCACGGCGCAGCGCGGCGCGATGGTAGCCCGCAAGACCGCGTGCGCCGCGGCATGTCCCGAAGCTGCGCAAATCGATGCAGCGTTGGGCATGATCGACGCGGCCATAGCGGGAGCCAAGCCGCAGGCGTTCGGGCCGTCGCGGGCGCTCCGGTCGCTCGCGTCAATCGACCGAACCTATGTCGATGCCGTCGCCCTGATCAACGAGGGCCGGTATCAGCCGGCCATTGCCATGCTCCAGGATGCCTTGTGGAATGCCGGGCCGCATCCCGATCTGCTCACTTACCTCGGCTATGCCAACCGCAAGCTGGGCCACTACGATACCGCAGCCGTGTGGTACCGCACTGCACTTGCAGTCGCGCCGAACCACCGCGGCGCGATCGAATACTACGGCGAATTGAAGTTGGAGCGCGGCGATCGGCAAGGCGCGCTGGCGCATCTCGCCCGGCTCGAGCGGATCTGCGGATTTGGCTGCGTGCAGGCCGATGAACTGCGCGCGCAAATCGCCGAGGCTGGCCAATCCGCCTCCTGATCGCGGCGTTCGGGCTGGCGGCGTCGCTCGCCGCAGCGGCTCCGCCACGCGACGGCAAGGCGCTCGTCGCACTGACCTGGACGGCGCCAGGGCAGGAGCGCGCGACCTTACTTGAACAGCCGGCAGCTTGTCTCGATCCCGCAGCGCCGCGCGAAGCGGTGCAGATCGGGCAAGCCCTGTTCAACGCGCCCGATCTGCTCGGCGGGCAAGCCGCGCGAGCGGCAGTCAGTTGCGCCAGCTGTCACAGCAACGGTCGGCGCAATCCGGCCTTCTTTCTCGCTGGCATATCGGCGGTTCCCGGCAGCGCCGACGTGAGTTCGAGCTTCTTCAGCCTGGCCCGGGGCAACGGGCGCTTCGATCCCAAGCCAATCCCCGATCTCGCCTTGCCCGGCAAAGTCAGCCGCGATCCGGCGTCACGCGCGCTGGAGGGTTTCACCCGCGGCCTGATCGTCGAGGAGTTTTCCGGCCGCGAACCGAGCGCGGCGCAGCTCGCCGATCTGGCGAGCTATATCCGCGCGATCCGGGCCTGCCCAGATCGACTCACCGAACCGCGCACTTTGGCGAGCGATCTTGCGCTGTTGCGCACCACCATCGCTGGCGCAACAGTGTTGCTCGAGCGGGGCGATATCGGAGGCGCGCAGATTCTGGTACAGTCCGCGCGGTTCCGCCTGGGACTGATTGACGAGCGCCTGGTAGGGCCAAAGGACAAGCGTCTGCACTCCGCTCTGCTTGACGCCTCGCGCCAGCTCGCGGCGGCCCCGCTGCAGCGCGATCTGCTCGCATCGTGGCTGCTCCGGTTCGAACGCACCATCGCGCCGCGTCTGGCGCGCAGCGAACGTCAGAGCCTTTACGATCCCGCCACGCTTGATCGCTGGCTGGCTGCCCGGCGATAGCTTGATCGCTTGACGTTTGCGTGCCATCGTCAGGCAAGGGAGGACGCTGCGATGGGGCTGGGCCAATGGTACGATGAGCACGTGGTGCCGCGGTTGATCAAGTGCGCGTGCAGTTCGTCGGCAATCATGCAGGTCCGTGACAAGGTTGTCCCGCTGGCGAGCGGTGCGGTGTTCGAGCTTGGCTGTGGCGGCGGGATCAACCAGCAATTCTACGATCCCGCGCGGGTCACCAGCTATGCGGGCATGGACCCTTCGGCCAAGGGGCTCGACTACACCCGGGCTGCCGCGCAGGCGCTGGGCCGCAGCGCCGATATCCGCGCAGGTGTGGGCGAAGCTATCCCGTTCGGCGATGCCAGCTTCGACTGCGTGGTTTGCACCTTCACGCTGTGCTCGGTTGCCGATCCCGCGCAGACCTTGCGCGAGATGCACCGCGTTTTGAAGCCGGGCGGGCGCTTGCTTTACGCCGAGCACGGCCGTGCGCCCGATCCCGGGGTGGCGAAATGGCAGGACCGGATCGAGCCAGTGTGGAAACGCCTTGCCGGGGGGTGCCATCTGACCCGGCCGGTCGGATCCTCGATTGCTGCCGGTACCTTTGCCCTGCACCAACTTGGCGCGCGCTATGCTCCCAAGACGCCGCGCTGGGCGGGGTGGATCGAATGGGGTGAGGCGGTGAAGACCTAAAAGTTGCGGACTTCACCGACCTGCATGATCCACGCGTTGGCCTCGCCGTATTGCTGCTCGAGCGCGGCGCGGCGGAACCGCTCGGGGGCCTCGAACGGGTCTTCGGGGGTGAGCATGATGCTGCCCCAATGCATGCCCACCGCAGCCTTGGCCCCGATATCGCGCGCGATCATCACCCCTTCTTCGGGGGTGGCGTGGCTCGCCTCCATGATGATCCGCGGTTCGTATGCCCCGATCCCGACCAGCGCCAGATCGAACGGCCCGGCGCGCGCGCCGATCTCGCGGAACACCTCGCCGTAGCCGGTATCGCCGCCGAACCACACTTTGCGCGCCGAGGATGCGAGCCCCATGCTCGTCCACAGCGTCTTGTCGCGGTCGAACAGACCGCGCCCGGAAAAATGCACGGCGGGCAGGGCG
>JANYGC010000030.1 GCA_025359425.1 Sphingomonadaceae bacterium
GATCAGCCCGCTCGGACCAGCAACCGCGCCCAGCGTATAGACCAGGCTGCCGCTCGCCGCAGCGCCATCCGCGCCGAACGCCGGCGCGAACACGCCCGCAAAGCTCGCGCTCGCATTGGTCGTCAGGGTGGTCTCGTCAACCGTCAATACCGGCTGGGTTCCAGTCGCCGTGACCACCGGGGTGTCGTCGTTAACGCTGATTGCCAGAGTGCCCGGTGCGCTGTCGCCATCGGCGTCGGTGACGGTGTAGGTCAGCGAGAAAGGCTGGTCGTTTTCGTTACCGCCTGCGGCATGCATGATCGGCGCAAGCTGCGAGACGGTATAAGCGCCAGTCGCCGCATTGAGCGTGATCGCGATCACCTTGGTCGCACCCTGGAACACGTCGATGCCGGTGCCGTTGGCAACATAAGTGAAGCCTGCCGGAGCGCCTGTATTCGAGAGCGCCCAGGTCAATGCCCCGTCGCCGCCCGAGCCCGAAAGCGTTCCCGAAGTGTTGGCGGTATCGGGATTGACGTCACCGATGCCGCCGAGGTTACCGCCAGCCAGCGCGTCATCATCGAGCAGAACCGTCAGATTGGGACCGGTAAACGGAGTTGCATCGGCGATGCTGATGGTCAGCGTAGCGGTGGCCGTGTCGCCGTCGCCATCGGTGACCGTGTAAGTGAAGGTATCGGTGACATTGCCCGGGGTGCCGCTGTTGCGGGTATAGCTGTAGCTGCCATTCGCATTGAGCGTGAGCGTGCCATACTGGCCGGTGGTGGTCCCACCGATCGTGCCCGTACCGCCAAAGCCGGTGATGCCGGTCACTGCGCCGCCATCGGCGCCGACCGAATCCGCGCCCGCCGGATTACCGTCGGAACCGACCCCGGTCAGCACGTTGCCGACCGCTGGACCCAGGCTCCCACCTGCCACCGCGTCGGTATCGTTCGCCAGGACCGGCGTGTCGTCGTCAACGGTAATCGTGAGATTGCCGGTCGCGGCAACGCGGTCGCCGTCGCTGTCGGTGGCGGTCAGCAGCGAGCCGAGCTGGACCAACAGATCGTTCTCGTTGGCACCCGGCGCATGGTCGAGCTTGGCGGCGAGCGTGAAGGTCCAGTCCCCGGTGGTGGCATCAAGCGAAAGGGTGAAAACCGTGGTGGCCCCGGCCTTTGCGGTGACCACATTGCCGACCACGGCATAAGTAAGCGCGACGCCGCCAGAGGTCAGCCCCTGCGCCGTCAAGCCGGCGGTGCTGGCCGAAAGGCCATAAGTGAGCGGCTTGTCCGCGCCGGCCGAGAAGAGGCTGGTGACCGAACCGGTCGCAGTCAGTGCGGCTCCGGCCACGTCGCCGATGCCGCCGGGATTGCCGCCCGCAAGACCGTCTTCATCGACGGTCCCAGAGACAGTACCGGCGAGCGCGATCGGGCTGTCGTCCTGAATGCCGACAGTCAGCGTGGTCGAGGTGGTCGCCGTACCGTCACTCACATTGACCGGAACCACCAGGTTGAGGCTGTCTTCGACGTTTACGGTCGGGTGATCGATATGGGAGAGCAGGGTAACCGTGTAGTTGCCGCTGGCATCGATGGTCACCGTGATCACCGGCGTTGCACCGGCCGAGCCGGTCAGCGTACCGGTACCCGCACCGGTCCAGATGATCGCGACCCCGTTGGAGGTCAGCGCCGTGGCCGGCGTACCCAGCGTGTAGGTGAGCGTTTCGCCGTCAACATCGGTTGCCGTGATCGTGCCGGTCGCGGTTGCACTGTTGGTGGTGTCGGGCGTGCCGGTTGCGTCAGGATTGGCCAGGGCCAGTCCTTCCTCGGACACTGCGGCGGTTCCTGGCAGAACCACCGGCGCGTCGTTGGTGCCGTTGATGGTGATGGTCAACGTCGCAGTCGCGGGATCGCCGTCCTTGTCGGTGATCGTGTAGGTAAAGGTTTCGAGCAGCGTTTCGCCGGTATCGAGCCCTTGCACCGCGGGCAACGCATTGTTGAGCGTGTAGGTGTAGGTGCCGTTGGCGTTGAGCGTGATCGAGCCATAGGTTCCGGCCAGTGCCGATCCCACGGTGCCGCCCGCGATCGCAGTGACCGCGCCGCCAGCAGCCGGACCATCGGCGCCGATGCTGTCCGCGCCTGCCGGGTTGCCGTCGCTGCCCGCGCCGGTCAGCACATTGCCACTGGCGGTGAGCGGCCCATCTTCGGTTACCGCATCGGTATCGTTCGCGGCTGTCGGCGTGTCGTCATCGACATTGATCGCGAGCGTGCCGGGCGCACTGTCACCGTCCGCATCGGTGACGGTGTAGCCCAGCGTGAAGCCCTGGTTGTTTTCATCGCCGCCCGCCGCATGCACGATCGGCGCGAGCTGGGTCACGGTATAGGTGCCATTGGCCGCGTTGAGCGTTACCGCCATGACTTTGGTGGTGCCCTGGAACACGTCGATCCCGGTGCCGTTGGCGACATAGGAGAAGCCCGCAGGAGCGCCCGAAGTCGACAGCGCCCAGGTCAGCGGACCGTCGCCGCCCGAGGCCGCGAGCGTGCCCGAAGTGTTAGCGGCGTTGGGGTCGTCGCCGATCCCGCCGGCATTGCCGCCAGCGAGCGCGTCGTCGTCGAGCAGGACCGTTGCATTCTCGCCGGTCAACGGCTTGGCATCGCCAATTGCGATGGTCAGTGTGGTGGTCGAAGTATCGCCGTCGCCATCGGTGATGGTGTAAGTAAAGACATCGCTCACGCCGCCGGGAGATCCGGCACTACGGACATAGCTGTAGCTGCCATCGGCATTGAGCGTGAGCGTACCATAGGCCCCGGCGGTCGTTCCGCCAACGGTGCCAGCAGCCGCGCCGGTTATCCCGGTAACAGCGGCGCCGTCTGCACCCTTGGTGTCGGCTCCCGCCGCACCGCTGGTGGTTCCGGCACCGGTCATGACATTGCCGGTTTCCGGGCCATAAGTGCCTGATGCGATAGCGTCTGTATCGGCGCGCGCGGTCGGCACGTCGTCGATGATCGTGATCGTGAACGGCTTGGTGTCGCTATCGCCGTCAATATCAGTGACAGTGACGTTGACGACCTGCGAGGTGGAGTTGCCGCTGGTGTTGTCGGTCAGCGTGAAGGTGTAGCCGACCGTGCCGGTGGCGGCGTTGTAGCTGGTGATGGTGAAGGTGCCGGTCGGCATGGTGATGATCTGACCAGGACCGGTGACGGTCACGCCGTTGATCTGGACCGAGGCGATGCCATCGGGAGCCGAGACCGTAATCGTTCCGCTGGCGTTTTCGCTTGGCGCGGGTTCGTTCGATCCCGGCGCTTCGCTGCCGCGCGGAGGCAAGCCGGCCTCAAAGACAATCGTGCTGCCTTCGCTGGTCGGCAAAGTGACAACTGTCGCGGGACTGTCGGTGATGTTGATCGTCAGCGTGGCGGTCGAAGTGTCGGTATCGCCATCGGTCAGCGTGTAGGTGAACACGTCGGTGACGCCGCCCGGTGTCCCGGTGGCGCGGACATACGAATAGCTGCCGTCGGCCTTGATGGTCAGCGTGCCGTATTGCCCGGCGACCACGAGGTTGCCCGACCCATCGAACGAAGTGTCGGTGTTGGCCGGAACATTGTTGCTGGCAATCCGGGTCAGCGTTGCATTGTCTGCGCCGACAGTGTCAGCGCCAGTCGCGCCGCTGGTTGTGCCCACGCCGGTTACAACATTGCCGGTTTGTGCGGAATAATTCCCGGCCGGGACCGTATCGGTATCGTTACGCGCGGTTGGCACATCGTCGATAATGCGGATCGCAAGCGTTGCCGTAGCGGCGTCGCCGTCAATATCCGTCACGACAACCTGGAAGTCGTCGGAGGTGTTGTCGCCCGAGGTATTGTCGGTCAGCGTGTAGCTGTAGCCATAATTGCCTGGCGCGATGCTGGTGATGGTCAGCACGCCACGCGCGGTCGTGAAGGTCTGGCCAACCGCCGTAATGGCGACCCCGTTGAGCGAGATAGAAGTCAGACCGTCGGGCGCCTGGAAGACGATCGAGCCGGTCGTTGTTTCGCTGTTGGCAGAAGAATTCGACCCGGCTGGTTCTGCACCGCGCGCGGGCAGGCCGGCCTCGTTGACCGAGGCGGTCGCGTCGACCGCACCCGCAGGCTGGTCTGGCGTGATAATGATCGTGGTGACCGGCCGGTCAATCTTCGGCGGGATGATCTCCTGCGCGCGCGGCTCGGGGAAGGCGAGCTCGGTGTAAGGCAGGAGATTGCCCAGGTCGTAGGCATCCTGCAGCGGATTCACGTGAACTTCAAAATTGCCGCCCGAACTCTGCACCGGTCCAGCCGCCGGCTGCGGTTCGTTCCCGATCAGCAATGCTGCCAGGTTGAGCGGCGGAACGGTTACGCCCTGCGCCACGATCTCAGGCACGAAGACAGCGCCATTCGGGATGATATAGATGTGACCATCGGCCGTCTCGATGACCAGATCGCGGCCGCGGACCACCAGATTGTCAAGCGTCGCGCCGTCCGGCAGGACGACGACGTTGTTGGCATCGGGGATCAGCTGAGTGGCACCAGCACCCGCGCCGGGCGCGGCGGCTGAGGGAAGCGATGGGCGCTGCGGGCGATCGCCGTCATCTGTGGAGGCCAGCATCCGCGCTTGCTCCGTGAAATCGGCAGCAGCCGGATTGAGGGCCATATCGCCCATGGGCGCGTCAGATGCGGAGTTTGCGTTGCCTACATAATCCATAGCAGTCACTTCGCTTTCAATGCGACGGGCCCGAACAAGGCCAAGCGCTAAACAGTTTTGGCGCAGAACAGCGATCCATCGCCCGCAAACTGCGAGTCATTTAAATCAGCATGTTGTTCTGCGCCCTATTTTTGGTGCCGGTGAAATCACAAGCGGATTCAAACGATCCGACTCGGATGCCCACTGGCCCTGCTGAAAACATTCCACTTGTCAGTCCCTGCCGCAAGCACATTAACCCTTGTCGGCAACCTTCGTTCGCCTGCGGGTGGGCCGAAAACGCCCGATAATGGCCGCTTTGAGCCAGCCAGAAATGCATTTCGGCCAGTCTTTGCATTCATCGACCAATGCTAAAATTCGCCCCAATCAGCATCTTAAATGGTTAAGTCGGGGGCGAATCGGTCGTTAACCATGTTGCGCAGCGAGCCTTGCGCAAACCGTCCCATAACCAATCAGATTCGCCAGCGGGGCTCAGTTCCCGGGCTTCGGGCCCGGCCAGCGACCGGATGAATATCTCGATAAATCAGAGTATTGGATTGGTCGAAGCATGACGCGGACCCGAATGGTCATTGACTCGACTCGTTGAAACGACCGAAAGTCGCTCGTTCGTGGGGTAATCGGTGGGGCGGTTTCATGGCTGGGTTTCAAACGGCAAACTTGATGGCACCGGAACATCCGGTGTTGTACGGGACGACGCTGGCGATCAGTCTCGTGGGCAGCGTCGCGGCCTTGGGCTCGGTCGGAATTTCGGCTTCGGTCGCCCGGGTCGAATACGCCCTGGGGTTGGCTGAGAACGGGCCTGCTGCGGTCACCAGCGCACCCGCCTTGAATGCGGCGCAACCAGCAACCATCAAGGAGCCGGCGGCTTGGAAGCAGGCCGAAGTGCCTGATGTTGAAACGCCTGAGCGAATGGCAGCGATCCCGGAAGCACGTCAGGTAAACTCGGTGCCAATCGGGCTTGAGGCAGTGCAGCGCCTTGCCGTGCCCAAGCTCGCTCAGGCCGATTTTGCGGCGAGGCCGCAGCTGGAACTCGCGTCTGCGCCTGAGACGATTGTCGCGCCGGTGAGCGCCGAATTGCAAGGACAGCAGCTCGAACCGTCCGTTGCTGTGCCACCAGCTGCCGACGTTGCTGCGCCGCCCAACCAGAGCTTCGTGGCAGCGTTTCAGGCAATTCCCGCCCCGTCGCTTGCGGTCCTGCCGGAACCGCAAGACGCCGTCCCGATCGGCGAATCGACTGGTTCGCACGCATCCGCCCCGATCGCGCTCACCGCCGCGCCTGGCCAGCGCCTCACCGACCAGCCTGTGGCTGGATCCACACCGGGCGCGGCCGCTTGGCAAAGCAAGCGGATCGATCTTGCGATAGCGGTGCCAGCCACAATGACTGTGCTCGCAAATGCACCCGAAACTGTGGTTGCACCCGCTCAGGTCCCCAGCAAGCTGGCAGCGACGAGCGGCCCGGTGCCGGTCGCAGCTTCACTTCAAAAAGCGGCGGCCAGGCCCGTGGCGGCAGCGCCGACGGTTCGCCTGATCAACTCGCCGGACCTGCGCAAATTTGATCTTGCGCGCATTCACGTCCCCGCTCGGACGCCGACCGCTGCGTTGGCTCGGCCGGCTGCCAAGCCCGCTCAGGTCGGCAAGGTTCGCGTCACCGGCGCAAAGGACAAGCTGGTGGGAGATGTCGTTTTCCACCAGGTCACGGTCACGGTCGCCGGTTCGCCCGCAAAGCCGCTGGATGTCCGGATCGGTGCCGATATGAAGCCGTCGATCCGGGTCGGTGATCTGCTCGGGCTGGTTTCAGACCGCATGGACCCAGCCAGCGCGGCCCGCTTTGCTGCTGCCGCAAGTGCGGACGAATATGTCAGTCTGGCGGCATTGCGCGCCGCCGGGTTCAGCGTTTCCTACAATGCCGGGACCGACAGCATCAGCATGGGCGCGGGCGACTAGCCAGCTACCCTGGGGCCGAATTTGGCATAAAGCGCAATCGGCGCGCCGGTTGCACCGGGCGCTGCCAGCGACTAGGCGCCAGAGCGGTTCAACAGGCGCGAAAATCCATGCATCCACGTCACCTTCTCGCCGCGCTGGTCGTCGCGCTTCCGGCTGCCGCCTCGGCGCAGGAAACTACGCCGCCAGCTCAGGCCGCCCCGGCCGAGATCGTCGTCACCGGGACCGGCCTCGCTCCGCCGCCCGCCGCGCCGGCTTACGATACGACGGTGATTGACGCCGACCGGCTCGCAGCGAGCGCATCGGGGCGGATCGAGGATGCGCTCGGCGCAGTCGCCGGGTTCCAGCAGTTCCGCCGTTCGGACAGCCGCAGCGCCAATCCCTCGGCGCAGGGCGTGACGCTGCGCGCGCTCGGCGGCAATGCCACCAGCCGCAGCCTGGTGCTGCTCGACGGGGTGCCGCTGGCCGATCCGTTCTTCGGCTATATCCCGCTGTCGGCGCTCGCGCCCGAACGGCTGGCCCGCGCCCGGGTGACGCGCGGCGGCGGCGCGGGGGCGTTCGGTGCAGGCGCGGTGGCGGGGACGATCGAGCTGGAGAGTGCCGGGCCAAGCGAGCTAGGGTTGCTCAGCGGGCAAGTGCTGGGCAGTGATCGCGGCGACAGCGAGCTGTCGGCCACGCTTGCGCCGCGGCTGGGTGCAGGGTTTGCCGTAGTCTCGGCGCGGTGGGACCGGGGGCAGGGGTTCTGGACCACGCCGCCGAGCCAGCGCGTTCCGGCCAGCGCGCGGGCGAAGTATGACAGCTGGTCCACTGCCTTGCGCGCGGTTGCGCCGCTCACCGCCGATGTCGAGCTGCAAGCCAGCGGGCTGGTGTTCGGTGATGCCCGGACCTTGCGTTTCAAAGGCGCGGATTCGACCAGCAGCGGCGAGGATGCGAGCCTGCGGGTGGTCGGCAAGGGCACCTGGCAGTTCGATGCGCTGGCGTACTTGCAGGCGCGCAATTTCTCCAACGTGGTGATCTCCTCGACCAGCTTCAGGAAGACGCTTGACCAGCGCGCCACGCCGTCGACCGGGTGGGGCGGCAAGCTCGAACTGCGCCCGCCGGTGGGGGCAGGCGCGGTCTTGCGGCTGGGCACCGACTGGCGGGTGGCGAGCGGGACAATGTTCGAGGATGCCTATTCCGCCGTCTCCGGCCTGGTCACCGCGCGGCGCCGTGCCGGGGGGCGGACCAGCGATCTGGGGTTCTACGCCGAGAGCGACTGGCGGCTCGGCGCGCTCACGCTGACCGGCGGATTGCGTGCCGATCGCTGGGCGATCACCGGGGGCAATTTCACCGAGGCCAATGCCGCCGGGACCGTCACCACCCGCAACACCTTCGCGAACCGCGCGGGCTGGCAGACCTCGCTGCGCGGCGGCGCGGTGCTCGCATTGGGACATGGCTTGGGCCTGCGCGGATCGGCCTACACCGGGCTGCGGCTGCCCACGCTCAACGAATTGTACCGCCCGTTCACGGTGTTCCCGGTTGTCACCCGCGCCAATGCCGCGCTGGTCAATGAGCATTTGACCGGGTTCGAGGCTGGGTTCGACTGGACGCCTGCAGCGGACTTCAACCTGTCGGTGACAGCATTCGACAACAAGGTCGAACATGGCATCGCCAATGTCACCATCGGGACCAACCTGCGCGAGCGGCGCAATGTCGATGCGGTCCATGCGCGCGGGATCGAGCTTGGCGCAACTGCCCGCCATGGCCCGGTCACCCTCGACGCTTCGCTGGCCTGGACCGACGCCCAGCTGGAGGCGAGCGGCACTTCGGCGGGGCTCAATGGCAAACGCCCGGCGCAGACGCCAAAGCTTGCCGCCAGCGCCACGCTGGCCTGGCAGCCGCGCCCGCGATGGCGGCTGGCATTGACGCTCAAGCACATCGGCGCGCAGTACGAGGACGATCTCGAGACCGACCTGCTGCCCGCCGCGACTACGCTTGACGCCTATGCTGCGCTGCCGCTCGGTGGCCATTTCCAGCTGGTGCTACGCGCCGAGAATCTGACTGACACCGAGGTCGTCACGCGCAAACAGGCCGGTTCGATCGACCTTGGTACCCCGCGCACGCTGTGGGCCGGATTACGGATTTCCATGTGAGTCCGATTGGCCTAGGACGGGTAGCGAAAAGCAACCTGGAGAGAGACCCATGGCCACCCAGCTCAATGCACATGCACGCAATTACGATTGCACCGAACAGGAATGGCAGGCCCGGCTGGAACTGGCCGCGTGCTACCGGATCTTCGATCACCTCGGCTGGTCCGAATCGATCTACAACCACATCTCGGTCAAGGTCCCGGGCGAGGACGGCGCGTTCCTGATCAACCCGTTCGGGCTGCTCTATTCCGAGGTCTGCGCCTCGAACCTGGTCAAGATCGATGGCGAGGGCAACAAGCTCGACGGCAATCCTTATCCGGTCAACAAGGCCGGGTTCGTCCAGCACGGACTGTTCCACCGCAATGTGCCGTGGGCCCACGCGGTCTGCCATACGCACACCACCGCGACGATGGCAGTGTGCAGCCTTGAAGGCGGGCTCCAGCCGGTCAACTTCTACGCCTGCAACTTTGCCGGGCGGCTGGCTTACCACGATTTCGAAGGGATCACCGTGCGCGAAGAGGAAGGCGTGCGGCTCCTGTCGAACTTGGGCGAGGGCCGGATCCTGATGCTCAAGAACCACGGCCCGGTGATTCTGGGCCGCTCGCTCCCCGAAGTGTTCGTTACCCACTGGTCGCTGCAACGCGCTTGCGAGATTCAGCTGGCGACGATGTCGATGGGCCAGCCGCTGATGGTGACGGACGAAGTGGTCGCGGTCCACCAGCGCGATCTCCACGAAGGCGGCGTCCCGGGTACCGCCCCCGGTCAGGCAGATTTCGACGCCTGGACCCGGCGCATCGACAAGATCGACCGCAGCTGGCGCGACTGACCTCTCGCCAGTGCCAAGCCTGACGATCAACGGCCGCGCGGTCGAGCTGCGGATGGACCCGCAGACGCCCTTGCTGTGGGGGCTGCGCGATGCCGCCAATCTGACCGGCACCAAATACGGCTGCGGGGTGGGCGATTGCGGCGCTTGCATGGTGCTGGTCGACGGCGCAGCGCTGCGCTCCTGCCTGATCAGTCTGGCCGAGGCCGAGGGGCGCAGCGTCACCACGATCGAGGGCCTGTCGCCCGATCGCAGCCACCCGGTGCAGCAGGCGTTGGTCGCCGAACAGGCGATCCAGTGCGGGTTCTGCACCCCGGGCATCGTCATCGCCGCGGCCGCGCTGCTCGCCAAGAATGCCGATCCCAGCGCCGCGGATATTGCCGCCGCGGTGCCCAACCTGTGCCGCTGCGGGGTCTATCCGCGGCTGGTCCACGCGGTCCAGCGCGCGGGCCGGGTGATGCGCCGGCTCGAGACGATCAGCGCCGCGCCGGTGCCGGGGATTTCGCCCGCAGATGCCGCGCGCGCGGTGCCGGCGCTCCGCGGACAATAATTTAGGGACAATCCCTAAATTAGAACTTCACCCGCGCCGTCACCCGCGCGGTGAGCGGCTCGCCGGGCTGGATGTTGTTGTCGTTTTGCGCGCTGGCGAAGTACTTTGTGCCGGTCAGGTTCTCGATGTTGAATTGCACCGCGAAGCGCTCGGTCACGTCGAAATAGACCGCTGCATCGAGCCGAGTGAAGCCCGGCAATGTCACCGCATTGCTGATCGTCGCAAACTGGCTCGATTGGTGCAGCAATCCGAGCCCAACGCCAAGCCTGGCGGACATATTGTAACGTGTCCAGGCGGTGAGCTGGTCGCGCGGCAGCTGGGGCAGCAAACGCCCGGCCGGTGCGGCTGTGGTGGTGGTCAGGATCTTGCCGGTCTGGTGCGAATAACCAAGACTGGCCTGCCACGCCGGGGTGATTTGTCCTGACAGTGCGACCTCATAGCCTTTGACGCGGCTGCTGCCGGTGAGCACCGGGTTGCCGGTGTTGGGATCCACTGCGCGGGTGTTGGTCCGGTCGATCTGGAACACGGCTGAGGTAAATGACAGGCCGGGCGAAATGTCCCACTTCACCCCGGCCTCAAGGTTGCGGAATTCTTCGGGCGCCAGCGTCTGGAGGTTGGCTGCGAGCGTGTTGAACTGATCACCAGCTTGCGGCAGGAAGCTCTTGGTGTAGCTGGCGTAAAGCGACACATTGGCTTGCGGCTTCAGGACCAGCCCGAACCGCGGTGACCATTTGCCGTCGTTGCGTGCAGTGACCACGCCGGTGATGCGGTTGGTGGCGATGATGCGGAAATCGTCATAGCGCGCGCCCGCGATCAGCTGCACATGCTCGCCCAGCTCGATCTGGTCCTGAACATACCCGGAGAGACTGCGCACCTGAGATCGGGTTTTGCTCAGCGTCACCCACGTGCTGGCCGGAACCGTGATTTGGCGCAGCAGTGGCACGCTGACGCTGGCCGCCCCCGCGAACCGCGAATCGTCGCGATAAGCCGCCGTGTCCTGGTCACCCGCCTCGATCCCGGCGAGCAAGGTATGGCGGAGCGGGCCGGTCTCACCCTTCCACACCAGGTTGGCCTGGCCGATCCAGTTGCTGCGCTGCGTCCCGCTGCGATAGCCGGTGAGCGAAACCATGGTGCGCGCAGCGTTGACCGCGCCGGGGACGATGTTTCCGTAGTATTTGTCGTAGTGCGAGAACTGCCCAGCGGCGTTGAATGAGAGGCCTTCAGCAAATTCGTGGTCGAGACGAACCCGGGCGATATGCGCGGTGACCGTGCTGCGGTTGATCGCCGGATCGCCAAAGAACGTATCGTCAAAGCCGGTCAGCGGAACCCCGCCGAACGAGGGAATGCCGCGATCGGTGGTGCGCTTGTCGCCCGCGAATTCATAGGCGGCCGTCAGAATTGTGCGCTCGCCCAGTTTAAGGCCCACGGTCGGGGCAAGTCCGATGAAATGGCCAGTATACTCGTCACGGCGGTTGGCGAATTCCTCGTAAGTGCCGTTGAACCTGACGGCCAACGCGTCCGACACCGGCAGGCCAAGATCGCCCGATCCCGACCAAGCCCCGAAGCTGTTGCCGCTGACCGACAAGGTGCTGTGCGGCGCAATGAAGTCGGGGGCCTTGGAGACGCGGTTGATCACACCGCCGCCGCCGCCGCGCCCGAACAGCAAGGCATTGGCACCTTTGAGCACTTCGACCCGTTCGATGTTATAGAGCGAGCGATAGTACTGCGCATCGTCGCGGATGCCATCGAGGTAGAAATCGGCCGTGGTCGATTGGCCGCGGATCGCGATCTGATCGCGGTGGCCCTCGCCTTGATTGAGGATGACCCCCGGAACATAACGCAGCGCATCATTGAGCTGTTCGAGCCCCTGATCGTCGAGCCGCTCGCGCCCCAGCGTCGTGATACTTTGCGGCGTGTCGAGCAGCGGGGTGTCGGTCTTGATGCTTGAGGCTTCGGGTTCATCGATGCGCTCGCCAGTGACGACGATCGGTGCCGGAGCGTCATCGAATTCGTCCGCAAAGGCTGCGCCTGGCACCGCGAACAGCGCGAGAGCGAACAGGGACGAGGAGCGGTGCAGCACGGGTGACATTTGAAATCCATTTTTGATAATAATTCGCAATACCATATTTGCGCTAATGCGAATCGTTCTCACTGACAAGCGGGCATTTGGGTTTGGGGATTTTTATCGCTAGGCGGGGCGGCCAGGGTTCAACCAAATGAGGCGGCGACAATGAAGGCAACGATCTGGCACAATCCGGCCTGCGGCACCTCGCGCAAGACGCTCGCGATCCTGCAGGAAACGCCGGGGGTCGAACTGACTGTGACCGAATACCTCAGCCACCCGCCCAGCGCCGCCAAGCTCGCGCAGCTTTATCGCGACGCCAGACTAACCCCGCAGCAGGGCCTGCGGCTGCGCGGCACCGATGCGGCAGAGCGCGGACTGCCCGATGCCGACGACGCCACGGTGCTGGCCGCGATGCACGGCGAACCTAAGCTGATCGAACGGCCGCTGGTGGAAACCGGCAAAGGCGTGCGGCTGTGCCGGCCGCAAGATGTCGTGCGCGAGATCCTGTAGCGGGCTTCCGCCTAATCGACCGGCCCGTTGTAGGAAAGCGCCAGGCTTAGCCCGACTGCGTCTCGCGGTGCATCAGCGCTTCGTCGCTGGCCATGCCCTTGATCCCCAGCACAATCACCGCACCGCACAGCGCCAGGATCGCACCGAACCCGATCCACGGATTGTGCCCATAGAGCCAGACCCCGATTGCCGGCGCGACGATATAGCCCGCGCCGTTGACCGAGGCGACGATCCCCGCCGACTGGCCCTGCTCGGCGCGGCTCACCGCGAGCGACGCGCCGGCGGTGAAGCCGGGGCGGAACAGCCCGAAGCCCAGTGACAGCACCGCAAAGCTGACCGTAATCGCGTGCAGCGTGTTCGCGAACGCCAGCGCCGCAACGCCCGCCGCACCCAGCGAAATCCCCCACAGGCACGACGCGCGCGGGCCCAGCTTCAGCGTCGGGATCACGCCCCATTGCGCAAACAGCGTGGCCGCCGCGCCCGCGAACATCACCAGCGCAATGTTCTGCGCGCCTGCCCCAGCATCGCCGCGCAGCCCGAGCCGGTCGAGCACCAGGAACCCGACCAGACCCATTGTCGCTGCCTGAGCGTGGCCGCCGAGCAGCCCCGCGATCATCCACGGGCGCAGCCGCTGGTCGAACCAGCTGACCTTGGCGACGTCGCCGAACAGCATCGGCTCGGCCTCGGCCTCAGCCTCGGCATCTGGCCGCGGCCGCGAATCGGAGCTGGCGCTGAACGGCGCGGCGATCACGTCACCGCGCGCGGCATAGGCCGGCGAATCGTCGGGCAGCCGCAGCCGCAGCGCGATCAGCACCACGATCGCAATCACCGTGAAACCCGCAAACGGCCCGACCAGCCCGATCCCCGGCAGGATGAAGAACGGTGCCAATGTCGGGCCGATGACGGTGCCAAGGCCAAAGCTCGACGAGATCAGCGACAAGGCCTTGGTCCGCTCCTGGCGGCTGGTCCGGCTCGCGACATAGGCTTGCACTGCGGGCGGCGCAGCCGAGCCGAACCCACCGTAGAGCGAGCGGAACAGCGCGAAAGTCAGCAGCGTGCCGATGCCCGACAGATAGCCGTTAAGCCCCAGCCACAGCGCGAGCCCGCACAGGCTGAAGCTGGCGATGAACCCGGTCAGCCCGATCGCCATCATTTCCTTGCGCCCGCGCTCATCGCTTTTGCGCGCCCACAGCGGGGCGCAGATCATCCACAGTAACGCTGACCAAGTGTAAGCCAGGCTGATCCAGAAGTCGTGGACATGCAGCGCGGTGCCGATCGAGGGCATGACCGATTGCATCGCGGTGTTGCCCGCCGCGGTGACCAGGCTGACGGTGAACAGCAGCGCCACCCGCCCGCGCGGCAGGTGCGCGGTCGCGCCGGGTTGCCCGGCAGGCAATTCGGGGTCGGCGAAAGACATCGGTCCGTCGCTAGTCGCGTCGCTCTTGCCTTGCAATGGCACGGCAAATTTGGGAAGGGCGTCCTTCTGCGAATTTCAGGACGCACCCCCGCACATGACCACTTCCGAGCTTGCCCAACGAACGCTGGGCTTCCGCGCGAAGCGCCGGATCGTGCGCACGAAGCGCCAGATGATGGGCGCGAAGCGCCGGATCGTGCGGGCCATGGGTCCATGGGGCGTGTTCCTGCAAGGCTTCATCGAACACCCGGTGATGGTCGGCTCGATCATCCCCTCGTCAAAATACACGATTCGCAAGATGCTTGCCCCGGTCAAATGGAACGAGTGCAAGCTGTTCGTCGAATATGGCCCCGGGGTCGGCACCTTCTGCCGCCCGGTGCTCGACCGGTTGCCGCGCGACGGTCAGCTGATCGTGATCGACACCAACCCGCTGTTTATCGATTATCTCAAGGCCACGATCAGCGACAGCCGGTTCGTGCCGGTGCTCGGCTCGGCCGCCGACGTTGAAGCCATTGTGCGCGCAAATGGCCACGATCATGCCGACTATGTCCTCTCGGGCCTGCCATTCTCGACCCTGCCCGACGGCATCGGTCCGGCCATCGCCGCCGCGACCTACCGCGTGCTGCGCCCGGGCGGGGCGTTCCTGGTCTATCAGTTCAGCGCCAAGGCGCGCGCCTTCATGGCCAGGCATTTCAAGCACATCGACGCTGGCTACGAAGCGCTTAACGTGTTGCCGTGCAAGCTGTTCTGGGGCTGGAAGGACTGAGCTTCTAAGCGAAGGTGTGGGCGGTTTCCTCAACCGACGAAGGAGAAAGCTGATCGTACAGCGCGGTGGTCAGCGTGACCATGTACAGGCCGACGCTCAGCCCCATCACGATCATCGCGATGATGAACCCGATCGAGCTTATCGGGCCGGGCACCGTGCCCGGGGTGGGGAACCCGACGGTGACCATGAACACCACGAAATAAAGCACGGTCATCGCGATCAGCACCAGCGCCCAGGTCAGCGCGATCTTGACCGAATTGCCCGCAGTGAGCTTCCACGCCCGGCCGATCACGGCCAACGGGTTACGCACTTCGCCGATGGCGACGATCGGCAGCACCAGACTGAGCCGCGCGAACAGGTAGAAGAAGGCCAGCAGCATCAGCAGGCCGAGCAGGAACGACACCGCTGCCGACTGGGTTGCCGCGAACACCCCGGCAAACAGCAGCCCGACGACGATCCCGCCGCCGATCCCGGCAATCAGGTAGAGCAGCAGCACCCCGCACATCGGCAGCGCGCCGCGCAGCCCGGCGCCGAGCGCGACGCCGAAGCTATCCTCAGGCCGTCCGGTACTCGCGCGCGACAGCGCGATCTGCTGGGCGAAGATGACCAGAAAATAGAGGATGTAGAAAATGACCATCGAGAAACCCATGTTCGCCAGCGGGTTCTGTCCCGGAGTCAGCCCGCCGCCAGCGCCCATCGACATCTGCATCATCGAAAAGAACACGCCGCCGAACGCCGCGATCACCGCAATGATGCCGACGAAGAACACCAGCCAGATCCCGACCAGCATGCCAAATCGTGCCCCGAGGAGCTGGAATGCTTCGGTGAAAGCCCGCGATGCGCTGAACTGCATGATAATCCCCCTGAATGTCCCCGGAGCATATCCTGCGCATTGCGGCCAGCGATGTCCAGCCGGGAATTTACCCGGTCGGCCCGCCCACCTGCCGGTAGCTCGCGACGATCACAGCGACGAAAGTTGCCGCCAGTGCAGCCTGCACGAAACAGGCGATCAGCGCGCCAACCAGAGCGCCCCCCGCCGCTCCGGCGATCAGCGTGGTCAAAAGGACCACCGCCACGGTAATCAGCCAGCCGACGATGCGGAAGGCGATGAAGATCAGCAGGATGAACATCAGCAATTGCCAGCCGATGCTCTTGGTGGCGAAGTACGAGCGGCGCAGCGCGTAAACCGGATTGCGCTCGCCGCCGAGCAGCACCGCCGGGCCGGTAAAGGCGAACCGCACCAGCATGTAGAGGATCACCACGGTGCCGATCACCGCAGCCACCTGGGTCAGTGCCAGCGACCCGGAGAGCCCGATCAGGATCACCGGGATCAGCCCGGTCAGAAACGCCAGCGCCATTCCGCCCACCAGCGCGGCGAGGAAGCTGGGCGTCCCGCGCGCGGCAGAGCGCATCGCCTCGCCCACGGTTGGCCGCTGCGGATCACCGAGCAGCGCCAGCGTCACCAGCATCCCGAAGAACTGCACCGCCACCACCGCCGCCAGCGGCAGCCAGTTGGCATCGAAGTAAGTCCCCAGCTTGGTCAGCAATTGCTCGGGCGATTGGCCCGACCCCGGCTCGGGCACCGGCGCGAGCATCTGCAGCGCGAAATTGGGCAGCACCGAGAACACCCCGAGCACCGCCAGCAGCACATCGCGGTTGGCGAGCAGCGCGGCACTCGCCTCGTCCCAGATCTTCATCGTGTCGAACCGCGGCCGGGCACGGCGTTCGCCGGGGGACGTGGGCGGGGGCGGCGGCGGAGTGGGCTGGAACGGATTGCTCATCCCCCTTGATAACCACAGCATTTGCCGTCACGCAAATGATCGATGCCAGATAGCCCGTTCACTGACCTCGAATGGCGCCGCGATAGCGCCCCGGTGCCGTATCGCGCCGCGCTTGAGGGCATGACCGCACGCAACACCGCGATCGCCGCCGGGACCGCACGCGAGCTGATCTGGCTGCTCGAACATCTCCCGGTTTACACCGCCGGAACCAGCGCCGCCGCCGCCGAATTGCTCGATCCCCGGTTCGAAGTGGTCGATGCGGGACGCGGCGGGCGCTACACTTATCACGGCCCCGGGCAGCGGATCGGCTACGTCCTGCTCGATCTCAAACGCCGCGCCCGCGATGTGCGCGGGTTCGTCTCCGCGCTCGAAGGCTGGGTGATCGATACGCTGGGCGATTTCGGCGTGACCAGCTGGCGCGCAGAGGGCCGGATCGGGATCTGGACCACCGACATCGACGGGCGCGAGGCGAAGATCGGCGCGATCGGCGTGCGCATCCGCCGCTGGGTGACGATGCACGGCTTTTCGGTCAACCTGTCGCCCGATCTGGGGCACTTTACCGGGATCGTCCCGTGCGGGATCGAGGAATTCGGGGTGACCAGCCTCGAACGGCTCGGGATTACGGTTGATTCGGCGGCATGGGATGCGGCATTGCACAAACGCGCCGCGAGCTTCCTCGCCGCGCTGGAGCGCCCCTGCGGCGAGGAGGCTGGGTGATGAAACATGGTTTGATGCTGGCCGCTACCCTGCTGGCGCTCGCGGGCTGCAAGGGCGACACCAAGAAGGATGCCGGGGCCGGCACCGCGCAAGGCGAAGTGCTGCCGGGCTCCGCCAGCGATGCGATGCTGCCGCTCGATACGGTGAAATCGCAGGCCCCGCTCGCACCCAAGAGCGAGGGCGGCGAAGCTGGCGATACGAAGGGGGCGAAGGCGGGGAAGGGTGCGGCGAAGGCCAGCGATGCGGCGGTTGATGCGCCTGAGGTGAAGGCCGAAGCCAGCCCCAGCGCGGCGGAAACGCCCGCGACGACCTGACCCCTATCCGGGGGTAGGCTATGCCTGTCCGCTTCCAAACTACTGCAAACAACCCACTCCCGCTCATGCTGAGCCTGTCGAAGCACTGGCCTTGTCCTTCGTGCGTCATCCGCAACCGCACAAAGAAAAGAGCAATCCTTCGACAGGCTCAGGATGAGCGGGGATGGGTGGTGCCACGACCATCCCACCTCCGTTCGTGTCGAGCGAAGTCGAGACACCCGCCGAGCGAAGCCGAAGCGGGCCGCGCTGGAGTTAGTTTCCATGAATCAGAATCGTCATCCCGGCGGAGGCCGGGACCCAGTCCAAACATGAAACAACGACGCTTCGCGGTTTCACTTTCAGAAGTGCTGGGTCCCGGCCTCCGCCGGGATGACGAGTGGTTCAGAAATTACGCATCCGCTCTAGAGGTTCTCGGCTTCGCTCGAACCGACCCCTCGACTTCGCTCGGGGCAAACGGGTCGGGCTGGAAAGCCCTACTCCTCCAACCCCAACACCCGCAGCGCCAGCTTGTAATGCGGCATGTCGATCATCCGGCGATCGATCTGCAGCGCGCCCGCGCCCGGGTTGGCCTTGAATGCCGCAACAATCGCGCGGGCTTCGTCCAGTTCTTCCTCGCTTGGCGTAAACGCGGCGTTGATGATTTCTATTTGCGCGGGGTGGATTGCGAGCATCCCGGCAAAGCCATCGGCGCGGGCTGCTTCGGCGGCGCGTTTGAGGCCTTTTTCGTCGCCGAAATCGGCGTGGAGGGTGTCGATGGCCGAAACCCCGGCGGCGTGCGCGGTGAGCAGCGTCTGCGTGCGGGCGTAGCGGAAGGTGTCGGTCCAGCGGCCATCGGCATCACGCTTGCGGATCGCGCTGATTGCCGCTGACAAGTCTTCGGCGCCCCAGGTCAGCCCGGCGAGCCGCGGCATGGCGGCATCGGCATAGCGCGCGATCGTCAGTGCCGCCGCGGCGGTCTCGCTGACCAGGGGCATGATCTTGACCGCGTTGGGGGCGAGGCCGGCGCGGCCTTCCAGCTCATAGATTTCGGCCGAAAGCTGCTGGACGGACTCTGGCCCGGCGCTCTTGGGCAGCATGATCCCGTCGGGCGCGCCGGGCAGCACCGCGAGCAGGTCCTCGCGCCACTGGCGGCTGTCGAGCGCATTGATCCGCACCCACCGACCCTGGCGCTTGCCATCGGTCACTTGCTGGCGGTGCGCCGCGAGCCACGCCCCGGCCATCGCCCGCGCCGCCGGCTTATTCTCGGCCGCAACCGAATCCTCAAGATCGAGAATCAGCACGTCGGCGCCGGTTGCCACCGCCTTGCCCAGCTTCTTTTCGCTGTCACCCGGAACGAACAACCATGAACGTACTGGCATCGGCTTAATCCTCTTCGCCCTTATTCGTCATTGCGAGAAGCGCAGCGACGAAGCAGTCCAGAGCGCCGCGCACTGGACTCTGGATTGCCGCGCTTCGCTCGCAATGACGAAGTGGTTGGAACCTTACGCCAGCACGAGCGCCGGGTAATCGATATAGCCCTCTGGCCCGGGCAGATACCAGCTTTTCGGCACATTGGTGTTGGGCGCCCAGTCCGCGCCGACCTTGATCCGTTCGGCGAGGTCGGGGTTGGAGATATAGGGGCGGCCAAAGCTGATCGCGTCGCAGCGTCCGCTCGCGACATCGGTTTCAGCCTGTTCTGCGCTGTAGTCCGAATTGAGCATCAGCGCGCCCGAGTAGATCGAGCGGATCAGGCCGTCCTGCTGGGGCACCGTTGTGGCCCCGAAGGTGCCTGCGGGACCGGGCTGGCGCAGCTCGACAAAGGCGATGCGAAGATCTTGCACGACCTGCGCCGCGGCGCCGAAGATGCTTGCCGGATCGGGATCGTCGCAGCCCTGCGTCTCGCCATTGGGGGACATGCGGATCGAGACCCGGTCGGCGCCCCACACTTCGATCAGTGCTTCGAGCACTTCGCGCATGAAGCGGGTGCGGTTTTCGGGGCTGCCGCCGTATTCGTCGCTGCGCAGGTTGGTCCCGGCGCGCAGGAACTGGTCGACCAGATAGCCGTTCGCGCCGTGCAGCTGGACCCCGTCGAAGCCCGCCGCCTTGGCGTTGCGCGCGGCATGGGCATAGTCGGCGACGATGCGTTTGATGTCGTCATGTGTGGCGGCGCGAGCCTGTTCGTGCAGTTTGCGCCCCATGGGGGTGTGGGCATAATCGGGCGCGGTGGTGGCGCTGGCCGAAATACCGGGCTGGCCGCCGAGGAAATCGGGGTGAACGATCCGCCCCATGTGCCACAGCTGCAGCACGATCTTGCCGCCCTCGGCATGAACCGCCTGTGTCACCGGTTTCCAGCCCTCAACTTGCGCGGCGCTCCAGATGCCCGGCGCAGCGGGCCAGCCAAGCCCTTCGACGCTGATCCCGGTGGCTTCGGAGATGATCAGCCCAGCACCGGCGCGCTGGCGGTAGTATTCGGTCATCATCGCGTTGGGTACCGAACCAGGGTCCGAGCGGCCGCGGGTCAGCGGGGCCATGATGATGCGGTTTTTCGCGGTGAAAGCACCAAGCTGAAGCGGCTGGAACAGGACGTCGGGCAAGTGCATTCTCCATCACATTTCGTTTTGCAATCTTTGGCGGCTCGCTAAGGCAAGGCCATGGGCATTGCAACCGTGGCGGTGGAACAAGCAGCGCGGCGCTGGTCGTGGGCGCATTTTGCCGCGCTGATGCTGGGCAATGTGGCTTTGGCGCTGGGGCCGTGGTTCGTGCGGATGGCCGACAGCGGCCCGGTTTCAGCCGCGTTCTGGCGGCTCGCGCTGGCGGTGCCGATGCTCGCCCTGCTGGCCCGGGTGAGCGGTCAGCGGCTCGGCGGCTTTGGCACGAAAGTGTGGCTGGCGATTGCCGGCGCGGGGCTGTTCTTCGCGGCCGACGTGGGCTTGTGGCACATCGGGATCGGCTTGACGCGGATGGCCAATGCTTCGCTGTTCGGCAATTCGGGCAGTCTGGTGATCATGGTCTGGGGCCTGATCAGCTTGCACCGCGCGCCGCGGGCCGGCGAGTGGCTGGCTTTGGTTGCCGCACTGGGCGGTGCCGCGATCCTGCTCGGCCGCAGCCTGGAGATCGGCACCGCGACCGCCATCGGCGATCTGTTCTGCGTGACCGCCGGGTTGCTCTATGCCGGTTACATCCTGCTGATCCAGAAGCACCGCGTGAGCCTTGGCGGGTGGTCGCTGCTGACCTGGTCGAGCCTGTTCGGGCTGCCAGTACTGCTGGCAGCGGCGCTGCTGCTCGGCGAGCCGGTCTGGCCGACTCAGTGGTGGCCGGTGATTGCACTCGCGCTGTCGAGCCAGCTGATCGGGCAAGGGCTGCTGGTCTATTCGCTCAAGCATTTTTCGCCCATGGTTATCGGGCTGACCCTGCTGACCCAGCCCGCAGTGGCGGTGCTGGTCGGCTGGGCGGTGTTCGGCGAAGTGCTCGGGCCGCTCGATTTTGTCGGCATGGCCCTGGTCGCTGCGGCACTGGTGCTGGCGCGCTCGACGCAGGACTGACCGCGCGCTAACCTTACGCCAATGACACCTTGAGGAGACCGCACCCGTGAAGCGTTTCGCACTCTACGCCGCCCTGCCGCTCGCCGCTCTGGCGCTGGTCCAGCTCCCCGCCGATGCCGCCCGTCCGGCGCGCCACGCCAAATCCGTCCACAGCGCGGACCAGCAATTCCAAGACCTAGCAGGACAGTTTATTGCTGATGCTATGCGGCTCTCACCAGTTGAGGCGACTGCTCTAGGCGAGCACAAATACGATAGTCAGCTTCCAAACATAAGCGCCAAGGGCCGGGCCGAGCGTGCAGCAACTTGGGCAGCCTATGACGCAGCGCTGTCAGGCATTAGCCCGGCGAAATTGAACCGCGACAATCAGGTTGATTACGCGATGCTGCGCAATGAGGCGCAATACCGCGTTTGGGCTAATGACAAGTTACAGGATTGGGCCTGGAACGCGCAGATCTACAACGATATCGCGGCGGGCTCGCTCTACACGCTGGCCGCGCGCGATTTCGCGCCGTGGGATGTGCGGCTGACCAGCGCAACCGCGCGGATGGAAGCGCTGCCCGCGCTGCTCGTGCAAAGCCGCAGCCAGCTCGTCCCGGCGCGGGTGCCGCTGGTGTTTGCGCAGACGGTGTCGAAGCAGAATTCCGGGATCATCGAGATTGCCGAGGGCATGCTCGCCCCGCACGCGGGCAGCCTGAGCGGCGCTGACCGGGTGCGGTTCGATAAGGCTTTGGCTGGGCTGAAAGCGGCGGTGGCCGACCAGCAGACCTGGCTCGATACCGTGCTGATCCCGGCCGCGAAGGGCGACTTCCGGCTCGGTACCAAACTCTATGACCAGAAGATGAAATTCGCCCTGATGAGCGACATGACCCGGCCCCAGCTCAAGGCCCGCGCGCTCAAGGCCAAGGCCGAGACCCGCGCCGAGATGTATGACCTTGCCCGGCAGGTGTTGGCGGGTCAGCCGAGCGACAAATCGCGGGTGATGCCCGACCATCCGAGCGCAGCGCAGCAGCAGAGCGTGATCGCGGCGGCGCTCAAGGTTAGTTACGCCAAGCACCCGCCCCGCGGCGAACTCGAACAGCGCGCCCGCGAAACGCTCGCCGAAGCGACCGCCTTCGTGACCAAGGCCGGGTTCGTCCGCATGCCCGACGGGCCGGTCAAAGTCATCACCATGCCCAAGTTTCAGCAGGGCAACGCAGTCGCCTACAACGATCCGCCGGGGCTGTTCGAAAAGGGCCAGCAGAACTTCTACGCGGTCTCGCCCATCCCCGACGATTGGACCGACGCGCAGGCCGACAGCTTTCTCTCCGAATACAACGATTACATGATCCACGACTTGTCGATTCACGAGGCGATGCCGGGGCACTACCTCCAGCTCGATCACTCGAACCGCTCGCCCGACCTGCTGCGCGCCTACCTCGGCTCGGGGCCGTTCGTCGAAGGCTGGGCGGTCTATGCCGAAGGGATGATGAAGGACGAGGGCTACCTCAGCGCCGATCCGCAGGAACAGCGCTTGTTCAAGCTCACCGTGCTCAAGATGCGGCTCCGCTCGGTCACCAACACGCTGCTCGATATCGGCATCCAGACCGAGGGCATGACCCGCGACCAGGCGATGGATCTGATGCAGAACGGCGCCTTCCAGGCCGAGCGCGAAGCGGCGGGCAAATGGACCCGCGCGAGCCTGTCGTCAGTCCAGCTGCTGAGCTACTTCACCGGGTTCAGCGAACACATGGCCCTGCGCGAGGAAGCGAAACAGCGCTGGGGCAAGAGCTATACGCTGCGGCGGTACAACGACACGGTGCTGAGCTACGGCTCGCCCCCGGTGAAGTTCGTGCGCCAGCTGATGTTCGGGCTGCCAGTGCGGTAGGGATAAGTCCGTATTGGACGTGTCTCGCATTGTCTGCTATATGTGATTCACATAGTCTGAACTTATGGAGTTTGAATTCGATCCTGCCAAGGACGAGGCCAATTTGTTCAAGCACCGGCTTCGGCTCGCGTTTGGGCAACGTGTGTTCGATGATCCGTTCCTTGGTCTGTCCCCGACCGTCAGGGTCGGGGACGAAGAGGAGCGCTGGAAGGCGATCGGACTGGTCGAAGGGAAACTCTACACGGCGATCCACGTCTGGCGTGGCGAGGTCGTCAGGTTGATTTCGGTGCGCAGGAGCAATGGCGGTGAACAAGCATACTACAATCGCAATTCCGGCCGACCCCAACGATCCTGAAGATCGGGATGTTTCGGTCGCCGGCTTGGAACGTGCCGACATGGGCCGCCGGTTTCGCATCCTGCGTCACCGCCTGGGCATGAGCCAGAGCGAGTTCGCCGCCGCGTTCGGCATTCCGGTCGCGAACTTGCGCCAGTACGAAATGGCCCGCCATATGCCGTCGCCAGCGGTGCGGTCCTACCTCAAGGTGATCGAAGCCGAGCCCGATGTGGTGAGAAGGGTGGTGGCGGGGTGAGGTTCCTTTGATCTCAACCCGCTCCCTTACCCAAATTGCAATCGGCACAAGCTGTGACCAAATTTTCAGAAATGGTGAGACCGCCTTTCGCCCGTGGCACGACGTGATCGACATGTAATTCAACATCGGGCGTGGATCGACCGCAGTAACGACATGTTGATTCGTCTCGCCTCAGCATTTCAAAGCGTAACTTCTTTGAGATCGGACGAATAGCTTGCCGATGTTGCTGAGTGAGCCTCTTGGCATCCGCTCTTACACGATCGCGATCCGCAACGTTCCATCGGACTGCAAACATCCAAGCGCGCTTGCGGTCCTTGTCCCAATAGCATGCATCCGGTGAATGATTGCAATGCGGGCAGCTAAGTTCGACACTGCCCGTTTTCCACAAGAATTCATACTCAAAGGAATTGGAACGACCGCACTCACGACACTTCAACGAAAGTGAGCGCTGTCCAGATTGAGAGTTCCGTATCATAAATCTAAGCCTATTTTCTTCGGCTTCATAAACCTGCTCAGGCCGCTAGTTTTCCACCATCACCGCGCCCCTAAATCCCCCATCCCCACAGTCCCGCCCGCCATCTCCAGCATCCGGTCCAGGCTCTTCTTCGCCTGCAACCGCAGCCCCTCCTCAATCTCGATCCGCGGGGTCAAATCGCGCAGCGCGAGGTACAGTTTCTCGAGCGTGTTGAGCGCCATGTAGGGGCAGATGTTGCAGGCGCACTGGCCGTCCGCACCCGGTGCGCCGATGAAGGTCTTGCCGGGCACCGCGAGCTCCATCTGGTGGATGATGTGCGGTTCGGTCGCGACGATCAGGGTGTCGCCGGTGAAGGTCTTGGCGAACTGGAGGATGCCGCTGGTGCTGCCGATATAGTCGGCGTGGTCGGCGATGTGCGGCGGGCATTCGGGGTGCGCGGCGACTGGCGCGCCGGGGTGCTGGGCCTTGAGCTTGAGCAGCTCGGTCTCGCTGAACGCTTCGTGGACGATGCATACGCCCGGCCACAGCAGCATCTCGCGGTCGAACTTGCGCGACAGGTAGCCGCCCAGATGGCGGTCGGGGCCGAAGATGATCTTCTGGTCCTTGGGGATCTGCGACAGGATCGTCTCGGCGCTCGAGCTCGTGACGATGATGTCGCTCAATGCCTTCACCTCGGTCGAGCAGTTGATATAGGTCAGCGCGATGTGATCGGGGTTGGCCTTGCGGAACTGCGCGAACTTTTCGGGCGGGCAGCTATCTTCCAGGCTGCATCCGGCGTTGAGATCGGGCAGCACCACGATCTTTTCGGGCGCGAGGATCTTGGCGGTTTCGGCCATGAATTTGACCCCGCAGAACGCGATCACCGCGGCGTCGGTGGCGGCGGCCTTTTTGGATAGCTCGAGGCTGTCCCCGATATAGTCGGCAAGATCCTGGATTTCGGGCCGCTGGTAATAATGCGCCAGAATAATCGCGTTGCGGTCCTTGCGCAGGCGATCGATCTCTGCGCGCAGGTCGAGGCCGGTGAGGCTGAGAGGCTGGTCGGTCATACCCCTTTCAATGGGCGTTCACCGGCCGGTGATCAAGCCTCCAGCGGGCGGGGCGGCGAATTCGAGTCCCGGCACCGAGGCTCCGGGCGAACCGGCGGTGGCGGCGTGATAGATGCTGCCGCCCAGCGGCGAATAGGCGATCAGGTCGAACAGCAGAATGGTGCCGACGATTGCCCCCGCACCGACCAGCCACGCCGGATGCACGCGGCCCAGCTTGCGCTGGTCGCGGATCATGCCCGCGAGCGGGAAGACCAGCGTGGCAACCCCCGCCGCCTCGAAGGCATAGGGCGAGAGCAAAGGCATCGGCAGCAAGCGCCCGAACGCTGGCGCGGTGATCAGCGCCATGCCGCAGATGTGGAGCCGCGCGTGCCAATCGGTCCGCTTGCGGTTGGCCACGGCCAGAGTGGTCACCCCGGCAAACATCAGCACGGTGAGCGGATCGGCGATCAGGAATTGCTGCGGCATGAAGAAGAACGGGACCGTGCCATTGCGCGCCATCATCACAGTCACGACAACGCCCAGCACGACCATCAACCCGGCCCAGCCAGTGGCCAGCCAGCCCAGCTTGCGGTGCAGCGCCACAGGTCCGCGCGTGGCGAGGTACGATTGCGTCAGGAAGATCGCCACCCAGCCCATGAACACCACGGCGTGCAGGTGGACCCTGAGCGGTGAGGCGAAGGTCGAGCGGCCCATCGCCAGCTGGGTTGAAAAACCGAGTACGACGGTGAGCGCCATCGCGACCGCCATCTTGAACGCAAAGCGTTCGGCGCGCGCGGGTTCGTCGCCGTGTGGTGCAAGCGTTGCCGGTGCCATGGTAGCCATGCCAGTGCCTCTCCTTCAATCCGCGACCGAGGGCTTTATAGCGCGGTTCTGGCTGGTTGGAAGAGCCGGCCTTGCGCCTGGCTCAATTGCCCGCCGGTTCGCCGTCAAAGTGTACGGTCACGTTAACCGCACCATAGCCCGCAACTTGCAGCGGGATCGCCAGGTTCTGCCGGATCGCGTCCTTGGCCGAATTGCGTGCGAGCGCCAGCAGCGCCGGGTTCCGGGCCTGGTCGGCGGCCTGCTTTTCCGCGACCAAAGTGTTGTCGCGGGTCAGCTTGGCCTGCGCGTCACTGGTAATCCACACCCCTTCGCGCAGGTATTGCGCATGTGCTTCGTCGAGGTTGGGGCGCGACAGTTCGAGCGGCGGCAGCGTCACGTCGAGGTGGCTCGACGCCTCGTCCCATTTCATCCGCGCCTTGTCCATCTGCGACAGGTCGATCGTATAATCGACCCGCGCCGGGATCACTGCGATCTGTTTGCTCTTGAGCAGCCCGAACGCGCGTTCGTCCTGCGAGGCGCTGACCAGCGCGAGCTGGGCGGAAAATACCGTCAGCCGGTCCTGCTTTTCGAACGTCAGCAGGCTCGCCGCAACCGGATCGCCGTGATCGGGGGTCAAGCTGCGGATCGCATACCACCCGCTCAGCGCGAGCAGCCCCAGTCCAAGCACGGCGGGCAAGGTGAACAGCGGACGCCGCTGCGCCGGTCTGGCCCGGTCGCTGGACAGGTCATGGGTCAGCTCAGTTGCCATCTCTCGCCTTCGCTCGCCGCCCGTCCGCGGTGCCTAAGGTCGATCAGGTGAGCGAGGACTGAACGCCCCGCTGCCCCCTCAAGCCGCGGGTCGAGCCCTTTGTACATGGCCTTGACCATCTCCGGGATCGCCTGTGGAGCCTCGCCGAGCAGGCGCAGGATTTGCGCCTCGCGGCTGCGGCGATGGCCAAGCATCCCGCGCACCAGCTGCTTTGGATTGGTAATCGCCGGGCCGTGCGCGGGGTAGAGCACCTTGTCGTCGCGGTCGTGGAGCTTTTGCAGGCTCGTCATATAGGCCGCCATGTCGCCATCGGGCGGGGAAACCACGCTGGTTGACCAGGCCATCACATGATCGCCGGTGAACAGCGCGCCGCTTTGCTCGAGCGCGTAGCACAGGTGATTGCTGGTGTGCCCGGGGGTGGCGACTGCGGTGATCGTCCAGTCGGGACCGTGCAATTGCTCGCCGTCGCTCAGCACGCGGTCAGGGGCATAGGTGGGATCGAACGCGGCATCGGCGCGCGGGCCATCGTCTTCGAGCACCAGCGGCGCGCAGCCGATGATCTGCGCCCCGGTCAGGCGTTTGAGTTCCGCCGCAGCGGGCGAGTGATCGCGGTGGGTATGGGTGCACAGGATCGCGCTGAGCCGGGCATCGCCGATCGCCGCGATGATCGCCGCGACGTGGCCCTCGCCGTGCGTATCGGCGTGGCCTGCGGCGCCGGTCCCGGCCGGACCCGGATCGATCACCGCCAGCTCAGCGCCCGCGCCGACGACATAAGTCTGCGTGCCGGTAAAGGTATAGGGCGAAGCGTTGGGCGCGAGCACGCGGCGGACCAGCGGTTCGCATTGTTCCGAAAGGCCGGTCGGCCAGGGCTGGGGCGGGGCATCCATACTGGCGGATATGGGTGCTCGCCTGGCTCCTGTCGAGCCGCAATCAGGTCCTGAGCTGCTGCCCCAGCCGTTCGCGCAGCGCGGCGATTGCGCTGGGCTCATCGGGGGAACGCTCGCGCCAGCCGTGATCGAGCCGCTTCAAGCGGGCGTGGAAGCGCTCGGTCGCGGTGACCAATTCGCGGGTCGGGCCATTGAGCAGCGCCAGGCGCGACTGCTCGCTTTCGGGGAAATCGGCGAGCTTGCCATAGCGGCGCAGCTGGAATTCGCTGAGGTCGCCCGAGAAGTAGGCGCGGTGGTTGAGCAGCCAGGCAACCGCGTGCATCATCCGCGTGGTGGTGCGCAGCGCCTCGCACGACCAGGCGATCCGCGCCTCGTCCTCCTCCGCGCCGGCCGCGTCCAGCCGCCCGGACAAGGCAAAGGCATTGCGCACGTCGTCCGACAGGACGAGCGCTTCGCAGTACAGCCCTTCGATGATGCGCGGATTGATGCTGGCGGGTTTTCCCATCCCGCCCGATTGGCCGAGCAAGCCTGCTGTGCCAACTGGGGCGTGCCGAGTTGCTCACACCATTTTGGGACTGTCCCTTGGAGGGACGTATTTTGGGGTGCGGTCCGGCCATCCGGCCGGGCCTCGCAACACCAGCCCGCTCCCCCGCCCGGCCACCCGTTAGAGGTACCCTGTGGGTGGTCGGGCGGGGGAGCGGGCTGGTGTTGCAAAGCTTTTCGCGGAGGCGAAAAGCGCACCCAACAAATTACGCGATGATATCCGGGATCAGGTAATCCTCGATGATCGCGATCTGGTCCTTGAGCCGCAACTTGCGCTTCTTCAGCCGGGCAATCTGGAGCTGGTCGGTCGATCCCGCGCCGGTCAGTGCGTCGATCGCGGCGTCAAGATCGCGGTGCTCGGTCTTGAACACTTCGAGGCGCTTTTTCATTTCCTCTTCGTTCACACGCTCGTCACCTGTTGCTGCCCGCTCATCGCGGCATCGAATCGCCTTGTCGCATAGCTTCACGCATGCCCTTCGCAAGCTAAGCTTAATATGCTTCCATGACAATTGCAGTGACCCGCCGATAACCCGAGTCGGGACCGGTGGCGATCCGCAAGCCCTTGGGGGCTAACGATAAGGAGAACCTTGTATGGAACAGTCGCATGTCAGCGCATTGCAACTCAAGCACGCCGGCCTCGAACGCCGGCTTGCCGATGAATTGAGCCGGCCGATGCCTGATCTTTCGACCATCCAGCTCCTCAAGAAACGAAAGCTTCGCATCAAGGAAGAACTGTCGCACCATTAAGTTGTGACCGGCCCGACCCCGCCATGCTGGCGGGGTCGGTTACCTCCACCGAAATAATGACTTTCCATGCGGCCCGCGCCGTTCCCATGGCGGCGAGTTTGCGATAGGCAGGCGGCATGACCGCTCCCAGCGCCGTTTCCGCCGCCCGTCAGATCCTCACCAGCCTGCACGAGGTGATGGCCTCGCGCAGCAACGCGCAGACCAAGCTCAACTCAGTGGTCGAAGCGATCGGCCAGGGCCTCGATAGCGAGGTCTGCTCGATTTACCTGCTGCGCGAGGGAATGCTCGAACTGTTCGCCACCAAGGGGCTGGCGCAGGAAGCGGTTCACGTCACCCGGATGGACATCGGCGAGGGGCTGGTCGGCACGATCGCCGAAACCAGCGAGATGCTCAACCTGGCCGAAGCCACCGCGCACCCGGACTTTTCCTACCGGCCCGAAACCGGCGAGGATAAATACCATTCGTTTGCCGGGGTGCCGATCGTGCGGCGCGAGCGCGCCGTCGGTGTGCTCTGCGTCCAGCACGCCGATCCGCGCCGCTACGAAGAGGTCGAGATCGAGGCGCTGCAGACCGTCGCGATGGTGCTCAGCGAGCTGATCGCCAACGCCGATCTGGTCGACGAGGAAGACGTGGCGCTACTGGGAGCGCGGCAGACCGGCCCGGTGCGGCTGACCGGACTGGTGCTGGTCAAGGGACTGGCCACGGGCAATGCGGTCTATCACCAGCCGCGCATCACGATCGAACACGTGATGGCCGATGACCCCGCGGCCGAATTGAGCCGGGTCTATCTTGCGTTCGACAAGATGCGCGAGCAGATCGAAAAGATGGCCAGCCAGGCCGAATTCGGGGTCGGCGGCGAGCACGACGAAGTGCTCGAAACCTACAAGATGTTTGCCTACGACGAGGGCTGGAGCCGCCGGATCATCGAGGCGATCGAGACCGGGCTGACCGCCGAAGCCGCAATCGAACGGGTCCAGCAGCGCACCCGGATGCGGATGCGCCAGATCGACGATCCGCTGCTCGCCGACCGGATGCACGATCTGGAGGATCTGGCTAACCGGCTGCTGCGGATCGTGTCGGGGCAGATGGGCACTGCCGCCAGCCAGGGACTGCGTTCGGACACGATCCTGATCGCGCGCAACCTTGGTCCGGCCGAACTGCTCGAATACGACAAGCGCCGCTTGAAGGGCGTGATCCTCGAGGAAGGCTCGCTCACCGCGCACGTGGTGATTGTCGCGCGCGCGATGGGCATTCCGGTGCTGGGCCGGGTACGCGGTCTGCGCAGTGCGGTGCGCGATGGCGATGCGCTGCTGCTCGATGCCGACCAGGGCAACGCGACGGTGCGCGCTGCCCCGCCGATGGTCGAGGCGTTCGAGGCGCGGTTTGCCAAGAGCAAGGAGCGCCAGGCGAGCTATGCCAAATTGCGCGACGTCGAACCCTTCACCAAGGACGGCACCCGCATCACGGTGATGATGAACGCCGGGCTGCGCGACGATATGCCGGCACTGGCGCAAACCGGGGCCGACGGGATCGGGCTGTTCCGCACCGAATTTCAGTTCCTGGTCAGCGCCACGCTGCCCGCGCGCGAACGCCAGACCCGGCTGTACCGCGATGTGCTCGAAGTCGCGGGCGACAAGCCGGTGGTGTTCCGCACGGTCGACATCGGCGGCGACAAAGTGCTGCCCTACTTGCGTCACAACAACGGCGAGCATGAGGAAAACCCGGCGATGGGCTGGCGCGCCTTGCGCGTCGCGCTCGAACGCGAGGGACTGCTCAAGGTCCAGGCGCGCGCTCTGCTCGAGGCTGCGGCCGGCCGCACGCTCAACGTGATGTTCCCGATGGTCTCCGAACCGTGGGAGTTCGACGCCGCGCGCGAGGTGTTTGAAAGCCAGCGCAACTACCTCAAGAAGCTCAAGAAGCCGCTGCCTGAATCGATCCGCTACGGCGCGATGCTCGAAGTTCCGGCGCTGGCCGAAACGCTCGACCTGCTCGCCCCCAAGCTGTCGTTCCTGTCGATCGGGACCAACGATCTCACCCAGTTCCTGTTCGCCGCCGACCGCTCCAACCCCAAGCTGGCCGAGCGTTACGACTGGCTGTCGATTGCGATTATGCGCTTCCTGCGGCGGGTCCAGACGAGCCTCGTCGGGCACCCCGTGGATGTGACCGTGTGCGGCGAAATGGGTGGGCGCCGGCTGGAAGCGCTGGCCTTGATGGGCATCGGTATCCGGCGGTTGTCGATCACCCCGGCGGCGGTCGGCCCGATCAAGGAACTGGTCCGCAAGGTCGACCTGCCCGAGCTTGCCGAGGCGATGACGCTGTGGCTGGCGGTCCCGCCGCCAAGCCTGCGCGAAGCGTTGACCGAATGGGCCGAAGCGCGCGGAATTGAAGTCGATTGAGGTCTTGGCGGGTCAGGCGTCACCGGCCCGTCACAAATCCCGCGCAACTTGGCGTTCTAAGACTATGCCGCGCATGCTTTGCCGTTGACTCGGTGCCTCAAAGTGGGCTGGTTGTGCGAAACAACAATAACGCGTGATTTTCGGGGTCGGGTAATGTCGGATGAAGTATTGGAAGAGGCACAATTGCCTCTTGAAACGGTTGGCTCGCGTTTGCGGCGCGCGCGCGAGCATGCTGGGGTGGGCGTCGCGGCGCTTGCCGCGCAGACCCGAATTTCCACGCGCCAGATCGAAGCGATCGAAGCCGGTGATTACGCCGCGCTGCCTGGGCGGACCTATGCCGTGGGCTTTTCGCGCACGCTGGCCCGCGCAGTCGGGCTCGACGAAGCCGAAGTTGCTGCGGCAACCCGCGCCGAACTGACCGAACAACAGGGCGAGGATCAGCGCCGCCCGGTACAGACCTTCGAACCCGGCGATCCGGCAAGGGTGCCCAGCGCGCGGCTGACCTGGTTGGCCTTGGCCGGCGTGGCGCTGGCGGTGCTGCTCGGCATCATTTTCCTGCCCAGCCTGTTTTCGCCTGCTGGAACGCTGCCCTCGATCCTCCCGGCCGACCAGCCGAGCAGCGCGGCCGGATCCGCGATACCGCCCGCTACGCCAACTGCGGCTGAGGCGGTGGTGTTCACCGCGCTCCAGCCCGGCGTGTGGGTCAAGTTCTATGACGCTGCGGGAACCCAGCTGTTGCAGAAGGAGCTGGCACAGGGCGAAAGCTACACCGTCCCGGCGGGGCAGGGCGAAGTGCTGCTGCGCACCGCGCGGCCCGATCTGCTGGCGATCACCGTCGGCGGCCAGCCAGTGGCCAAACTGTCCGACATGAAGCAAACGATGAAGGACGTGCCGGTCAGCGCCGCGGCCCTGCTCGCCCGCGGCACGGCTGCTGCGGCGCAAGCCCCGGCCCCACCGGTCGCTGGCAGCGCTGCGCAGGCCGCACGCCGGACCAGCGCGCCGACCCCGCGCGAACAGCGTATCCCGAACCCGCGGGTCGAGGCTTCGCCGGCCCCTTCGTCGCTGCCCTCGGCCGCGCCACCGGCCACCACCGTACCTGCTCCTGCTGCAACATAGGCTGCGGATAGCATCGCCCACCCGCTCGACAGCGGCCTAGCGCTCACGTTAGACACGGCCCCGTGGTTAATGGCCGGTTCGGACAGATCCGGGCAAGGCTGCGGGCGGACTCACTGGATGGATACTCAACGATGAACTTGCTCCCCTGGAAACAGCGGTCGCTCTATGCGGTTGCGGCAATTGCGCTGGTCGCTCCGGCGGCAATCCCGCTCCACGCGCAGACCAGCGGCGAAACCGAAATTCGTCTGCGCAAGGCCGAGGCCGAAATCGCCGCGCTGCAGCGCGTGGTATTCCCCGGATCCGGCGGCAAGTTCTTCCCGCAGCTTCAGTCGGGCCAGTCGGCCAGTGTCCAGCCCGGGTCCCCGGCCAGTTCGACCAGTTCGGACATGCTGGTGCGGATGGACTCGCTCGAAGGCCAGGTCGCGCGGCTGACCGCGCAGGTTGAGGAAGACCACAACCGCATCGAAAAGATCGAGGCGCGGCTGACCGCGCTGGAGGGCGCTAGCCCGGGTCCGGCAAAGGTTCAGACCGTGACCGACGCGCCCGCCTCCAGCAGCACCGACAGCAACCTCGTCGCGATGGGTGCCGCGCCCAAGCCGGTGCCGGTCGCGCCAAAGATCGTGCCCAAACCGGCCCCCAAGCCGGCGGCATCGAGCGACGCTGCGGCCAAGCGCGTCGCCGCGGTGCGCGCGGTGGTCAAGCCGAACACCAGGGATGCTGGCGACGACGAGTATTCCTATGGCTACCGGCTGTGGGAAGCCAAATTCTACCCCGAATCCCAGCAGCAGCTGAAAATGTTCCTGCAGAAGTATCCCAAGCATGCGCGGACCAGTTACGCCCGCAATCTGCTCGGCCGCGATTACCTCGATGATGGCAATGCGCACGAAGCGGCCGGGTGGTTCCTGCAGAACTACAAGATCGAGCCCAAGGGCGACCGCGCCCCCGACAGTTTGCTGTTGCTCTCCGAAGCGATGCGCCAACTGGGCGATACGACCCGCGGCTGCGTCGCGGTCAAGCAGTTCGCCGCGACCTTCCCGGCGGAGGCCTCGGGGCGGCTCAAAAGCCAGTACGATGTCACCAGCTCTGGGCTGAAGTGCAAGTAACCAGACCGGGCGATGCCGCCCTGACTGGACGGTTTGCGGCAGCGCTCGATGCGCTGTGGCCGGGTTTTACCACCACTGCCGACCTGCGGCTGGGCCTTGCTGTATCGGGCGGGCCGGACAGTCTGGCGCTGCTGGTGTTGGCCCACGCGGTCCTGCCAGGGCGGATTGCAGCCGCCACCGTCGACCACGGACTTCGCGCCGAGAGCGCCGCAGAGGCCGCAATGGTCGCGCAGCTTTGTCGTACCCTCGGGGTCGAACATGCAGTTCTGCCGGTGACTTTGGCTCCCGGCAATGTCCAAGCGCAGGCCCGCACCGCGCGCTACGCCGCTTTGGCCGCATGGGCGGGAAAGGCCGGACTGGCCGCGCTGGCGACCGCGCATCACGCCGACGATCAAGCCGAAACACTGCTGCTGCGGCTCAATCGGGGGAGCGGCGTGGCTGGGCTGGCCGGCGTGCGCGCGTGCGGGCTGGTGCCGGGGGCTTCGCTGCCGCTGCTGCGCCCGTTGCTCGGGCTGCGCCGGGCCGAACTGGCGCAAGTGGTCGCCGCTACCGGGCTTGAACCCGCGACCGATCTCTCGAACGAGGACGACCGCTTCGACCGCGCACGCCTGCGCAAGGCGCTGGGCGCAGCGGAATGGCTCGAAGTCCCGTCACTGGCCGCGAGCGCGGCACACCTCGCCGATGCCGATGCCGCGCTCGACTGGGCGGCGCAGCGCGAATGGGCGGAATGCGTGACCCGTGCCCCGATGGGGCTGACTTACCGCCCGCAGGCCCCGCGCGCGGTGGCCTTGCGGGTAATCGCCCGGATCGTGCGCGAACTGGGCGGGGAAGAGCCGCGCGGCGGTGCCGCCGCGCGGGTGTTCGAGAGCTTGCTGGCGCGCGAGACTTGCTCGATCGGAGAGCTGGTGGCACGGGTCACGCCCGATGGGTGGAGCTTCACCAAGGCGCCCGCAAGGCGGGGTTAGGAACGCTTTAGCAGCCCCTGTTGCTTCATCCGCCACAGCAGCTGGTCATAGCGATCCTGCCCGAAGAACGGCTCGCCCGCGTAGACCATCAGTGGCACCCCGTAATGCCCGCCGAGCCGCTGGTCGGCCTCGTTTTGCTTGATCGCTGCATCGAGCCGGTCTGCCTCGGCCTCGAGCACCCGGTCCATCTCGGCCAGATTGCCCCCGGCGGTGCTCACTGCACCCGCCAGATGATCGGCTTCATGCCAGTTGTCGGTCTCGCCTGACCAGATCAGGTCGCTGACCTTGCGCAGCAGCGCAAGGCCGAACCCCCTCTCGCTCGCCAGCTGGCCAAGCCGGGTCAGCCGGTGGATATAGGGCTGCTCCTTGGGGTAGGTCCGGGTTGCGAAATCCATCACCACCGGATCGGGCCGCGGCCAGCGCAGTGGCAGCCCGGCATAGTCGGCGCTGCGCTGGCAATCGCGCATCAGGTAGCTGGTCCACAGCGGATCGGCGTTGGCAAAGAAATCGGGCTGGCGCACCGCGATCGGCAGCACCGGGCGGACGTTGACCTGTGCGTCCCAATCCCGCTCAAGTTCGATCAGCCGCGGCGTGACCAGATACGAATAGGGCGACCGGAATGACCAGAACAGATCGACCTGATGCGTCACAGCGTGCTCATGTCGATCACAAAGCGGTACTTGACGTCGGCCTTTTCCATCCGCTCCCAAGCATGGTTGATCTCGTCCATGCGGATCATCTCGATCTCCGAGACGATGCCCTTTTCGGCGCAGAAATCGAGCATCTCCTGCGTCTGGGCGATCCCGCCCACCCCCGATCCGGCGACCGCCTTCTGCCCGCCGAGCAGCAGCCCCGAATGGAAGCTTTCCATCATGTCGATCATGCCGACGAGGCACAGCACGCCCTTGCGGTCGAGCAGCAGCAGGTACGGGGTGACGTCATGCTTTACCGGGATGGTATCGAGCAGGAAGTCGAAGCTGCGCGTCGCTGCTTTCATCGCCGCCTTGTCGGTCGAGACCAGCACGTGGTCCGCGCCGAGCTTCTTCGCATCATCACCCTTGGCCGGTGAGGTGGTGATCATCGTCACCTCCGCGCCGAGCGCCTTGGCAAACTTCACCCCCATGTGGCCCAGCCCGCCGAGCCCGACCACGCCGACTTTGCTACCGGGGCCCACATTCCAGTTCTTGAGCGGCGACCAGGTGGTGATCCCGGCGCACAGCAGCGGCGCGGCGGCGGCCATGTCGAGGCTGTCGGGCACCCGCAGCACATAAGGCTCGGCGACCACGATCCCGGCCGAATAGCCGCCGTAGGTCGGGGTACCGTCGATCCGGTCTTTGGCGTTGTAAGTCCCGGTCACGCCTTCGCGGCAATAGTTCTCCTCGCCGTCCTCGCACGAATCGCACTTGCGGCAGCTGTCGACCACGGTGCCGATTGCGGCGCGGTCGCCCGGCTTAAACTTGGTCACGCCGCTGCCGACCGCGCGGACAATGCCGACGATTTCGTGCCCCGGGACGAACGGGTAGTTCGAACGGCCCCAGTCATTGCGCGCGACGTGGAGGTCCGAATGGCACACCCCGCAATAGGTGATGTCGATCGCCACATCCTCATCGCGCAACGCGCGGCGCTCAATGGTGAACGGGTTGAGGCCCGATTCGGGGGCGGTGGCACCCCATGCGGCAGTCGCGGTCATTGTCACTCTCCTGATTGTCGCTCCCATGCTGTAATCTCGCTTGCCCAAGGTCAATGCCCGCGTCATTAATCGCGCGATTAAAAACCGGGAGAGAGTAATGCGGATCGATTCGGACACGGCGGCCGTGGTCACCGGCGGCGCCTCGGGCTTGGGCCGGGCCAGCGCCGAAGCCTTGGCTGCGGCGGGCGCGAAGGTCGCCATTTTCGATGTCAACGAAGCCGCCGGGCAGGAAGTGGCCGACGCCATCGGCGGCGTGTTCTGCAAGGTCGATATCACCAGCGAGGACTCGGTGGTCGCGGGCTTTGCCAAGGCGCGCGCCGCGCATGGTCAGGAACGCATCACGGTGCACTGCGCGATGACCAGCCGCCGCGGCAAGACGCTGGCCTGGGACAAGGAAGCGGGCAAGCTCAAGCGCCTGTCGACCGAGGATTATATCTACGGGGTGGAGGGCATCCTGGTCGCCAGCTACCGCATCGCCTCGCTTTCGGCCGAAGGCATGGCCGCCCTCGAACCCAACGAAGACGGCGAGCGCGGCTGCATCACCCTGACCGCGTCGGTTGCAGCGCAGGACGGGCAGATCGGGCAGATCATCTACGGCTCGGCCAAAGCCGGAGTAAACGGCCTGGTGCTGCCGATGGCGCGCGACCTGTCCGACCTCGGGATCCGGGTCAATTCGATCATGCCGGGCATTTTTGCGACCCCGCTGATGCTTGGCGCGAAGCAGAATGTGCTCGACAGCCTCGCCGCATCGGTGCCGTTCCCCAAGCGTCTGGGCAAGCCCGAGGAATTCGGCAGCCTGGTGCTCGAGCTGGCGCGCAACGGTTATTTCAACGCCCAATGCATCCGCCTCGATGGCGCGATCCGCATGGCCCCGCGCTAAGGAGTTCCAGACATGACCTCACCGTTCAAGGATGGCCTGCTCGAGGGCAAAGTCGCCTTCGTCGCTGGCGGCACCAGCGGCATCAATCTGGGTATCGCCAAGCGCTACGCCGAACTCGGCGCAAAGGTCGCGGTGGTCGGGCGCAATCCCGAAAAAGCCGCGAATGCCGCCGCCGAGATCGGCCACGATGCGATCGGCCTCAGCGCCGATGTGCGCGATTTCGGCGCGATTCGCGGCGCGCTGGAGCAGACGCGCAATCGGTTCGGGCCGCTCGACATTGTCGTTTCTGGTGCAGCAGGCAACTTCCTCGCCCCGGTGCTGGGGATGTCGGCCAACGCGTTCAAGACCGTGGTCGATATCGACCTGCTCGGCACCTTCAACGTGTTCCGCGCCTGCCATGATCTGCTCGCCGTGCCGGGTGCCTCGTTGATCGCGATCACCGCCGGGCAAGCGGTCAACCCGATGCAATTGCAAGCCCACGCCTGCGCCGCCAAGGCCGGGATCAACCAGCTCGTGCGCGTGCTCGCGCTCGAATGGGGCGGCGACGTGCGGGTCAACGGGATTTCGCCCGGCCCGATCGAAGGCACCGAAGGCATGGCGCGGCTGGCGCCCGATCCGGCGACCAAGGCGCTGCATTTCGAACGCATCGCGCTCAAGCGCTGGGGCTTCATCGACGAGATCGCGGAAGGCGCGGTGTTCCTCTGCTCGGACGCGGCGAAGTACATCACCGGGACGATTCTCGATATCGATGGCGGCAGCCAGCTGGGCGATGCGACGCAAAGGAACGTCGAGCGCGGGTTGGCGTAGCACGTCGGGATGACGGTTAGATCAAGCTGTCGCCCGGCTTGGCCATCTTCCCGCGCGTGATGTAAACCTTGGTTCCCACCGGCGTAATCGCGAAGATCTTCTGCGCAAAATCGTTCGGCACCCCGACGCAGCCGTGGCTGGCATAGCCCTTTTCGACCTGTGTGCCGTGGATCGCCACCCCATCGGGGGTGAGGTTCATGGTGAAGGGCATCGGCGCGTTGTCGTAAGTCGACGAATAGTGGTCGGCGTCCTTCCACTTGACCGGGAACACGCCGAGCGGGGTCGGCGTATCGCCGAAGCCGAGCAGCACCGCAGTCGCGCCGATTTCATAGCCGCCGCGGAACACCGAAAGCACCCGCGCGTCGAGATCGACGGTGATCACCAAGGGGCCCGCAGGTACGCCTTTGTCATCCCAGTGCCATTCGCCGTATTTGATCGGGCCGGTGATCGGCAGGATCCGCTTGATGACAAAGGCCTCGTCCTTGGGCGCGGCAGGGGTGCCAGCTGGCTTAGGCGCGGAGCCTTGCGCGAACTGCGCCGGAGCTGACCCAGATCCGGCAACTTGCGCGGCTTCCCCGAACGGGCGCAGCGACGCGAGGCCGAGCAAGACCACGCCCAGCACCAGTGCGCCGATGACCGCGTAGAGGGGTTTGAACTTCATCTTTGCCGCATCACCCAAATACGCTGAAATTGCCAGCCCGCACGCAGCGCCCGTTTCGCCGCGGGACTTGCTGGCGGGCAAAGGTTAACGGGCCGCTGGATTAACCATGCGCGCCAAAGGTGTTGGCGATCGCGGTGGTGATGCGCAGCGCCAGAGCCTGCGCCTCGCCGATCGGATCGATGAAATCACGGTGAATCGCCTCGTAGCCGACCGCCGCTTCGTCGGGGTAATCGCTCGGCTCGTCGATCTGGAAGTCGGTGATCTGCGGGAAGCTGACCGGGAAAGCACGGCGCATTTGCGCGAGCGCTTCGTCGATCCGCAGCGTGAACACCATCTCGAGCACGTCCTCGCGGCTGATGTCGTTGGCGCGGCTGAACGCGGGGACCGACACGGCTTTGAGGAACATGTGCTGAAACAGCGCAAGCCGCAGCGCCTGCAGCACGCCGAGCATACGCCTGGTATGCTCGCGTCCTTCGAGCGGAGCCTCGTCGGGGATCAGGTCGAGCAGCCGGTGCAGCTTGAGCGCATCGACCCGCAGCCGCGAGGCGAGGCGGCGAAACACGCCAGTGCGGTCGTCGGTGGTGAGGTATTCAGCCAGCGCGAGGCAGCTGTCCGACACCCCGGCTTCATCACTGCGATAGGGCCGACTGGCCCAGTAAGCCGAATTGAACAGCTCGCCGAACGCGGCAACGGTCTTGATGCTGGCCAGTGCATTGGCCGCGCGGACCAGCCGCACCAGTTGCCGCCCGCGTTCGCTGGTCGTCAGCAGCTCAGCCAGCGCCTCGTAATTGCCTTCGGCCGCGCTGCCGAACCCGGCGATCACGTTGACCGGATAACCGAGCTGCTGGAGCACCGCATTGTGCGGGATCGCGCGGATCTGCCGCAGGCTCATCTCGCGGTCGGCGGCTAGATCGGACTGGCGGCGGCTTTTGCGGCTGCCGGTATCGCCCAGCAGCCCGAGCCCGAAGGCGGTGACCGCGCGCGGGTAGGTGCGGCTGTGGAGGTAATCCTGCTGGATGCGGCGGATTGCGCGGTAGAAATCGAGGCTGAGGTCGGTGCGGCGATAGAACGGGTCGGGCGGCGCATCGGGATCGGTGCTCGCCGGGCTGGCCTCGGCGAAACGGGTCAGTGTGGCAAGCGCCAGTTCGGGGGTGCCGAAGAACAGGTAGCCATCGCCGCCCTGGAAGCTGACTTCGGGTTCGAGCCGCACGCCCGCGCGGACGAACCGCCGCCGCGCCCAGGGTGAGAGCGGCCAGGCCACGCGGTCGGCAAAGCTCGATGGATGCGCGCCGCGGCCCATGCTCTCGCCGTGGGTGTTGAACACCAGCGCGGCCACATCGGTCAGGCCGTTGGCGACCATCGCCTCGCTTAGCCGGCCCTGTAGCCGCTCGATCGCCAGTGCGGCGGGGATTTGCCCGACGAAGCGCCCCGCATCGGAGAACCCGGTCTGGATCGCCACCCGGCCGCGCTTGCGTGCGTAATCGCGGTAGGCTTCTTCGGCGAGCAAGGCATCGAGGAACCGCCCGCCGTGTTCCAGCGCGCTTTCGGTCTCGAACAAGGGCGAGACATCGACCTTGTCCGCGATCCCGAACAGCCGCGCGAAATACAGCGCGGCGAGCACGGTCGAGGGCTGCTCGCATTCGGCCACCAGCATGCGGATCGGGCTGTCGGCATCGACGTGATGAAGGATTTGCGCCATCGCGAGGAACTGGCGCACGGCGGTGCTGTTCTCGATCGCGAGTGCGGCAAAGTTGGCGCGCAGCGGCTTTACCGCAGCTAGCAACTCGCGCATCCGCACCAAGGCAGCCTGACTGCCAAGATCGAGCTTGCCGGTGGGATCGATCCGGCGGCGGATCGCGTTTTGGAGTTGGCTCGAGTTCACCCGGAAATGGATCCAGCCCATCCCGAGCCCGTCGGCGCGCATCGCCGCAGCGGCGACGAGCAGCTCTTCGGCGGCATGGTCATCGGTCTGGGCGGCTTCCGCTTCCAGCTCGCCGATCACAGCGGACAGGCTGGTCAGCTTGTGCGGATGATCCTTGGTCAACGCGTTCGCGGCCTCGGACAGCGCCGCCGGATCAGTAAGGTCGAGCGCGGCCAGCCGCTGCGATTGCAACGCAGCGAAATCGCTCGCGGCGCGCAGCCGGGCCGATATCTCCGGCGCGACGTGCTCCAGCATCGCGGCATAGCTCGCCAGCCGTTCGGTCTTTTCCGCCAGCCGGTAGCGCAGCGAGGTTGCCCACGAGATATCGGTGCGCCCGTCCATATCGTAGCCGACCCAGCTGGCGAAGCGCAGCGGCAGCGGATCGAGGCCGCGCCACTCGCTGGGCCACTTGCGCCGCGCATCGCTCAGCAGCTGGCGGTTGATGGTATCGCGAGCAATCTGCGCGCGGGCCATCGCGGCCATCGCGTCGGCGTGTTCGCTGTCGAGCGTGATCGCATCGCGGGCATGCGGTGCGACACAGGCTGTACCCGCATCGATTGTGCCGCAGGTCGCTGCACCTGCCACCGCCTCGCTCTGGCGGCGGGTGAGCAGGAAGGTCGGGTGCGCGGTAAACACCACGTGAAGCAGGGGTTGGCGGACCTTGGCGGCGAACGCGGCAAAGTCGGGCGCGTCGGCCAGTGCGGCAATGCGCGCTCGGTTCTCAGCCACATCAAGCGGTGCAACCAGTTGTTCGAGCCGCGCAGCGCGCGCCAGCAGGCCTTCGCATTCCAGCTCGGCCACGAGGTTCGACACTTCGCTCAGCGGCAGGTCGCCGCTTTCGATCCGCCGGGACAGTTCGAGGCTCAACTGAAACACCGGGTTGAACAGCGGCGTTTCCGCGGTGCGCGGGTGGAGTTCCTGGAGGCGGGCCTGGAGCGCGGCGAGTTCGGTCATGGCAACATGGCTCCAAGCCATATCCAACCATGTGGTTTGCGGTTCATCGTTAGAGAGCCAAAGCCCGCGCTGCCCGCGCCGCCGCTTCGATTGCGGCCACGTCCGGCGGGCCTTTCCCGACCAACCACGATCCGCCGCAGCACAGCACCGCATCGAGCGCCAGCCAGGCGGGCGCGGTGGCTTGCGTGATCCCCCCGGTCGGGCAGAATCGCGCCATGCCGAACGGCGCCGCGATGGCCTTGAGCGCGGGAATGCCGCCGTTGGCCTCGGCGGGGAAGAATTTGAACCGGTCGAGCCCAAGGTCGAGCCCGCGCATGATGTCGGTCGAGGAGGCAATCCCCGGCAGAAACGCCACCTTGCCCGCAATCGCCGCCTTGGCGAGGCTGTCCGTTAGCCCCGGCGAGACGATGAATTCGCTGCCGGCTGCGAGCGCATCGTCGAGCGCATGTTCGTTGAGCACCGTGCCCGCGCCGACAATCGCACCGGGAACCTGCTTCATCTCGCGGATCACTGCCAATGCGCTGGCGGTGCGCAATGTGACCTCGAGCACTGGCAGTCCGCCTGCGACCAGCGCCCGGGCAATCGTCACTGCGTGCGCGACATCCTCGATCACCAGCACCGGGATGACCGGGGCCATCCGCATGATTTCCTCGATGCGCGTCATTGCAGATGTTCCTTGGCGAAAGCGGCAGCGGCACCGAACAGGCCGGGCTGGGGATGGGTGATCAGCTTGACCGGCAGCGCGGCCATCAGGCCTTCAAAGCGTCCCTTGGCGGTGAAGCGATTGGCGAAACCGGATTTTATCAGCGTATCCTTGATCCGCAGTCCAAGCCCGCCCGCGATGACCACGCCGGATGCGCCTTGCGCCAGCGCGATATCGCCGGCGAACGAGCCGAGCGCGAGACAGAACCGGTCAACCGCGGCGGCGGCAAGGCTGTCTGCTCCGCTGGTGCCGAGGCCCCACAGCGTCCGGTCGTCGACCTGCTGGATCGCGCGGCCTTCCATGCCGGCCAGCGCCTCGTAGATATCGACCAGGCCCGGGCCTGAGACCACGCGTTCGGCCGAGACGCGGCGATACCGCTGGCGCAGCCGTGCCAGGATCGCGTCTTCGATGCTGTCGATCGGGGCATAGTCGACATGCCCGCCCTCTGTCGCCTGCACGCGGTAACCGCCGGTGCCGTCGCGCCAGACGTGCGCCACGCCCATGCCCGTCCCGGGGCCAAGCACCGACAAGGTGCCGATAGCGGGCAGCGGCTGGTCCGGTCCGGCCAGATGGACGAAGAATTCTGCGCCAGCCCGCGCCACCGCATGGCCGACCGCGCCGAAATCGTTGACCACGGTGTAGCGCGCCGCGCCGAGCTTCTCGGGGATCAGCGCCGGGCGAATCACCCACGGATTGTTGGTGAAGCGGATCATCTCGCCGCCGACTGGCCCGGCGATCGCAATCGCGACTGCTGCTGGCAGTTTACCGCCTTGCAGCTGCGCAAAATGCTCCCACGCGGTCTGGAAGCTGGCGTGGTCGTGGGTGTGCAGCGTGATCGGCTCGCCCAGCGTGATCGCGCCGTCAGCAGCAATCTCGGCCAGCGCAAAGCGCGCGTGGGTGCCGCCGATATCGACGGTGACGAGCTGGATGTTCACAGCCCCGCCTCGGCCAGCATCGCCGACGCGCCTTTTTCGGCGCCGTCGGCGTGGTTGCGGAGCATGGCGAACAGTTCGCGGCCCATGCCCATTTCGGCGCGCGGCGCGATCGCCGGCTCCCGGCCCGACAAGTCGGCCTTGAGCTGCAACAGCCCGTCATGGCCGCACAGCTTGATCACATCGCCGTCCTCGACATAAGCCAGTGGGCCGCCGCCGAGCGCTTCGGGGGTCACATGGATCGCGGCGGGAACCTTGCCCGATGCGCCCGACATCCGCCCGTCGGTGACCAGCGCGACCTTGTAGCCCTTGTCCTGTAGCACCCCCAGCGGCGGGGTTAGCTTGTGCAGTTCGGGCATCCCGTTGGCGCGGGGTCCCTGGAACCGCACCACCACGATCACGTCGCGGTTGAGCTCGCCCGCCTTGAACGCGGCCTGGACCTCGTCCTGGGTGGTGAACACGCGGGCCGGAGCCTCGATGGTCCAGCGCGCGGCATCGACCGCGCTGGTCTTGAAGGTCGCGCGGCCAAGGTTGCCCTTGACCAGCCGCATCCCGCCATCGGGCATGAAGGCGCGGCTGGCCGGACGCAGCATCGCATCGTCGCCGCTTTCCGCAGGGGCCGGCTGCCAGCTCAGCGTACCGTCCGCGAGCACCGGCTCGGTCGCGTAATCCGCCATGCCGCCCTCGGAGATCGTGAGCACATCGCCATGGACCAGCCCGGCATCCAGCAACTCGCGCACCACGAACGAAATCCCGCCCGCCGCGTGGAAGTGGTTCACATCGCCGGCGCCATTGGGGTAGACCCGCGCCAGCAGCGGGACTGCGCCGGACAGCTCGTCAAGGTCCTGCCAGTCGAGCTTGATCCCGGCGGCGCGGGCCATCGCGGGCAAATGGATCGCGTGGTTGGTCGATCCGCCGGTGCACAAGAGCCCGACCGCAGCGTTGACGATGGCCTTTTCGTCGACCACCCGCGCCATCGGGCGGTAATCGTTGCTCTCGCGCCCGATTGCCGCGAGCCGGTGGACCGCGGCGCGGGTCAGCGCCGAACGTAGCGGGGTATTCGGCGGCACAAACGAGGCCGCCGGCATATGCAACCCCATCAGTTCGAGCATGATCTGGTTCGAATTGGCGGTGCCGTAAAAGGTGCAGGTGCCGGGGCTGTGATAGCTCGCGCTTTCGCTTTCGAGCAGGTCGGCGCGGCTGGCTTTGCCCTCGGCGTAAAGCTGGCGGACCTTCTGCTTTTCGCGGTTGGCGAGCCCCGAGGGCATCGGCCCCGAGGGAATGAAAATCGCGGGCAAATGTCCGAACCGCAGCGCGCCGATCACCAGGCCCGGGACGATCTTGTCGCAGATCCCGAGCAGCGCCATCCCGTCGAACATCGCGTGGCTCATCGCCACAGTGGCGGCCATAGCGATGGCATCGCGGCTGAACAGCGACAGCTCCATCCCGTCCTGGCCCTGCGTCACCCCGTCGCACATCGCCGGGACACCGCCTGCAACCTGCGCGGTCGCACCAACTTCGCGCGCGTAAAGCTTCATTGCTTCGGGGTAACGGCCATAGGGCTGATGCGCCGAAAGCATGTCGTTGTACGCGGTGACGATCGCCAGGTTGGGCCCGCGTCCGTTGGCGATCGCCGGTTTGTCTTCAAGCGCGGCGGCGAAGCCGTGCGCGAGGTTCGAGCAGGACAAGGCCCCGCGCCCGGGAAACTTCTCCGCCTCGCGTTCGATCAAGTCGAGATAGCGGCGGCGGCTGTCCTTCGACTTGTCGATGATCCGCGCGGTGACGCGCTCGATCACCGGATTGAGACTAGTCATGCCAGGTTACCCCGTCGCGCTCGGCCAGCGCGATCGCTGCCGAAGGCCCCCAGTTGCCCGCCGAATAGGCCTTGGGCTTTACGTCATGCTCGGCCCACAGCGCGCGGATCTGGTCGATCCAGCCCCATTGCGCCTCCACCTCGTCGCGGCGCACGAACAGCGTCTGGTCGCCCTCGATCAGGTCGAGCAGCAGGCGCTCGTAGGCGATGCGTTTTTTGGGGCCGGCGAAGGCATCGGGCATGGTGATGTTGAGCGGCACCGGGCGCAAGCGGATCCCGTCGCGGTCGAGCCCGGGCTCTTTGGCCATCAGTTGCAGCTGGATATTTTCTTCGGGCTGGATCCCGATCACCAGTGCATTGGGCTGGGTCTTGGCCCCGCGCGCGGCAAAGATCGAATGCGGGATGGCGCGAAAGTTGACCACGATCTCGGTCTTGCGCTCGGGCAGGCGTTTGCCGGTGCGCAGGTAGAACGGCACCCCCTGCCAGCGCCAGTTATCGACGTGGGCCTTGATCGCCACAAACGTCTCGGTGTCCGATGGCTTGCCCAGCTCCTCGTCGTAGCCCGGGACGGGCTGGGCATCGATGGCGCCCTTGCGGTATTGCCCGGTGACCGTCTCGGCCGGGGCGACCACGCGCAGCGCGCGCAGCACCTTGACCTTTTCGTCCTGGATCGGGGTTGCGTCATAGCTGGTCGGCGGTTCCATTGCGACCAGCGCGAGCAGCTGGAGCATATGGTTCTGGACCATGTCGCGCAGCGCCCCGGCGCCGTCGTAATAGCCGACCCGGCTTTCCAGCCCGACCGTCTCGGCGATGGTGATCTGGACGTGATCGATATGCGCCGCGTTCCACAGCGGTTCGAACATGATATTGGCAAAGCGCAGCGCGAGCAGGTTCTGCACGGTTTCCTTGCCGAGGTAATGGTCGATCCGGAAGATCCGGTCCTCACTGAACGCGGCGGCGACCGCGTCGTTGATTTCGCGGCTGGTCTCAAGGCTGGTGCCGAGCGGCTTTTCGAGCCCGATCCGCACCCTGTCGCCGGTCAGTCCCGCCTGGGTAAGCCCGGCAATGGTCGGTTCGAACAGGCTCGGCGCGGTCGACAGGA
>JANYGC010000070.1 GCA_025359425.1 Sphingomonadaceae bacterium
TTCATCAAGTAATACGAGAGTCTTTTCCGAAACGGTTTCGACCAAGCGTGTAATTGTCAATAAAACAATTTTGTGCCCGGAACTTAATTCACCAAAAATTCGACGTGCCTCTTTTTTCGCGACGTCATATGCACTTTCCACATCAAAACCGAGCGCAGCTTCTACATAGCGCTCCAAAACACTCACTACGTCGGCTCTTCTAAAAAGCGGATCTGTATAGAGCAGCCGAACGGCTCTTAACCATCGCTCCTGCATCGAAACATTCGAACAAATCGCTGCGAAGCTATTGGCAAAATCCTTCGCTAGATCGTTTGAATCTTTCGGAGGGCGCAATGAGCCATCTTCTTTTCGCGTCTGGTATTTTAAGCCGACGTAATGGTATTGAATACCACCCGATTGATCTCGCTTTATTGGCACAGGTTCGAACGGATCAAAGGCACTAAATGTGACTGAAACGATCGAAGAAAATAAAGTTTCAATATCATTACTATTAATTTCGAATAGGTTATTTGGAATTTCAAATTTTCCAAATTTCCCGTCACGTTCCCCTTCAACAGCGTATCTAGTCATGCAATTAAGTGCAAATGTCTTTCCTACGCCATTTCGACCGATGAGAACATGGACGTTGGTTGGAGGATTCGATGAGGGTTCCACCTCAAATGTCAACTTTGGAGGGTCAACGTCTTCAGTTCGCCTCGGTAGACTGAAGGAAAATTCATAATTTGTTAATCGGACTCCGCCATGCGCCACCCTATTGTATTGACTTAAAACTGTTGAAAGCGAAACATATCGTAGTAGAGATGCGCCAAAAACTTCCTCTTCTTTAGCTAATTCTATCAGATCATTGTTGTACGCTACATCGCAGAGTGTTTCTAAAATCTCATTTCTGATATCAGGCCCTAGTTCGTTTAGTTTCTCGTAATACGAATCATCTTGTCCGAGAGAGAAAAATTTATTTTGCGGCAGATCTTCAAATTCAGACGGGAGGTTAGGAATACGCTGACCTTCAGCCATGCCAAATTCACCGACCTTTACCGAACCAATTTTGTGCTCCTGTCCCTCATGATCAAAATAAACAAGAAGAAAAGTAGTCTCAAACTTAAAATAGTCATCCCAATTGTCTGCAAGCAAAATGGACTCATGGGTGCGCTGCCGCTGCACGCCTGCTCTGTAAGGGAGGACCTCAAACTTCATATGTTAAGCGTAGTTGATCGGCGCGCCGTTGGGAATGCAAAATTGAAATCTGGATGACCATCGCATTGCAGCGACTATTCAAGGTTGAAATGATGGATTCTTTGCGCCTCGCCTCGGAACATTTCGGAGCGCCAAACGACCATGCGCTAGGGCCGGATCTTATGTAGCAGATATCCGGATCCAAATGTGGCCACTCAGGAAAAGGTAGAAACCATTTTCCTACACCCCCCGCCGCGCGCTACGGCATCCCTCCAGGGGGAAATCCAACACCCACGCCGAGGCGCACCCCGTATGCCGTCCCCTCCCCGCTGCAAATCCGTCCGCCCTTCCCGCCGCACCAGCGCGGTCGCGTTCACCGACTTGCCACCCGAGCCGGACGATCCGCTGCTGGGCTTTGCGCCCTATGTCCACCGCGCGCCGCGGCGCAATTCGATCACGCCGGCGCGGCAGCGCGAATTTATTGCCACGCTCGCCGCGACGGGGATCGTGACGCAGGCGGCGCGGGAGATCGGGGCGAGCCTTGAGGCCTTGTACCGCTTGCGCCACCAGCCGGGCGCGGAGGGCTTTGCGGCGGCGTGGGAGGCGGCGCTTGACCGGGGGATCGCCCGGCTGGAGGACTGCGCAATCGAGCTGGCGATTGCGGGCGAGGAGTTGCCGATCGTCTCGGCCGGGCAATTGCTCGGCACGTATCGCAAGCACAATTTCGGGCATATCCGCTTTGTCCTCAGCCAGCGCCGCGCAGTGCGATGGACCGCGCAGGACGGGGACTTTGCGGCGCTTCGGCCGGGGCATCCGGTCTATGAGCGGCTGCGCGCGCAATGGGCGTGGGACCGGCAACAGGCCGAGCCCGATATCGAAGATATCCGGAGTGAGATTCTGGCCAGACTCGCCGCGATGAGCCGCCAAGCTGGGCATGATGAGACTGGTGATGAGGTTGGCGAATAGCCGCCGGGCCAGATCGCGCCTGAGGCTTGAGGATGCGGCGGGCAACGACGACTGGCTGCCCCGCGATTCGCCCCCCGTGCCCGTACCGCGCCGGCTTGCAAGCCGGACACTGACGCTAGGGAACCGGCCCGCCCGCAGCCGCGTATTGCCAGCCCCGCAAGGCCATGCCATGCCGCGCCGCGCTTCCCCCAAAGATCGACCCGGGGATCCATCATTTTCAGCGGAGATTTTCCCATGACCATTTCGTTCAAGGATCGCGTCGCGATTGTTACCGGGGCCGGCGGCGGCCTGGGCCGGGCCTATGCGCTCGAACTGGCCAAGCGCGGGGCCAGGGTGGTGGTCAACGACCTGGGCGGATCGCGCGACGGCACCGGGCATTCGGACGCGGCGCTGAAGGTGGTCGAGGAAATCACGGCAGCCGGCGGCGAGGCGATGTCGAACGGCGGCTCGGTCACCGAATTTGCGCAGATGGAAGAACTGGTCGCCAAGACCAAGGAGGCCTGGGGCGGGGTCCATATCCTGATCAACAACGCCGGGATCCTGCGCGACAAGAGCTTCGCCAAGATGACGATGGATGACTGGAAGCTGGTGATCGACGTGCATCTCAACGGCAGCGCCAATTGCACCAAGGCGGTGTGGGACCTGATGCGCGAGCAGAGCTATGGCCGGATCCTGATGACCGCGAGCTCGACCGGGCTCTATGGCAACTTCGGCCAGGCCAATTACGGCGCGGCCAAGCTGGGGCTGGCGGGCTTCACCAAGACGCTCCACCTCGAAGGCGCGAAGTACAACATCCGGGTCAACACGCTGGCCCCGGTGGCGGGGACGCGGATGACCGAGGAC
>JANYGC010000084.1 GCA_025359425.1 Sphingomonadaceae bacterium
CAGTGCCACATTGCGGAGCTGCCCGCCGTTAAGTGCGCAGCGGCAGGCCACTTCCTCGATCAGTTCGGCGCTGGCGCAGCTGCCCTCGCCCAGCTGGCGCTCGAGGATTTCGGCGCGGCGCAATTCGTCGGGCTGACCGAACGTGATCGCGGCATCCATCCGCCGGGCGAAGGCCTGATCGATCCGGTCGGCGTCGTTGCTGGTAACGATGATAATGCCGCGGAAGCTCTCGATCCGCTGGAGCAGGAAGTTGGTTTCAAGGTTGGCATAACGGTCGTTCGAATTGGCGACGTCGGTGCGTTTGGCCATCAGGGCATCGCCTTCGTCGAGCAGCAGCACGACATCGAGTTCCTCGGCTGCCGAGAGCGCGCGTTCGAGCGCCTTCTCGGTTTCGCCGATGTATTTGTTGACCGTGGCGGACAAGTCGATGCGGTACACATCCTTGTCAATCCCGCGCCCGAGATGGCGCGCCGCCAAGGTCTTGCCGGTTCCGCTAGCACCCGTAAACAAGGCGCGAACGCCTTCGTTACCCTGCGCGCTGCCGAGCACCTCCCGGTGGCGGCAGCGGCTGAGCAGTGCCGCAAATTCTTCCTCGGATTCGGCGTCGAGGAATAACGGATCGGGTTCAATCGCCGGGTCGATCAAGCGCGCCAGGGCATCGAGCCGGGCATCGCGCAGTCCGCGCAGCGCTGCGCGCAAGTGTTCCGCTCCGGGCACATCGCGGCCGGCCAGCAGCGCGGCCTGCCGGGCAGCCGAGCCCGCCCGGCGCACATTGCCCGAGGTCAATACCATGCTGTCGAGCTGGGCGATGTGCGGGTCGATACCGGCGAAAGACCAGTGCTGGCGGCGCGCGGCCATATCGGGCAGACCAAAATGGATGTGGCTGGCGGTGGTGGTGCCGGGCATACGCACTGCGCCGCTTTCGCCCATGACAATCGCCATCCGGATCGGTCCGCAGGCCGGTTCGGGCAGGGTAACGGTTTCGCCCGGGGCGACTTCAAGCTCGGCAAGGAACACCGCGTCGAGCAGCCAGGCGAGCGCGCTGAGCTGCGACCAGCGCGGCGGGTCGGCCAGTGCGCCGCTGTCGACGTGCAGCAAGGGTCGCCCGCTGGCCTGGGCCGCCATCGCTGCCCAGGTCTTGCGGCCGTTGTGGCTCGGCCCCTTGATGATCGCCGCGCGCGCTGCGCCGCTGCGCCACATCGCCCCCAACGCAGCGGGCAGCGGATCCGATCCGCGGTGCGGCACCCAGCTGCTGGATGACGGCAATTCGGCGACGCTAACGAGCCGCAGTCCGGCCTGGCGCGGAACCATGCCAAGCAGCGCCACCGCCGGGAGTTGCGCGACACGGTAGCGCCGCCGGTTGCGCATCTCGGTCGGGTCGATGGCTTCGATCAATCCGCTTGCCTGCAGATCATCGAGCGCCGCCAAAACCCCGCCCGCGTCATCGCCCGCGCCGAGCAGGCGGGTCGCGGCAATCAGTCCGCCAATGCTGATAAAACCGCCGCCTTGTTCGAACAGCTGGGCAAGGTCGGGGTCTTCCTCGGCCAGTAGCAGCAGCAGCGTCACGGTCACGCCCAATGCACCCGATGGCAGCCCGGCGAGGCGGTTCAGCGGCCAATCGGGGCGACGTGCAGCCAGGGAGCCGAGCTGGGCATCGCGCGCCTTGGCACTGCGCCAGCACCGCGCCGCCTCGGTCTCGTACAGCGCCAGCTCGGGCAGGGCGGCAAACAAGCTGCTGCGCCGCTCCGGTTCAAGCGCGGCTAGCAGCCGGCTGGCGAGCGCGAGCGCGCAAAGCCGAAAGTGCGCGGCGGGGGTGGCGGGCCCAGCCATCAAGTGAACTCGAACCGGACCGCGCGACCTTCGGCGGGAAGCCAACCGGGATCGCAATCAAGCCCGGCCAGGCGCAGTGCCAGTGGCAGGTCGGCGAGGGCGATCCGCACGCTCATCTGGTCCTCTGCGATCGCAATCTGGCCAGCAAGGCGCAGGTGCTTCGGATCGACCTGTGCCTGGCGCAAACGATAGCGCAAATATGCGCAAAACCCGCCCAGCCACACCGCGTTCTGACCGTGCCGCAGCGGAATTATGCGCTGGAGCCTGCGCGGCAAGTTTAAGCGGGTATCCTCGCGCGGTCGCAGCGGGTGCAGCGCCGAGACGAAGCCGCGGCGGTCCCAGTTTACCGCCAGTCCGTGCGCCTGAAAGCGCCGTGGCGGGAGGGTTTGCGGCTCCCATTCCGGTGCCACTCGCCACGCATCCGGCAGCGCCCCGGGCAGCGCTGTTTCGGTGAGCCAGCAGCGCAGCGGATCGGCCGCAAAGCTTCGTCCGAACAGCTGCAGCGCAACCCGCTCCAGCAGCCAGCTTGGCGACGGTGCCAGGCGGTCGCCGAGCGGGCGGGTGAAGTCCGGGTAAAGTTCGAGCGCGGTGAAGCAGTTGAGCAGGAACGGCACGCCGGCAAATGCGGTGCCGAAATGCTGGTCGGGTTCGGCGCGAAGTTCGGGTTCGGGGAGTGCTGGCGGGTTCGGGTTTGGCGGCAAATGAAGTGGCTGTGCTGGGCGAGTGGGTAGTTCCAGCGTGTTCGGCTGAGCGGGCGACGATGCTGCCATGCGGGGTGGGTGCGGTTCGCACGCCGCTGGTAAAATGTATGGACGCGGCGCAGCTGTGCCGGATCGTGGCGCATGGTCCGCGCCAGTTCGAGCTTCGCGCTGCCTGTCAGGCTGGATTGTCGGCCGCGGCAGCGCTGCGGGTTCAACCGGGTCGTCGCAGGGTTGTTCGAGCAAGATCGCCAGGCAGCTTGCCGCCAGACCTGGGTGGGTAACCGCGGCAAGCAATGCCCGCGCCGCAATTCCCTGTGCCGTGCTGCGCGGTGGCATGTTCGGCAAGACAGCACTCTGCACCAGCAGCGCGCGGGCTGATGTGGCGGGTGACGGTTCGGGTGTCGCGGCGCGCGGGTTGTCGCCGGAGGTGCGCCATGCGCCTGTGCCGCGCTGCTTTGGAGGCGCTGTTTGGGGTGCCTGCCCGAACGCCTGCGCGCAACTGTGCCGCACCAGGACCGCGTCATCATCGCTCAGCTGCGCGCACCACCGCTCCATTAGATTTGCGCCATTGAGACGACGCGCGACGGCGAGCAGCAACAGCGGCTCACCCAGCACAGCGGTACGCAGCTGTCGGGCCCCTTCGCTCCGCTGCTGTGCCGGAAGCCTGCTTTGCCCTTCTGCGATTTGCCCGGCCAGCCAGGCGTACCAACGGCTGGCACTGGTGAAGTGAATCGGGCCGTTCGCCGCCTCGCAGGGCGGCGGATCGACCCGTGCGCGGCTGCGTTCGCGCGCCAGCGCCTTGCCGAATTCCCGGGCGATCGCATCGGGCGACTGGTTGCGCCCGGCGGCAAACGCCAGTTGCAAGCGGGGCACGACCAGCCATTCGTCTTGCGCTGCCGGGTCGGCCCGCCACCACCCCAGCGCCGCCCCCAGCCGCTCACGCGTGGCCAGCGCACCACCAGCGCGGGCACGATCGAGGGTGAGGGCGGGGGCGGGGGCGGACATTGGCGCGGCTCAGGCGAACATCTGCCCGAGCAGGTATGCCCCCGTTGGCAGCAGCGCGAGCGCCAGGAGCTGCTTGCCGCAGCCGCCGTTCTTCCCGCCATCGCCGCCGCCGTGCGAACCGTCCTCACCAGGGAAGTTGCGCGGCAGGTCGGAAAGATCGCCCGGCTTGGTATCGCGGCTGGCCGACAGCTTGACCCCGATCGTGGCGGTCTGACCGTCCTTGACCTTGATCCCGTAGGTGCCATCGCCGCGCTTGATCAAGCCGCCGCCGCTGAATTGCCAGCCAAGGTTGTCATCGACCCCGGTATGGAACGCCGCGAGCGAGAAATCTCCGGGGCTGTTGTCCCAGATTTCGCCTTTGTGGCCATCGATCTCCATCGTCTGGTGGGTGCGGCGCAGGCCCTCGGTGATCCACAGGTAGACCACCTTGTCCTTGAACATCGTGGCCATTCGTCCACCAGTGTTTACGCGGGCGTGTACCTCCTCGACTGCCTCATGCTGCGGGTCACCCATCTGGCCGGTCTGCATCGCAAATTGCAACGCGCCGCCGATGATCGCGCTGGTTTCAGCACCCAGATCGCCTTTGCCGATCAGCTCGGAGATCACGACCTTGCGGCAGCGGGTGCGGAGCATGAATTCCTGGTCGCCCGATCCGTCGGCCGGCGGCGGATAGCCAACCGCGCTGATCTCGGCATCGCGCGCAACATCGGACAGACCGACAAAGTCCATATTGCGCCGCGCCGAGGCCTGCGTGAACACCACCGGGCTGCCGGTCGCGCGCAGCTGGACCCACATGCACTGGTGAGGGTGTGTTGCATAATCGGGCGGCACGTTGGCCGCCAGCCAGGCGTTGCCGGTCTCAACCATTGCGCTCGGCGATGCAGGGGTTCCGGCGACAAGTGCAGGAGCAGGTCCCGAGGGGTTGGCGCAACCCGGCGCTAGGGCCCAGGAATTGAATTGTGGAGGGCCCAGGCCCCAGTTGGCCATGCGCACTTCGGCAACGATCCCGCTCGCCGCAGCGCCGGTGTTGTCCAGCTGGGCGACTATGGTGTTGTCCACGGTGCCGCTGATCGTGCCTTGCAGCGCCGAAGACCCGGCAAGGCGGCAGCCGATCCCCATCGACCCGTTCTTGATCCGCACCCCTTCGCCCTGCGTAGCCATCCCGCCCTTGAGTCCGCGGGCAAAGCTGGCGGCGGGGATGTCGGTGCCCGTGCCGATCACGCCGGTCAGGTCGGCTGCGGCAGAGGGAAACTTGTATTGGCTCCAGCCATAGACCCCATCCCCGGCGTCGACGTAACGAAACGCGCGGAATACATCGATGAAAATGCCGAAATCATCGGCCAGGTCGATCCACCCTGCGCCGCCTGTAGCCACGCTAATGGGCACGCGCAGTTCGACGCTCCAGGCAATTTCGGTGGGCGAAGCCGTCGTCACGTTCGGTCGCCACGAGCGGACCTTAGTTTCGAATCCGGTGGGCTGGCTGCCCGCCGACCAGGGCCCGGTGGGGCCGCCGCGCTGATAGAAGGTCGGACCGATGTGCGCGGGCTTGTTTGTCTGGAGCGAGTACGGGACGGGTGCCGGCGTGAGATGCGAACCTGGGCTGGCTGGATCGGGGTCGGCCGCGCCATAGCCGGTGCCCAAACTGACCGGATTTAGCGGTTCGGGCGCGTCACCCCAGTTCGGCTTGATGTCGATCCGGCGCTGCGCCCCGGTGCTGCCGCGAAACGCAACCATCACCATGTCGAGATCGTCGAAACTGGTATCGCCGCGGCACATTAGGCCCAGTACCAGCGTATTGCCGTCTTGGACTGCGGTTACCACCACCGGCGCGAGCCCGCTGCTGCCCAGCTCAAGCCGCGCGCCATTGACATAACCGGTTTCGGCCTCGGCGATGATGACGCCGATATCGGCAAACACGAAGCCGTCGACTGTTGGTAGGCCGGTAACGGGATCGGAGGCGTTGAAAACCAGGGTATCACTCATGATATGCTCCTTTCGGGATGGATTAGGCTTTGCCGATGATCGGAATGCGGGCGAAGCTGGTGAAGGTCGGGGAACCGCCGCTGGCAGCGGCAAAACGCTTGGCAGTCACTACCAGCCAAGACACGGTTGCCACGTCGGCCGTGGCCGAACTGGTCAACGGTACGGTAAACGGCTGGGTCTGGTTGCCTGGAATGTTGACCCGTGCAGCCGGTATCGCCCCCACTGTCCAACGTCCGGTTTGCAGGCCGTTGCTGTCGGTGCCGGGCTCGAGCGTGGCTTCGAAACTGTAGAAGCCTTCCCCGCTGCCGCCGACCGCAATCTGGTGCGCCAGGTCGAGCGTTTTGGACGGCTGCATCTTGAAGCCCTGCAGGACCTGCCCTTCGACGGTAATGCTGCCCTGGCGCAGTTCGGGCATGGCGACCATCGCCGCCATTGACACCAGCGCACGCGGATCGGACACCGCCGGGGCCTGGCCGACCTTGAGCGGCACCGGGGTACCAAGATCGGTGAAGTTTCCCTCGGTCGTGCGCGCCAGGAGGTTGATGCTCGCCGCATCGGCCCCTGGCGGGATCGTCACAGTCATGGTGATGTCCTTGCTCGCGCCGGATGCCAGTTCGAACGGGCCCGGATCGGACAGCGTGATCGCATCGAGCCACACGCCTTCGCTTGAGCCTGTCACCGCGCTGACCTTCTCTTCCAGCAGGATGGTGCGGGGCAGGTTGATCTGGCTGATGATCCGCCATTGTAGCGTGAAGGTCTGCCCGATCGTGATCGTGCCTAGCGCAGAGCTGATATTGCGCACGTCGAGCGTACCATTCGCCGCTATTACCGGCGCGACGATCCGGGTCGCCAGCTCGTTCGAGACCATCCCGGCGGTCGAGACATGGACCTTGAGGTCGATCGGCAGGCCCGCGAAACCCACCGGGACCGGCATGACGATGGCGGTGTCGGTCGATTCGGGGAAGAAATCGAACACCTCGACCGTGCCGAACACCACTTTGGTATCGGCGTTGGAGGGTTTGAAATTGCGCCCGACGATGGTGATCTTGCTGCCGGTGGCGTGTTCGCTCCCGGGTGGGTCGATCCGTTCGATATAGGGCCCGCCGAACCCCGATTCCAGCCGGGCGACCCGCAGCATCAGCGCGTTGATATCGCTCATCATCTGGTTGAACAGCCCGGCTTCGATCAGGTCGCCCGGGGCCACCCCGACCGGCCGCAGATCGAGCAGGTCCTCATACAGCGCCAGCCGCTCGGGCTCGGTCATGGTGGCCGACAAGGCATCGAGCAGGGACGACATCGGAACGACTATCTGGCCGCCAGCTGTCAGTTCGGTGGTAGGCATGGGATCGGTCCTTTCCGGGTTCTCAGCTGCTGCCCAGCGCGAAGTTGGCGTAGTTCCAGCGGTGCAAGTTGAAGCGGGCATCGCTGCGGTAGGCGAGATCGCCTCGGGCGAAGACCAGGTAGGGCTTGGGGCGCACCGGATTGGCTGTGCGGCGCGCGGCCTCGATCAGGTTTTCGGCCACCGCATAGAGCCACACCACGCTACCGTCCGAGCTGTTGATCGCGGGTGCCGACAGGCTCTCGCGGATCAGGACTTCGAGCTGCGCCGCGTTGATATGCACCGGCCCGCGCCAGGTGATCGTGCCGAGAAAGCTGTGTGCAGCATCGGCATCGAGCCCCGGCAGCAGCCCGAGCGGGGGCAGGGTCGGGAAATGGCTTTGGGCGGTGATCGGACCCAGGCTGCCATCGGGCCCGGTGAGCCCGGCCAACTGGTCCTGGAATTGCTGGAGCATGGCGGTGCCGGTGGCGATCCGCGCGGGCTGGGTCATGCTCGACAGCGGATCGGTCTGATCGGCCGGGGCGATGCTGCGCCG
>JANYGC010000085.1 GCA_025359425.1 Sphingomonadaceae bacterium
GCCGCCAGCTTGGTGGCATTGGCCGCATGAACATGAGCTTCGTGGGTACCGACCTCAACTCGCTGACCACCTTCGACGGTCTCACCACTCCGGTGAACTGCGTCGGTTATCACGGCGCGCTGTGCGGTACGCCGACTCCGAAGTGGCGTCACCAGATGCGCGTCGGTCTCGAAACCAAGATGGGTCTCGGCTTCTCGCTGCGTTGGCGCTATTTTGATCCCGTCAAGCAGGATCTCAGCAGCCCCAATCCCAACCTGAATGGTGTTCCGCAGCCAGCCAACGCCCGGATCGCGGCGGTCAGCTACTTCGATCTCGCGGTGACGGCCAATGTGGGGGACCACTACAAGTTCCGCATCGGCGCAAATAACATCCTCGACCGGACCCCGCCGATCGTCGGCAATCCGGCTTGCCCGGCTGGCTCGTGCAACGGCAATACCTATGCGCAGGTGTACGATTCGATCGGACGCTACATCTACGCCGGTGTCTCGATCGACTTCTAAGTCGGCTCGCGGCAACGCAAGTAACACTGGTGGCGGGGTCCTGCGGGGTCCCGCCACTTTTGTTTTTGATGCCGCGCTAATGCGGCGCTAAGCCCGCGCTGATGCAATCCACCGACATCCTGAAACGCGGACCCGCGGACAACCCGGCGGCCTTCCTCAAGGCCGCCTCGGCTGCGCTCGACCAAGGCCAGGCCGACCTCGCCGAACCGGCCCTCGCCCGCGCCACCCAGGCCGCGCCCGGTGAAGTGCGCTTCTGGCAGTTCCTCGGGCTCGCCCGCCGTGCGCTGCAGGACAGCGCCGGGGCCAACCAGGCGTTCGCCCGCGCCGCCGCGCTCAGCCCGCAAGACCCGCTGATCGCGCACAGCCTCGCCCGCACCGCGCTCGAAGCGGGCTACCCCGCACTTGAACCGTTCAACCGCGCGCGATTGCTCGCTCCGCAGGACGGGAGCGTTATTCTCGGCCGCATCGCCGCGCTGCTGGCCACCGGCAAAGGCGTGGATGCCCGCAGCCAACTGGCCGCATTGCTGGCGGCCAACCCCGGCTGGACCGAAGGCCACATGGCGCTGGCCAAACTCACCGCCCAAGTCGCGCCCGACGAACCGCTCGATACCAGCTTGCGCCAGGCGCTTGGCGGGCATCCCCAGGCCGGCGCCCTGTGGCACACGCTGTTCGAAGTGCTGATGCAGGCGCAAGACTACGCCGCGACCATCGCTGCAGTCGATCAGGCGCGCAGCGCACTGGGCAGCGGCGACGAACTCGACCGGATCGAGGCGCTGTGCTTGTCCGAACAAGGCGAGGCCGCCGCTGCGCAAGTGCTGTTCGACCGCTTGCCATTCCCGCTCAGCGTCGATGCCGCAACCTGGCCATTGCGCAATTTCATCCGGCTCGGCCGCTATGACGAAGCCATGCTGCTCGCCGAGCAGAACTTTGGCATCGACGGCGAGCCGCTGCTTTGGCCCTATCGCGCGCTGCTGTGGCGGCTGCGCGGCGACCCGCGCTGGGCGTGGCTCGAAGGCGATTCGCGGCTGATCGGCACTTACGATATCGCCCCGGGACTGGCTTCGCTGGGGAACCTCGCACAGGTGTTGCGCGGGCTCCACCAGGCGCAAGGAGCCCCGCTCGACCAGTCGGTCCGCGGCGGCACTCAGACCGACGGCAATCTGCTGGCGCGCGCCGAACCCGAACTGCGCCAGCTCCGCACTGTGCTGCTTCAGGCGCTGACCGACTATGTCGCGCAGCTGCCCCCGCCCGATCCGGCGCACCCGATGCTGCTGGCCCGGCGCAGTCCGCTCAGCTTCGCCGGCGCGTGGTCGGTGCGGCTGACCGACCACGGCTTCCATGTCGATCACGTTCATAGCCAGGGCTGGATCAGCTCGGCCTGCTACATCACGGTGCCGCAGCCCGATCCCGCGCGGCCCGAAGCCGGCTGGCTCGCGTTCGGCGAATGCCGTAACCTGCTGCCAGACCTCGCCGGCTTCCGCACCGAAGCGCCAGTGCCGGGCAAACTTGTCCTGTTTCCCTCAATCATGTGGCACGGGACCCGTCCATTTGGTAGCGGCGAACGGATGACAGTTGCATTCGATATCGCGCGGCCGCCGCAGCCATGACCGCCCCGCTTGACCACTTGCGCGCGGGCGCGGCTGCGGTGCAGCGCGGCGATTTTGCTGGCGCGCTGACCGGTCTGCAAACGGGTCTTGCCGCGGCACCCGGCGATCCTGCCCTGCTTGGGCTCGCGGCGCTCGCCGCGCTCCGGCTCGGCCAGCAAGAGCTGGCGGCCGAATACCTGCGGCGCCAGCTCGCCGCCGCCCCGGGCGACCGCGCCGCGCGCTACAACCTGGCCACCACGCTCGCCGGACTCGGCCAGACCGAGGAGGCCGCGCAGCTCACTGCCAAATTCGGCGGACACGCCAAGCTGGCGCGGCTCGCCGGCTATCTGGCCCAGCAGGCGGGGCGTCCCAACGCCGCCATCGCCGGTTACCGCGAAGCGGTGCGGCTCGCCGGGGACGACTGGGAAAGCTGGAATAACCTTGGCAATTGCTGCACCGAAGTCGGCGATACCGCAGCGGCGATTGACGCCTTCGAGAACGCCATCAACACCGCCCCCGCCCCCGGCCTGCCCGAGCTGTTCCTCAACTTGTCCCAAGCGCTCGCCGCCCCCGAAAACCGGGAAAAGCGGCGGCGCACTGCCGAGGAGGCTTGGCGCCGCTTTCCCGATCATCACGCGGTCGCGATCGAGCACGCGCTGGCGCTCGCCGCAGCCGGGCAACTGGATCGCGCCGAAGCGGCCCTGCGCGCCGCTGCCGCTACCGAAAGCACGTTCGGCGAGGCGCGGCTCGAACTTGGCCTGCTGCTGGAAAACGCCAACCGGCTCGACGAACTCGACGCGCACATCGCCGAGTGCCAGGCGCTCGGTGCCAGCGACGAGCTGCTGTTCCTCAAGGCCTGGAGCCTGCGCCGCCGCGACCGCTTTGCCGAAGCGGCTGAACTTGCCGCCCGAATCCCCGATACGATCAGCCCGATCCGCACCGCCCAGCTTCGCGCCGAGATTGCCGATCGGCTCGGGCAGAGCGACGAGGCATACCGGCAGTGGACCGTGATGAACGAAGCCTCGCGGGCGGCGCATCCGCCGCAACCGGGGCCGAGCTACCGTGAGCTGACTGCTGCCGCAACGCTGGCAATGCAGTCTGCGCTGCCGCCAGTGGCACCCGGGCCGGGCAGTCCGCCCGATCCGGTGTTCATCGTCGGCTCCCCGCGTTCGGGCACGACCTTGCTCGATACGCTGCTCACCGCGCTGCCGGAATTGCAGGTGTTCGAAGAACAGCCGATGCTGGTGCAGGTCGAGACCGAGTTCCCCGATCTGGCGCGTGATCCCGATCCGGCGCGGGTCGAGGCGGCGCGGCGGCGCTATTTCGAACTGGCCGAGGCGATCGAAGGCCCTGCTGCGGACCGCCGCGTGGTCGACAAGATGCCGCTCCACCTTACCCATATGCCGGTGATCCAGCGGCTGTTCCCTGCTGCCTCAATCGTGCTGGTCGAACGCCATCCCTGCGATGCGGTGCTGAGCTGCTTCATGGCCAACTTCATGGTCAACCACGCGATGCGCAGCTTTACCCGGCTCGATGAGGCGGCGCTGACCTATGATGCGGTCTTCGCCAACTGGACGCGCGCGAACGA
>JANYGC010000110.1 GCA_025359425.1 Sphingomonadaceae bacterium
AATCTCAACAACCCGTTCCTCCCATCCGCTTTGCGTAACCAGTTCTGCGCGTTTAACGTCGGCGCTGCCGGTACCTATGTTCCGCGCTTTACAACGGCGGAGTGCGCATCTGCGGGAACTGCTACGGGTGCAACAGACCCGAACTACCGCACGGTCACAGTCAATCTCGCGCGTCGCGCGGTTGAAGTTGGTCCGCGCATCAGCGATTACTCGACGCAGATTTTCGATTACCGGATCGGTGCTCGCGGCGCGATCACGTCGACGGTCAACTGGGACGTGAATGGTTCGTACGGCGAATCGGACAAGCTCCAGACCATTCGTAACTACACGTTGCAGTCGCGTTTCCGTCAGGGCCTGCTGGTCAATGGTACTGCCGCTAATCCGGTTTGCCAGACCACGACGAACGGCTGCGTTCCGGTTAACGTGTTCGGTATTGCTGGAACGATCTCGCCTGCGGCTGCTGCGTTCCTGACCGCAGACAGCACCACTCAGGTAAAGACCACGCTCGCTCAGGCGCGCGCAGTGATTTCGGGCGATCTCGGCATTTCGTCGCCGGGGGCGTCAGAGCCGATTGGCTTCGCGATCGGGACCGAATTCCGCAATTACACTGCCAAGCAGAACTCGGATCTTCTCGCCCGTACCCCGGGTGAACTCGGCGGTGCCGGCGGCGCTGCGCCGTTGATCGACGGGGCTTACAAGGTCTACGAAGGTTACGGCGAAATGATCGTGCCGTTGATCACGGACAAACCGCTGTTCCACAGCCTTACTCTTGAAGGCGGTGCGCGCTACTCACACTATGAAGTCAAGGGCGGCGCCAAGACCAACACCTTCACCTACAAGGTTGGCGGCAGCTGGGAACCGGTTGCGGACCTTAAGTTCCGCGGTAACTACGCCCATGCCGTTCGCGCGCCGAACATTGGCGAGTTGTTCACGCCGCTGACCACCGGCTTGACCAACCTGGCGGTTGATCCGTGCGCGGGTGCGGCACCAACCACCAATGCCAATCTGCGGGCGATCTGTATCGCGCAGGGCGCTCCGGCTGGTCAGATCGGCTCGATCGCCAACCCAACCGCAGCCCAGGCTAACCTGACTTCGGGCGGCAACCTCTTCCTCAATCCGGAAAAGGCCAATACTTATACCGTCGGTATGGTGTTCCAGCCATCGTTCATCCCGCGTTTCAACATGTCGCTCGATTACTACAACATCAAAGTAACCGACGTGATTGGTGCTCCGCTTCCGGGCGATCTGGTCAGCGCGTGCTTTGGATCGATCACTGCTGCAAGCGCCACCAATCCGGCATGTACGGTTATCCGGCGTGATCCGGCTACCGGCGGCCTCGACGGCGATCCAGCAACCACATTTGGGTTGTTCGCTCCGCTCGATAATCAGGGCAAATTGTTCACCGACGGCTTCGACCTTCTTGCGAACTACAACACAGATGTGCTCGGGTTCGCCAAGTGGTCGATCAACTTCGTTGGCAACTACACGCGTCATTCAAAGTTCCAGGCCACTCCTACTGGCCTGAATCGCGAATGCGTTGGATATTACTCGGTCAACTGCTCGTTCACCGGGTCGCTGCAACCCAAGTACCAATGGTCGCTGCGCAATACCTTCGGGATCGGCCCGGTAGACTTGTCGTTCCTGTGGCGTCACATTGACAAGATGGCGCAAGAGCCGGACGACGTGCTTAACGGGAACGGCCCGGCGTTCAAGGGCACGCTGCCTGCCACGGGCGGCGGCGGGCTGAACGGTCGGACCGTCGATTTCGGGCGCATCCCTTCGGCCGACTACTTCGACTTCACCGCCCGGTTTAACGTCGGTGATACGATGACCTTTACCGCCACGGTGCAGAACTTCACCAACCGCAAGCCGCCACTCGTTGGCAGCTCGATCGGCGCGACCGCGTTCGACAGCGGCAATACCTATCCGTCGACTTACGACGCGCTGGGCCGCCGTTATGGTGTCGCGGTGAAGCTGCGGTTCTAATACTTTTTACGCTAAATCTTGAAACGGGGTGGGCAGCAATGCCTGCCCCGTTTTCATTTCAAAAAGAGGTAGCGCTCGACATTGGCTGCCGCTCAAGACTAACCGCAAGGCGATGACACAAAACCTTGCCGTTGCCGCTGCGGAAGCACGCGCCGCGCTTGCTGCTGGCGATGCCCGCCCGGTGCACTACAATACCTTGGCGTGGGAGCGCGCGGTTGCTGGAGACGTCGCCCGCGCCGCCGAGTTCTTCCATCAGGCGCTCGCTTTGGAGCCGCGTGATCCCGAAGCGTTAGTAGGATTGGCCGGATTGGCCCGCGGCGCCGGTAGGCTGT
>JANYGC010000005.1 GCA_025359425.1 Sphingomonadaceae bacterium
AGCCCCTCCCCGATGGGGAGGGGGACTATGTCGGCGATTCAGTCAATTCCGAAGCGCTAAGCCATCGCCCAGAACACCGCGCCCATCACGAGGTAAGCGAGCAGGAAGGCCGCGCTGTCACGCCCGATTGCACGTGCGCTGACACCGTCACGAGTTTGCACAATCCACAGCGCCGGAATCACAATCGCGAGCGCGAGACCGGCCGACTGCATCGCGTACAGCTGCGGCTTTTCCACCAGCTTGTCGGCTCCGATCCGGGCGAGCGCGTGGCCAAGCATGGCGGCAGGGACGATCTGAAGTAGACAGATCCAATCGCCGCGCCCCCTGCCCTGCCTCCGCCCAACGAGCCACAGCACCGCCGCCGCGAGCACTGCGGCAATGACTACTGCAGCCCAGTTGATCGGATCCATCACATCGCTGTAGGGTGCATGAAATCCAACGGTTGCCTCACCCCCGCCGTCAGAACCATAGGGATCGAAAGGCCCGCTCACTGGAACTGTTCCACATAACGGGGATATACGTTCTTCGTCTGGCTTCGGCGCACTATTTCGCGAGTGAAATGGATCATATTGGGCTCTCTGGTGTTCGTGTTTCGAGGCGTAATTTCGTCCAACATCCTAGCTCAAACCAGCGCGCCGAACACCGCGCCCATGGCGGTGTAGACAACGGTCCAGTAGCCGCCATCGATCAGGAACAGCTTGAGCGAGTTGCGCGCGAACAGGTAGTTCACCCCGATCGAGGTGGCGACGAAGCCCAGTCCGACTCCGAAACCGATCATCGCCGAAATGTGCAGGCCCGGGTGCTGATACGTCGTCATGACATGCGCCAGGATGAACGCGGCGACCAGATTGAGCACGAAAGTCAGCCCGAAGATCCTGCCCATGTTGGCGCTCTTCATCGCCTCGTCCGACAGCCCGCTTTCGGCCTGCCATGCCTTGCCCAGCAGCGGCCCGTACCACAGTCCGCCGATCACAAATCCCGCCAATGCGGCGCCGAGCACCGCGATCCAGTTCGTTTCCCACATCATGTTTCTCCCCCAAGAACCAGCGACCCGGCGGCAATGAGCCACGACCGGCACAAGTTGGCAACAGCCATTCGACCAGCTGCACACAAGCGCGATCATGCCGCTGATTTCGGTAGTGGGTCAGTTTGAATCTTTGCGCGCAAACATGTGGTAGGCGCCAAAAATGGTCACCGCTATGAAGGTTGCTAACAGGTAGCGCGCCTCAACCCAATCATGCAGCACAGACCAAAACTCATATGCGCTGCTTGGTGAGTAACTGCTGTAATAAGGTTCAGTAGCCTCGATTATACTTTTGCCAGAAGTCCAAAGTATTAAGCTGGCTCCTAAGCCTATGAATGTGAGTTTACGTGGCCAATTCTTTATCATACGTCGCTCCTCTTTTTGTAAGGTCCGCGCTTTTTAGCAGGGGCTTCCACCGCTTCGACTAGCTTCACTATATCGCCGATCTCCCACAGCGTATCGCTCACGCCAGCAGCCATCGCGGGCGACATGCGGGTTTTGCCGTGGATGCGGACGAAGTTGTAATACATCATGTGGAGCGCCACGGCGTAGGCGTGGTTCTCAACCTTCTTTGAGAAGCCATTCGTGAGGCGCGTGAAGCGGCGCATGTGCATCCGCATTGTGAGGTTGTTCCGCTCGACGTAGCTGGTCGAAATGAAGCCAATGTCGGGGCGTCCTCGAACGCGGCGTTTTGCGGCCCCGATGCATTCCGGGGGGCTGTAACGGCCAGTCGGCGTTTGCCCGTAGGCCTTAATCAGCTGCGCGAAGTCGATATCGTCGCCGAATGCATCCTCAACTGCGCCGATGTAGGCGTTAAGGCCGTCAGCGGTAAGCTGGACGCGGTTGGCGAGACGGTCGGCCAGGTCCTGAATAAACTCCACGGCATATTCAGCATCGCGACCACCAACGAGGTAGGAAACGATCATCTTGCTATCGGCGTCGATAGCGGTCCACGTCCACGTATCGCCAGCGCCTTCCGGGGCGGCTTTTGCCAACGCGACGTTCTTTTGCTTGGCGTAGGTGAAGCTCCAGATTTCATCGACCTCGATACGCTTCGCTTTCACATCGCGCACGTTAGCATCGTGATAGGCCATACAAGCCCGTCCGGTGTCTGCAAGCAAACGAACCACGGTGTTCTTGCCCACGCCGAGGATGCGAGTGATCGCACGGATGCTGCTTCCCTCGCACAGCATGTGGATGACTTGGGCGCGTTGTGTGGGGGAGAGCCTGTTCATGTATCCGTGATAGACCTGTATCCATGTCCAGTCAAGCAAAAAAGTTCGTTTGAACTTCCGCTAATGTTGACAAAGGTCCGTTTGAGCCTATTTAGGATGGGCGGCGAGAGACCTTAGTTCGTGAGCGGACGACGGGATTCGAACCCGCAATGGCTGACTGGGAAGAAAGCTGTTTTGCCGTTAAACTACGTCCGCGTGGTGAGATGGTGAGGGCCGGGGTGAGGTTACCGCCTCTTCCCGGCCCCCGTTTCTACTTTAGCATCTCGTCGATAAGCGCCTCCCTCTTAGGTTGAAGAAACCAGTCAACGCCTTCTCGGCGGACCTTACCCGCTTTGCTAAGCCGGTAGAGGCTCATACCAGGCGTTTTCTCATGGACAGCACGCCCTATGCGCTCTTGAATGATCCGGCGAAAGTCAGCGGAGCGGAGTGGCTTCGGGTAGGTCTCGCTAAGCGCTTCAAGGATTATATCGGCAGCACTAGGCGAACTCCCCTGAACCGCAGGGCTGATCGGCGCTTCTTCCGTGGGGGTGAGTTCGAATGGCATCAGATCAATGCCAAGCGTGCGAGCTGCGGCCTTAATCTCGGCGGCCCGTTCTGACGCATGGTCGCGCCGCTCTTCGAGGATGCGCGCCTGATCGTCGCAATCCTTTATCGTCTGGACGCATGTATCAAGCTGGCCGCGCAATTCGTCCGCTGCGGCCTGCTTCCAGTCGTTGTGCGATATCGTAACCGTCACGGCCATCCTCCCGAAATCAACTATCGAGAAGGAGATAGGGCCAAACGTTACAGGTTACAACCCCTACGACTACCCTGCCGATTGATTCTTTTGCCAGCGCTTTTGAGCCGCTGCCGTAGCGATGGCGCTACGCTCCTCGCTCGACAGCTTGTTTGCCCGCGCCACCCCGCCCTTTAACCCACCCTTGCGCCCAAGAGATACAGCGGCGGGGTCTTTCCCATCATCAACTGTGTCGGGAACCGCCCCGCTGGCAATATCTGTTATCAGCTTAGCGAGTTGGTTCGGGTCGCGCGGGCGGGGGGTGCGTTTTTCCATGTAGCCGCTATAGCGCAGATCGCAGCGAAGCGGCAGACCTCACGCGCAGCCTTTTCAAACTGACCCACTACCCTGATTTCGCCGCAGGTGACGAGCGCGACAAATGCGCCTATGCGCCGCGCCGATGACCTTAGAGATTTCCCGCCCCCGCATTCCCGAACTGCGTTCGATCCCCGATGCCAAGCGCATCGGCATGGTCAGCCTTGGCTGCCCCAAGGCGCTGGTCGACAGCGAACGGATCCTGACCCGGCTGCGCGCCGATGGCTATGCGATGAGCCCCGACTATGCCGGGGCCGACGTGGTGCTGGTCAACACCTGCGGCTTCCTCGATTCGGCCAAGGAGGAGAGCCTCGCCGCGATCGGTGAGGCGATTGCCGAAAACGGCCGGGTGATCGTGACCGGCTGCATGGGCAGCGAAGCCGACCTGATCCGTGCGAAGTTCCCCTCGGTGCTCGCGGTCACCGGGGCGCATCAATACGAGGCGGTGGTCGAGGCGGTGCACGCAGCCGCTCCGCCCAGCCAGGGTCCGTTCGTCGACCTGATCCCGCAGCCTGACATCAAGCTGACCCCGCGCCACTACAGCTACCTCAAGATTTCCGAGGGCTGCAACCACGCCTGTTCGTTCTGCATCATCCCGAGCCTGCGCGGCAAGCTCGCCAGCCGCCGGATCGACGCGGTGCTGCGCGAGGCGGAGAAGCTGGTCGCGGCGGGCACGCGTGAGCTGCTGGTGATCAGCCAGGACACCTCGGCTTACGGGGTCGATGTGCGGCACGAGGAGCGGTTGTGGAAGGGCAATCCGGTGCGCACCCACATGACCGACCTCGCGCGCGAACTGGGGGCCTTGCGCACCCCAGACGGCCACACACCGTGGGTGCGGCTGCATTACGTTTACCCCTACCCGCACGTCGACGCGGTGATCCCGCTGATGGCGGAGGGACTGATTACGCCCTACCTCGACATCCCGTTCCAGCACGCCGCGCCGTCGGTGCTGAAGGCGATGAAACGTCCGGCCAACGAAGCCAAAGTGCTCGAACGGCTGCGCTCATGGCGCGAGATTTGCCCTGATATCACGGTGCGCTCGAGTTTCGTGGTCGGCTTCCCCGGCGAGACCGAGGCCGATTTCCAGTACCTGCTCGACTGGCTCGATGAAGCCCAGCTCGACCGGGTCGGCGCGTTCCGGTTCGAGCCGGTCGAAGGCGCTGCGGCCAACCACCTGCCCGGCGCGGTGCCGGAGGAGGTCAAGGAAGAGCGCTACGCCCGGATCATGGAGAAAACCGAGGCGATCAGCGCGGCGAAGCTGGCCGCCAAGGTCGGCCGCACGGTCCAGGTGATCGTCGATGAAGTGGGCGAGGCGGACGAAGACGGCGACATCGGCGCCACCGCGCGGAGCCAGGCCGATGCGCCCGAAATCGACGGTGCGGTCTATCTGCGCAACGTACCTGCCAGCCTCAAGCCGGGCGATTTCGCCACGGTGCTGGTCGAAGACGCCGATGCCCACGACCTGTTCGGGGTGATTGCGGAGTAATCATATCTGTCTCCGTGGTGGCGATTGATTGGTTACAAAGAGCTCGCCGCCGCTGCCGCGCTGGCCCAGGCCCACTGGAAATTGTACCCACCGAGCCAGCCGGTAACGTCGACCGCCTCGCCAATCGCATAGAGCCCCGGCACGCGCCGCGCTGCCATCGTCTGCGATGACAGCTCGGCAGTGCTGATCCCGCCGACGGTGACTTCGGCCTTGGCAAAGCCCTCGCTGCCGTTGGGGTGGAATTGCCAGCCCCGCAGTGCAGCTTCGGCAGCGCCCAGCGCCTTGTCGCCGAACTGGCCCAGCTCACCGTCGATGCCAAGCCGTTCGGTCAGCACCGTTGCCAGGCGCTCGGACAGCGTTTCGGCGAGCAGCTTACGGACCAGTTGACGCGGCGCGGCGCGTTTGGCGGCACTGAGCCAGCCGGCGGGCTGCGCGGGCAGGAAATCGATGCCGACCGGCTCGCCGCGCCGCCAGTATGACGACACCTGCAGGATCGCCGGACCCGACAACCCGCGATGGGTGAACAGCGCCGCTTCGGCGAACGCCGCCTTGCCGCACTTTGCCAGCACCGGCGCGGAAACGCCCGACAACTCGCGGAACAGCACCTCGTCGCCGCCCAAGGTCAGCGGCACCAGCGCGGGGCGCGGCTCGACCACTTTGAGTCCGAACTGGCGCGCAAGATCGTAGGCCAGCCCGCTCGCGCCGAGTTTGGGGATCGATGGCCCGCCGGTGGCAATGACCAACGCTGGAGCGCTCGCCCCGGCGACGTGAAACAACCCGCCGCGGTGCTCGACCGGCCCTGCATCCGCGCCGAACTGCAGCGTCACCCCGCCCTTGGCGCATTTGGCCAGCAGCAAGTCGACCACCTGCCGCGCCGAGCCATCGCAGAACAGCTGACCGAGTGTCTTTTCGTGCCACGCGATCCCGTAAGCTTCGATCAACGCGATGAAGTCCTGCGGGGTAAACCGGCTCAGCGCCGACTTGGCGAAGTGCGGATTGGCCGAGAGGAACCGCTCGGGGACGGTGTTCAGGTTGGTGAAATTGCACCGCCCGCCGCCCGAAATCAGGATCTTGCGGCCCGGCTCGGCGTTGTGATCGAGCAGCAGCACGCGCTTGCCCCGCTGCCCGGCAAGCGCGGCGCAGAACATCCCCGCCGCGCCTGCGCCAAGGATGATGGCGTCGTACTGGTCGCTCACCCCGCCACCTCCCAAATCTTCGTCATTGCGAGCGAAGCGAAGCAATCCAGGGCGTCGGCGCGTGGCGCTCTGGATTGCTTCGCTTCGCTCGCAATGACGAGGGGAGAAGACCGGGTTTGAGAACTCACCCCGCCACCAGATCGCAGGCCAGCGCTTCGGCCACCTTGATCCCGTCAACCGCTGCCGAGAGGATCCCTCCCGCGTAGCCCGCGCCTTCGCCTGCCGGATAGAGCCCGCGGGTGTTGAGGCTCTGGCAATCCGCCCCGCGCGTGATCCGCACCGGCGACGACGTGCGCGTTTCGACCCCGGTCATCACCACATCGGGATGATCGTAACCAGCCATCTGCCGGCCGAACACCGGCAGCGCCTCGCGGATCGCGTCGGTGACGAAAGCGGGCAGGCATTCGGACAAGTCGGTCGGCTTGACCCCGGGCTGGTAGCTCGGTTCGATCGAACCGAACGCGTTGGAGGACCGACTTTTCATAAAATCGCCGGCCGACTGCCCCGGCGCGTGGTAGTTACTCCCGCCCGAAACGTAGGCCAGCGCCTCAAGTTCGCGCTGCAAGGCGACCCCGGCCAGCGGGTGCCCGGGAAAGTCGCGCTCGGGTGAAATATCCACCACCAAGCCCGAATTGGCGTTGAATTCGGCGCGTGAGTACTGGCTCATCCCGTTGGTGACCACGCGGCCCTCCTCGGACGTCGCGGCGACCACGCGCCCGCCCGGACACATGCAGAACGAATAGACCGAGCGGCCATTGCTGGCCTTGTGCGCCAGCGCATAGCTCGCCGGGCCGAGCAGCGGATTGCCCGCCTCGGCGCCATAGCGAGCGCGGTCGATCCAGCCTTGCGGGTGCTCGATCCGCACCCCGATTGCGAACGGCTTGGCCTCGATATGGACGCCATCTTCGTACAGCGCCTCAAACGTGTCGCGCGCCGAATGGCCAATTGCGAGCACCACATGGCGCGCCGCCAGCCGCTCGCCGGTTGAGAGGTGCAGCGCGGTGATCTGGCCGTCCTCGCGCTCGAACCGCTCGACCCGGGTGCCGAAACGGTATTCGCCGCCGAGCGCCTCGATCGTCTCGCGCAGGTTGATCACCATGGTGACCAGCCGGAACGTGCCGACATGCGGATGCGCTTCGGTCAGGATTTCGGGCGGCGCTCCAGCCTTGACGAATTCGGCCAGCACTTTGCGCCCCAGATGGCGCGGGTCCTTGATCCGCGAATAGAGCTTGCCGTCAGAGAAGGTCCCCGCCCCGCCCTCGCCGAACTGGGCGTTGCTCTCGGGCTCCAGCACCCCGCGCCGCCACAGCCCCCAGGTGTCTTTGGTCCGTTCGCGCACCGCTTTACCGCGTTCGATGATAATCGGGCGAAAGCCCATCTGCGCCAGCACCAGCGCGGCGAGCAAGCCGCACGGCCCCGCGCCGATCACCACTGGCCGCGTCCCCGCCCAATCGGCCGGCGCCTGCACCGGCGGGCGATAGGTGGTATCGGGCGCAGCCCGGACATGCGGATCGCCGGCCAACCGCGCCAATGCAGCAGCTTCGTCAGCCAGTTCGACATCGAACGAATAGACCAGCTTGATCGCCCCGCGCTTGCGCGCATCGTTGCCGCGCCGGACCAGCTGATGGCGCAGCACTCCGGCCGGTTCCACCCCGAGCCGCGCGGCAATCGCGGGCAGCAGGGCTTCGGGCGAGTGGTCCAGCGGCAGGGCAAGGTCGGACAGGCGCAGCATGATGGCGGCCCCCATAGGCGACCCGGCGCAAACAATCGACTCTTGCGGTCACCTTCGCTACAATTCCCGTCAATACCGTCCGCCAAGGGGGAGCGATGCCCGACATCTTCCTGTCCTATAACCGCGAGGACCAGCCACGCGCCCGGCTGTTTGCCGAAGCGTTCGAGGCTGCCGGACTGTCGGTGTGGTGGGACGTAACGCTGCGTTCGGGCGAGGCTTACGACGAAGTGACCGAGGCCGCGCTGCGCGGGGCCAAGGCGGTGGTGGTGCTGTGGAGCCCGCGCTCGGTGGTGTCACGCTGGGTCCGCGCCGAGGCGACGCTGGCCGACCGCTTCAAGACCCTGATGCCCGCGATGATCGAGGCCTGCGAGCGCCCGATCATGTTCGAGCTGACCCAGACGGCCGAACTGTCGCACTGGCAAGGCCATGCACATGACCCGGCCTGGCAAGGCTTTCTGGGCGATGTCCGCCGACTGGTTGAGCGGGAGCCAGATGGGGCGGCGGATGCACCCGGCCCGGCGCCGGCCACAGCCGCGCCGGTCGCCCCCGCCCGGCGGCCGTCGCTGGCCATCCTGCCATTCGTCAGCCGTTCGGGCGGCCCCGACGATACCGACTTCGGCGATGCCCTGTCCGAAGATATCACCGCCTCGCTGGCGCTCGGGCGGGGCTTGCGCGTACTCGCACACGGGATCATCGCCGGCTACGCCGGCAAAGCGATCGACGTGCGGCGGATCGGCACCGACCACGGCGTGGACTACGTGCTCGAAGGCAACTTGCGCCGGATGGGAACGTCGCTGCGGGTTACGGCGCAACTGGTCGGAGGGGAAAGCGGCGCGATCCTGTGGACCCAGAAGTTCGACCGGCACAGCTTCGACCCGATGGGCCAGCACGACGATCTGGTCGACGAGATTTCAAACCATCTGGGCGTCCAGATCCAGCGGATCGAACTCAGCCGGGTGATGCGGATGGCCGATGCCACCACGCCGTGGGAGGCGATCAAGCGCTGCTGGGCCTTGATCCCCAAGTTGACGGTCGCAGCGCTGGAGCAGGCGATCGCGCACGGCCGCCGCGCGGTCGAACTCGCCCCCGATCTCGGCCTCGCGCAGGCCAGTCTCGGCATGGTGCTGGGGATCCTCTACCAGCGAGGTGGCTCGCGCGAACCGGCGCTGCTGGCCGAGGCGCAGCAGCATGGCGAACGCGCGCTGGCGCTCAGCCCGGATCACGGGACGGTGCTATTTCAGGTCGCCCTGATCAAATATTACGCGCAGGACTGGGACGAATCGCTGCGGCTGGCCGAACGCGCCGTGGAGATCAATCCGCATGTGCCCGAAGCGCTGCACACGCTCGCCGGGGCCTTGACCCGGTTCGAACGCTATGACGAAGCGCTCGAACTGCTCGACCGCGCCGATCATTTTGCCCCGCACGGCTATGGCTTTGCGATCTCGCTGATCAACCGCTGCTGGGTGCTGTTCGGCATGGGGCGGATCGATGCCGCGCTCGAGGCGGCGAACCGGTTGCTGCAAGTGCTGCCGTCGGATCACACCGGGCTGATGCTGCGCCCGGTATTTCATGCCGCGCTGGGGCAATGGGATCTGGCGCAGCAGCATCTGGCCGAGCTGCGGCGCGTGTTCCCCGGTGAGGACCTCGACTTGTTCATGGGTACAATCCGCGCCTCGCGTCAGGCCGATGGTCCGCGCAGCCGCAACGCCGAGCTGTTCGAGCAGGTGTGGACCATGGCCACCGGCAAGGCGCCGCAAGATCAGACATTGAGCGCAATCGCCGGATGACCGCAGCGGCGGCCGGTGAGCAGGGGGACACTATGCCGACCACGCCAATCTCCAAAGCTTCCGACGGCTTCTACCATCCGGCCAGCGAGGCCGAAGTCATCGATTTGGTGAATTTCGCGCGCGAAAATGGCCTTCAGCTGCGGGTGCGCGGCGCGACGCATTCGGTGGCGCTGAGCATCTACACCGATCCGGTTGGCGGGCTGCCGGTCAACCAGACGCTTGAGCAAGTGCCGCCCACCGGCGCCAATATCGACGTGGCGCTCGACCGGATGATGGCGCTGACCTGGATCGACGTAGCGCACGGTATAGTCGCGGCCGGGGCTGGCATCCACCTCGGCTTCGACCCCAGCGACCCGTTCCATACCTCCACCCTGGCCAACAGCTTCCTGTACCAGATTTACCTGAAGGGCTGGGCGCTGAACATCGTCGGCGGGATCACTCACCAGACGATCGGCGGGTTCACCGGGACCGGCTCGGCCGGGGGCTCGGTGTGCTACGCCTTCGACAACGTGACCGCGTTCCGGGTGGTCGATGGACTCGGGCAAGCCAGCTGGATCGAGCGCGGCGATCCGGCCTTCCCGGCGATGCTGACCGCGGTCGGGCTGCTCGGAGTGGTCACCGAGATGCGCTTTCAGCTGATCCCGATGTACAACGTTACCGGGACCGAGGTGACCACCGGCACTGGCAGCGACTGCCCGATCGACCTGTTCGGCCCGGGCGACGCGGCGCGGCCCTCGCTGGCCAAGTTCCTCACTGAAACGCCCTACAGCCGGATGACCTGGTGGCCGCAAAAAGGCTGTGAGCGGGTTCAGATCTGGCAGGCGAGCCGGACCGCGGCGAGCGATACCGGGCTGGTGCCTTATCAGGAGTTCACCCAGGATCTGGGCGGACAAGCCAAGCAACTGATGGCCTCGCTGTTTTTCGTGCTGCTCGGCAACCGCAGTCTGCTGACGATTTTCGGACTGCTGTTCAAGAACGTCAGCCAGTTCCGCTGCAACGTCGCGGGGTACTGGTCGAGCGGCCTGCTCGGCGCGGCAGGCGCGCTGCTGGCGTGGATTCCGGCGGCAATCGGCGCGCTCGTGCTGGGCGCGGCCGGACTGGTGCTGGGGTTCATTCCGGGCACCATGCGCCACCTGTTCACCACCTTCCTGCCGCTGTTCAACCCGATTACCGGGACTGGCAAGCCGACCAGGTTCAGCGATTGGTACTGGCGCAGCCTGTGCATGGACAACACCGCCGACGACGTGCTGCTCGGCACCGAATTCGTCGAGATCTGGCTGCCGGTCCAGCACACCCAGCGCGTCATGACGCTGCTGCAAGGCCTGTTCGACGCGCAGGGCAGCGCCGCGACCGGTTACTTCGCGCTCGAAATCTACGCCGCCGCGCCCAGCCCGGCGTGGATCAACCCGAGCTATTCGGACGGCGCGGATGTCTACCAGGACGGGGTCAGCCGGTTCGACGTCTACTGGTACCGCGACAACGCCGGCGCCCCCAATCACGCGCACGATTTCTTCACGCAGTACTGGGACCTGCTCCGCGCCAATGGCGTGCCGTTCCGCTTCCACTGGGGCAAGTTCATCCCGTTCTACGATTTCCCCGGCTGGGCGAAATACTACGCCGACAACCTGCCCAAACTGGGCAATTTCCTGACGCTGCGCAAAGCGCGCGATCCAGCGAACGTGTTTTTCACCGAGTACTGGCAGCTGCGCCTGCTGGGCAAGCGCGTGGACGACTAGATCGCGGGCAGGTCCTGTTCGGCAAAGCCCCAGCCGGCGAGCGCCTTGTCGCGGCTGCGCTCGATCAATTTTGCAGCGTCGCCGATCGAGAACGGATGCGCGTTCTTCGTTCCCGCCAGTGCGTCCCAACTTATCGGCACCGCGACCGAGGCGCCTTCGCGGGCGCGGGCCGAGTAAGGGATCACTGCGGTGGCGCCGCGCTGGTTGCGCAGCCAGTCGATGAAAATCCGCCCTTGCCGCTTGGCCTTGCTCATCGTCGCGACGAACCGCTCGGGTTCGGCCAAGGCCAGCGCCTCGGCGAAGCGGCGGGCGAAATCCTTGTGCACCTCCCACGAATGGCCGGGCCGCAGCGGGGCAATCACGTGGACCCCCTTCCCGCCAGAAAGCATCGCGAAGCTGACCAAGCCGAGGTCGGACAAGGTATCGCGGATATGCTTGGCCGCGCTCGTTCTGGGCCAGCAGCAGCGAGGCAAACGGCCGCGCCTTTCCTGGTCGATTTCTTCCACCCGGTCACCACGAATTCCTGCCGCAGGATGCATTTGACCTTGACCCAGTCCTTGCTCCGGGTGGAGCGATAAGGCGCGTCGATCCGCTTCGAGATGATCCCTTCCTGCCCGGCCGCGCACATCCCCTTGAACAGCGCCTCGCCCGCCCCGATCACGTGGTCGGCGACGTGGATCGGCGCGGCCGCCCCGCGTAGCAGGGCTTCCAGGCGTTCCTTGCGCTCGACATTGGACAGAGCGGTCAGGTCCTCGCCGTGAAGTTCGAGCAGGTCGAAGGCATGGTAAGCGAGCTTGTCGCTGGGCGCCTGCGACCCGTGTCCGCGTTTCAGCACCGCTTGCAACCGTGCGAAATCGGGGTTGCCTTGCGCATCGGGCGCGATGATCTCGCCGTCGATCAGGCAGCTGGGCAAATCGAGCGCCACCAGTGCCTCGACCAGCGGTTGGAATTTGTCGGTCCAGTCCTTGCCATTGCGGGTCCACACGGTCACGTCGTGGCCCTTGGCGGCGATCAGCGCGCGATACCCGTCGAACTTGATCTCGTGCATCCAGCCGTTTCCGGCGGGCACCGCATCGACCAATGTGGCGAGCTGGGGTGCGCGAAACTTCGGCTTCGGCGCGGGCTTGGCCTTGCGCCGGGACGTCGGCGTCTTGGCCGCGTTGTGCTGGGCGGCGCTGGTCATCTCGGCGGCGAAAGCCTTGCCCGTCTTGCCCGCGAGCGAGTGGCTCCCGCCCGCATCCGCCGCGATCTCGGCCATCGAGCGTCCGGTCAGCACGCTGGTCAATTCGCGTTCGACCAGCGGATCGCCTTCGCCGGTGAATTCATCCTCGAGCTTGCGCAGCAGCCAGTTCTCGCGCTTCTCGTTCCCGCGCGGCTTGAGCCGGATCAGCAGCCATTCGCCCTTCATCCGGGTCCCAATGAGGGTGAAATGCAGGTGGCCCTGGTCGATATCCTGCCAGCTCTTGCCTGGCACCGGGGCCCAGGTGCCGCGGTCCCACAGCATCACCGTCCCCCCGCCGTATTCGCCCTTGGGGATCGAGCCTTCGAACTCGGCATAAGCGAGCGGATGGTCCTCGGTCCGTACCGCGAGGCGCTTGATCGCCGGATCGGGCGAAGGACCTTTGGTCACCGCCCAGCTTTTGAGCACGCCGTCCGCCTCGATCCGGAAGTCCCAGTGCAACCGCGTCGCATCGTGCTTCTGGACGATGAAGCGGTTGCCGCCTGAGCTGTGCTCGACCTTGCCCGCGGGCTCGGCCGTCAGTGTGAAATCGCGCTTGGCGTTGTAGGTGGACAGGCTCGCCTTGGCCATGTCAGGCCCGTTTGCGTGCGGCTGGCTTCTTGTTCGTTGCCGTCTTGGCCGGTGCCTGCTTCGCCGGAGAGCGGCCCGTTTCTCCAACCGACTTCTTCAAAGCCGCCATCAGGTCGATCACATTGCTGCCACTGCGCGGCTCGGGATCCTCGGTATCCTCAAGGATCGCCGACTTGCTTTTCGACTTCGCCTTGCGATCGATCAGCTTGCGCAGCGCGTCGGCATAGCGATCGTGAAACTCGGCCGGGTCGAACGGCGCGTTGCGCTGCTTGATCAGCGTGGCGGCGAGATCGAGCAAATCGGCGCGCGGCTGCTCGCTGGTCACGTCGGTAAAGAACGACTGGCCCTTGCGGACCTCGTCGGCGTAGCGCAGCGTTTCGAGCAGCAGCCCTTTGCCGCAGGGTTTCAGCGCCACCAGCTTTTCCGAGCCGCGGATCGACAGCTGCCCCAGCCCGATCTTGCCCGCCTGGCGCAGCGCCTCGCGCAGCACCACGAAGGCTTCCTCGGCCAGATCGTCCGCCGGGGCGACGTAGTACGGCTTCTCGAAATAGAGCGGGTCGATCTCGTCGGCCCCCACAAACTGCACCAGCTCGAGCGTTTTCTTGCTCTCGATCTTGACCGCCTCGATCTCGCGGTCCTCGAGCAACACGTAGTTGCCCTTGGATATCTCGTAGCCCGAGATGATGTCGTCCTTGTCGACCGGCCCGACCCCGGCTGCGGTCTTTTCATACTTGATTGGCTCACCGCTCGGCTCATAAATCTGGCGGAACGCGATCTTCGCCCCCGACCTTGTCGCCGCGTAGATTTCCACCGGGATCGAAACCAGCGCGAGCCGGATCTGTCCCTGCCAATATGCCCGTGCTGCCATGCGCGAAAACTCCTGTCGGGTAGAAACGAAGGCTGCGGGATTCGGTTTCAGGGCGTCGGCCGGGATCGGCTTTGGCTCCTGGCCGAATCACCTTGGTAATTGGCTTCCCAAGGCCCATGCCGGTCGGCGGTGCCGGGAGATTATTCGCTCTGAAACAGGGGTGCGAGATGACTCACGTGCACGATCACGCGGAAAGTTCTGCGGAAAGTCCTACTGCCTCCAAAGTCCGTGATCCGGTTTGCGGAATGATGGTCGATCCCGCTGCAACCGCGCATCACGCCAGCCATGCCGGAACCGACTATCATTTCTGCAGCGCCGGGTGCCGGGGCAAATTCGTGGCCGATCCGCAGAAGTACCTGCAAGGTCCCGCCAATCCGGCGCCGAGCGAACCGGCCGGCACAATCTGGACCTGCCCGATGCATCCCGAAGTGCGGCAGGATCACCCCGGCAATTGCCCGATCTGCGGGATGACGCTGGAGCCCGAACTGGTTTCGCTGAGCGATGGCCCCGACCCCGAATATATCGGCATGCGCCGCCGGTTCTGGATATGCGCGGTGCTCAGCCTGCCGTTGTTCGTCTATGCGATGGGTGATCTGATCCCGGGCCAGCCGTTCGCCGGGCTGGCCGCGTCGCGCTGGTCGCAGTGGGCGCAATTGCTGGTCGCCAGCCCGGTCGTGCTGTGGGGGGCCTGGCCGTTCTATGTCCGCGCGGTCGCCTCGCTGCGGACAATGAACCTCAACATGTTCACCCTGATCGGGCTGGGTCTGGCAGTGGCCTATGGCTTCAGCGTTGTGGCTACGGTGCTGCCGGGCATATTCCCGCCGGCCTTCATGGATATGAACGGGCATATTGCGGTCTATTTCGAGGCCGCCGCAGTCATCACCACACTGGTCCTGCTGGGTCAGGTGCTGGAACTAAAGGCGCGCGGGCAGACTTCGGGCGCGTTGCGCGCTTTGCTTGAGCTAACCCCGCCGGTTGCCATCCGCATCGCTGCCGACGGGTCCGAGCAGGAGGTGCCGCTGGGCGAGGTTCACGAAGGTGACCAGCTGCGCGTCAAACCCGGAGCCAAGGTCCCGGTCGACGGCACTGTCGCGAGCGGATCGAGCAATGTCGACGAGTCCATGGTGACCGGCGAGCCGGTGCCGGTGCACAAAGTGGCTGGCGACAGCGTGACCGGCGGCACCGTCAACCAGACTGGCAGTTTCGTCATGGTCACCGAACATATCGGCAAAGACACCCTGCTCGCCAAGATCGTTCAGATGGTCGCGCAGGCCCAGCGCAGCCGTGCCCCGATCCAGAAGCTGGTCGATCTGGTGGCAAGCTGGTTTGTGCCCGCCGTGATCGTCACCGCGCTGCTTACCTTCGCTGCCTGGGCGATCTGGGGTCCATCCCCGGCGCTGGGCTTCGCGCTGGTCAACGCAATTGCCGTGCTGATTATCGCCTGCCCTTGCGCGCTCGGGCTGGCCACGCCGATGTCGATCATGATCGGCACCGGCAAGGGTGCCCAGAACGGCATCCTGATCAAAAACGCCGAAGCGCTGGAGACCTTCGAGAACGTCGACACCGTGGTCGTCGACAAGACCGGCACGCTGACCGAGGGCAAGCCGAGGCTGGTCATGGTCGCGCCGGCCGAGGGCTTTGGCGAAGACGATCTGCTCGCACTCGCGGCCGCCGTCGAACAGCCGAGCGAGCATCCACTGGCCGCAGCGGTGGTGTCTGGCGCAAAGGAGCGCGGTCTGACCCTCGCCAGCGCCGAACACTTCAATTCGGTCACTGGCGAGGGCGCCGAGGCCATGGTCGGCGCGCGCCGGGTCGCGATCGGCAACGAGAAGCTGATGGCCCGCATCGGCGCGGGTAGCGAGGCGCTGGTGGCGCGGGCCACGGCAGGCCGCGCGCTGGGGCAGACGGTGATGTTCGTCGCGGTCGATGGCCAGGCAGCGGGTTTGATCGGAGTGGCTGACCCGATCAAACCCGCCAGCGCCGCTGCGATCGCCCGGCTGCGCCAGGCCGGGATCCACGTCGTGATGCTCACCGGAGACGCCGAAGGCACCGCGCAGGCGGTCGCCCGCCAGGTCGGGATCGACGAAGTGCGCGCCAATGTCTCGCCCGAGGACAAACACCGGATTATCGGCGAACTCAAGGCAGCGGGCCGGATCGTGGCGATGGCCGGCGACGGGATCAACGATGCCCCTGCGCTTGCTGCCGCCGATATCGGCATCGCCATGGGCACCGGCACCGATGTCGCGATGGAAAGCGCCGGGATCACGCTGGTCAAGGGCGACCTGTCGGGCATCGCCAAGGCCCAGCGCCTGTCGCGGCTGACAATGCGCAACATCCGCCAGAACCTGGTCTTCGCCTTTGGCTACAACACGCTCGGCATCCCGCTGGCCGCCGGGCTGCTCTATCCCACTTTCGGTCTGCTGCTCAGCCCGATGATCGCCGCTGCCGCGATGAGCCTGAGCTCGGTTTCGGTGATCGGCAATGCGCTGCGGCTCAGGCACGCGAAGCTTTAGGTGTGGCCTGCGGCACTTTGTCCACATCAGCCCCCTGAATTCCTTCCTCATCACCCCCGCGCAATTTACTTGCGTTTTTCCGCAATGCAGCATATATGAAGCTCACATCCAACCGGACCTTGCCCGGGCATTCGCCCCGGCAAGCCAGTTTGGCGCCGCGTGAAGCCTGCCTGATGGCAGGATAGCCCCGAACGCCCGGTTGACCGTTTACCAGCCGCCTTTGTCACGCAGGGTTGCACTTGATGCACCTGTCCAGCCGCGCCGTTTTCCGGCGTGTGCCCGGCTATTTTTGAAAGTTTTTTATGTCCTATTTTTCCGACCTTGGTCTCGCCGAGCCGCTTTTGCGCGCACTTGAGACCAAAGGCTATGCCGATCCCACCCCTATCCAGCAGCAGGCCATTCCGGCGCTGCTCGAAGGGCGCGACCTGCTCGGCATTGCGCAGACCGGCACCGGCAAGACCGCGGCCTTCTCGCTGCCCTCGCTGCACCGTCTTGCCGCCAATCCCAAAGCGCGGATGAGCGCGAGCTGCCGCATGCTGGTGCTCTCCCCCACCCGCGAACTCGCCGCCCAGATCGCCGAGAACATGCGCGGCTATGCGAAGTACCTCAGCTTGTCGGTGCAGTGCATCTTCGGCGGGGTGCCGGTGGGCAAGCAGGCCCGCGCGCTGGCTGGCGGGGTCGATATCCTCGTCGCTACGCCGGGCCGGTTGCTCGACCTGATCGATCAGCGCGCGCTGACCTTGCGCAATGTCGAAATCTTCGTGCTCGACGAAGCCGACCAGATGATGGACCTCGGGTTCATCGTACCCTTGAAGCGTGTTGCCAACATGCTGCCCAAGGAACGCCAGAGCCTGTTCTTCTCGGCGACCATGCCCAAGGCGATCGCCGATCTGGGCAAGCAGTTCATCTCCAACCCGGTGCGGGTCGAAGTTGCCCCGCAGTCGACCACGGTCGAGCGCGTCGAGCAGTACGTGACCCAGCTTAATCAGGGCGAAAAGCAGGCCTTGCTCTCATTGAGCCTGCGCGCCGGTCTGGCCGATGGCAAGATCGACCGCGCGCTGGTCTTCACCCGGACCAAGCACGGCGCCGACCGCGTCGTCCGCCACCTGGTTTCGGCGGGCGTGCAAGCCGCCGCGATCCACGGCAACAAGAGCCAGCCGCAGCGCACCGCCGCGCTTAACGCCTTCCGCCAGGGTTCGACCCCGGTGCTGGTCGCGACCGATATCGCCGCGCGCGGGATCGATGTGACCGGGGTGAGCCACGTGTTCAACTTCGAGATGCCCAATGTGGCCGAACAGTACGTCCACCGCATCGGGCGGACGGCCCGCGCGGGCGCTGACGGTATCGCGATCAGCTATGTTGCGCCGGACGAGCGCGATTACCTGCGCGACATCGAACGGTTGACCAAGGTCAAGCTGTTCCCGCAGCCGCTGCCCGAGGATTTCCTCAAGGAAGCCGCGCGGCTGCCCGCTCCGGTGCGCAAGCCGCAGGAACTGGAGCAGGATGCCCGGCGCGATGCCCGCGATGCACGCGGCCGCGGCGGCCCCGCTGCACGCGGCGGCGGTGGACGCAGTGGCGGCCCCAACAAGAACCGCAGCACCGGCGGCCAGGCCCGCGACGGCCAGTCGCGCGACCAATATGTCCGCAATGACCGCATCGCTGCTGACCGCGGCGCGGGCGGCAGGGCGACTGCCCCGGCGCGCGGCCCGGTGTTCAACCCGCTCGGCGATGTCCGTCAGGATGGCAACCAGCCGCACGGGGAGCGCAGTGGCGGTGAACGCCGCCCGGCCCCTCAGCACCGCGATGCCGTTCGGCCCGCGCGGCCGCAGGGCGATCGTCCGCAGGGCGACCGTCCGCAAGGTGACCGCCCGCAAGGCGATCGTCCCCGCACCGATCGCCAGCATGGCGAGCGCCCGCGCACCGACCGTCCCCAAGGCGACCGTCCGCGCGGTGATCGGCCCCAGGGCGACCGCCCGCAAGGCCCGCGCCGCCAGGGCGGCGGCGGCCCCCGCCGCGGCTAAGTAATACCCCGGATCATGCGGCGCGGAGAGATCCGCGCCGCGTGATCTGCATCACGGCCAATTCTGCGCTGTCCGGCTAGACCGGAGGCAATGGAAAACCAGCAAACCCCGCCGTTTCATCAAGCCAGGACCGGCCTGAGTCTCGCCGCGCCATTCGCCTTGGTGCGCGCGGTGGTGCTGCGCGACTGGCGCTCGCTGCAAGTGACGCTGGTCGCCTGCGCGGTCGCGGCGGTGGTCACCGCGTTCCAGTATCAGGTCTATACCTCGTTCGTCCGCGCCGGGTCGGTCGGCCCGCGATTTGTCGGCGGCTCGGTCTGGGTCAGCGCCGGTTCGATCGAATGTTTCGATTTTCCCGGTGTCATCGGCGAGGATTACGCCGGGCAGCTGGCGCGTTATTTCCCCTCATCGAATGTGCGGCGCGTGGCCTTCGGCTTTGCCGGGTGGACCTCGCCCACTGGACGGCGCGGCAATGTCGCGGTGATCGGGATCGATGACGCGATCGGCCCGGACGGCGCGCCGCTGGCCGACAATGCCTTTCTCGCCGACCGTTCGGACCTTGGCCGGCTCGACTTGTCGCGCGGGACCGGCCAGCTCGCCACATTGGGGGCCGAGACCATGCAGCTGGGCGGCACCACCGACCGCCTGCCGACCTTTCTGGGCGCGCCCTACGTCGTCACCGGGTTCGACCGCGCGCGCAGCCTGCTGCGGATTGATCCCGGATCGGCCGCGTTTCTGGTGTTCGACACGCCCGGTGCCGATCGGGCCGCACTGGCCGGAGCGTTGACCGCAGCCCAGGCGCGCTACCCCGAACTCACCCTGCGCAGCGAAGCGGCTTTCGCGCAAAGCTCATCGCGCTACTGGCAGCTCAAGACCGGGGCCGGGGCGGCGATCCTGCTCGCCGCGGTGCTGGCCAGCCTGCTGATGATGATCCTGCTCGCCAACGGCGTGCTGCGCTTTCTGCAGCGCTATGCGCAGGACCTGCTCTCGATGCTCGGCCACGGGGCCGGACAGCGCGAGGTATGGCTGGTCGCCGCCGGGATCGCAGTGGTGGTCGCAGTACTGACCACTGCCGCGATGCTGGCGCTGACCCCGCTGATGATCCTGGCGGCGCAACCGTTGCTGCCCTGGGTCTCGTTTGTTGCCGCAGACACCCTTCCCCCCGCCATCGCCATGCTGCTCGCGCTGGTTGCCGCCATCGCCAGCGCAGGCAGCGCGGTGCGCCAGTATGGCCCCGAAGCGGTGTTCCGGACATGAAGGCACTCCTTCCCCTCTCCGCCGCAGTGGCACTGGCCGCGTGCGGCGTCTCGCAAGGCCAGCCAGCCAAGCCCGCCGCGTCGCCCTATCGCGCCACCTCGGTCGGCCGGATCGATGCCTTGGGCGAAGCGCGCGAACTGGTCGCCGCCGCCGACGGCGTGATCGCCAGAGTGCTGGTCCAGCGCGGTCAACAGGTCCGCGCCGGGCAAGTACTGCTGATGGTCGATTGCGCGCCGCGCAGCGGCCAGGCGTCGGCCGCGCTCGCGAGCGCGCAGCAAAGCGGTGCCAGTGCGGCCCTGGTCGCAGCAGGCCCGCGCGCCGAGACGATCGCCGCCGCGCGCGCCTCGCTTGCGGAAGCCGAAGCGCGGCTCGCCAATGCGCAGCAAGCGCTCGATCGCGCCGCCGCGCTGGTTGGCCGCGGCTTTGTGTCGCGCCGCGATCTTGAAGCCCGCACCGCCGAACGTGACGGCGCCAGAGCCGCGCGTGACCGGGCGCAAGCGCAACTGGCCGAGCTCGCCAATGGCGCGCGCCCACTTGAACGCGTCGCCGCCGCTGCCGGTGCGCGCGCCCAGCGCGGCGCAGCGCAAGCCGCCGCCGCAGCGCTCGGCCAGTGCGAACTGCGCAGCCCGATCGACGGCCAGGTGCTGCAAGTGCTGCGCCGCGAGGGCGAGTTTTCCGGCGCAAGCCAAGGCACCCCGCTGCTGGTGGTGGGCGACATGCGCAGCCGGATCGTGCGCGCCGAAGTGGGCGAACGCGACACCGCCGGAATCGCGATCGGCGCGCCGGTCGAAGTGTGGATCGACGGCTCCCCCCGCCGCTGGCGCGGCCACGTCAGCGAACTTGCCGCGCTGATGGGCCGCCGCACCGCGCGCTCGCTCGACCCGACCGACCGCTTCGACCGCGATGTGCGCGAGGCAATTATCGTGATCGACGACCCGGACCTGCCCGCAGTCGCCGGACTGCGCGTTACTGTGGGATTCAAGCAATGAGTGCGCAGGTGCTGATGCTCGACGGGCTGGCCCGCTCGATGATCGAGGGGGATCAGGAAAAGCGCATGCTCGCGCCGCTCACCCGCAATTTCGCGCCGGGCAAGCTGCATGTGGTGAGCGGACCATCGGGCGTGGGCAAGACCACGCTGCTGTCGCTGCTCGCGCTGGCGGTGCCGCCCAGCCGGGGGATGCTGCATTGGGGCCACACCCCGCTATCGCAACTCAAGCCCGCTGCTGCCGCCGCGTGGCGCCGGGCCAATCTGGGGCTGATCTTCCAGACCAGCCGGCTGGTTTCGGTGATGACGGCTTACGAGAACGTGTGCTTCGGCGGCCAGATCCGCGGGCTCGACGTCCGCACTGAGGCGCACCGGCTGCTCGATGGGTTCGGCCTGGCCGACAAGAAGCGCCAGCTCCCCGGCCAGCTGTCGGGCGGCGAAAAGCAGCGGGTGGCGATTGCCCAGGCGCTGGCTTGTGCCCCGGCGCTGCTGCTCGCCGATGAACCCACCGCGGCGCTGGATGCGGCCAATGCCGCGTTCGTCGCCGATACACTCAAAAGTTATGCCCGCGCGCAAGGATCCACCGTGATCTGCGTCAGCCACGACCGCACCGTCATCGATGCCGCCGATGACTTGCTCCTCCTCGAACGGTCCTAGGACCACCCATGCACAACGAACGATTTTTCGACCAGACGCTGGAAATGATCAACCGCGGCGCGATTCACGTCGCAGTGCCGATGCTGACGGGCAAATTATACAATGCGTTTGCCGATCCCGCGCGCTGGGCCGAAACCCGCGCCAGCCTGCATCGCCACGCGCTTCTTCCGGTCTTGATGCAGGATCCGCTGGCCGCGCACAGCGCCAGGCGGCCGCGCGGCTATCAGGGTGATGCCGGGTTGATCGACCTGATCTACGACATGGAGCCGCCAGCCGGAACTAGCGATTTCAGCCGCAAGTTCTTCGAGGTGACGGTCCAGTTTCAGGCGCCCGAAGCGGTTCGCCAGCGGCGGATCGCCGCCGAGCCGATGGTTGCGAAGGCTCACCACGCGGGGCAGCGGGTGCTGGTGCTGGCCTGCGGCCACTTCCGCGAGGGCGATCCGTTGACCAGTGCCGACCTGCGCCAGTTCACTCTGGTCGATCAGGATGCGCTGTCGCTCGAACGGGTGCGCGCTCAGCATGGCGCAGCGATCAATCTGGTCGAGGCAAACGTGTTTCGGTATTTGCGCCAGGCCGCCAAGCAGGGTCAGACCTTTGACCTGATCTATACCCTGGGGCTGACCGATTATCTCGATACCCGCGCGATGCAGCTGCTGCACCGGCTGATGAAGTCTTGCCTCGCTCCCGGCGGCCGGATCGTGTTGGCCAATTTTGCGCCCAATCACCTCAGCATCGGCTGGATGGAAGCGGTGATGGACTGGCAGCTGATCTACCGCGACGAAGCCGAGCTGGAGGGCTACGCGCGGGAGATCGGCCTGACCGCCCGAACCTGGCGCGATCCGACCGATTCGGTAGTCTGGTGCGAAATGACCGGCGGTTGACCTCTGTGGGCCCTGTTCGGATCGGCAATGCCGAATCCTGCGGGCGGACATAGACGGCTTGTCTCCGCCGACAATCGGGCTAGCCTGCCCGCCCATGAAGCATTTCGTCACTGCGCTTGTCGCTCTCGTCCTGCCCTTGCAGCCGCTCCTCGCCGCGCAGCCGCTGCAACCCGCCGAAGCGACCGCGATCGATGCGGCGGTGACCAAGGCGCTTAAGGAAACCGGGGTGCCCTCGGCCGAGATCGCGGTGGTCCGCGACGGACAGATCGTGCTGAGCCGCGCCTGGGGCAAACCGTCGGAGACGCTGACCCAGCCCGACGCAGCACTACCCTACCAGATCGCCTCCAATTCCAAACAATTCCTCGCCGCGCTGCTGCTGTTGCTCGAGAACGACGGCAAGATCGACCTTGATGACAGGGTCTCCAAATGGCTGCCCGAGCTGCCCGACGGGGGCAAGATCACCGTGCGCCAATTGCTCTCACACACCTCGGGGTTGCAAGATTTCTGGCCGCAGGACTATTCATTCGCGGCGATGGAGCGCCCGGTCGCGCCGATGGATATCGTCCGCCGCTGGGGGATGAAGCCGCTCGATTACACGCCCGGCACGCGCTGGCAATATTCGAACACCGGCTTTGTCGTGGCCGGCCTGATCGCCGAAAAGGCTGGCTGTGGGCGGCGGGCGAGCTTAGCATGACCGCGGCGGAACTGGCCAAGTGGGATATCGCGCGGATGAACCGGACGCTGCTCCCGCGCGAGGACTGGGAAGAGATGGAGCGTCCGGTGCAACTCGCCGACGGCACCCACACCAGCTACGGCCTCGGCGTTTCCCGGACCCTGGTCGGCGACCGCTGGGTCGTCGATCACGGCGGCGAATCGGTTGGGTTCCTGTCGCAGAACTCGGTGTGGGTCGATGACAAGATCGCAATCGTGGTGCTGACCAACGGCGACTTTGCCGGGGTGCAGGATGAGCTGACCGAGCGGATCGCCGAAATCGTGCTGCCCAAGGCGGTCCAGACGAACATCGGCGAAGTGTCCCGGCTGGACGATGTACGCACCACGCTGGTGAAAATCAGCGGTGGCAAATTCGATCCGGCGCTGTTTACCGACAATGGGCGTTACTATTTCAACGCGCAGACGCTGGACGATTACCGCTCAAGCCTGCGCGGCCTCGGCCCGCTCAAGTCGGTCACCGCGACCCGTCCGCCGCGGCTGCGCGGCGGCTTCGTCAACCGGGTGTTCCGGCTGCACTACGCCAAGAAGGCGCTGACCCTGATCACCTATGCCGAGCCCGGCACCAAAGGCCGGTGGGAGCAGTTCATGATCACGCCGTGAGCGCCGCGCGTCAAAGCCAGCCGATCCGCCTGAACCGGAAGAACAGCCCCCCGCAGATCGACGCGATCAGCGCGACGACAGCCGGATAGCCCCACTTGTGGTGCAGTTCGGGCATATATTCGAAATTCATCCCGTAGATCCCGGCAATCGCGGTCGGCACCGCGAGAATCGCGGCGTAAGCGGCCAGTTGCCGGGTCATGTCGCCCTGGCGGTGCTGTTCGAGCAAGGCGGCGGTTTCGACGATGCTCGCCAAAGTCTCGCGCAAGCCTTCCATTCGCACCATCGTGCGCTTGACGTGATCGAGCACATCGCGGAACCAGACCCGCGCGCCGGGATCGATCACCGCCAGTTCGGTCGTCGCCAGCCGTTCGCACACTTCGACCATCGGGCCGATCACCCGCACAAACCGGCGGAACTGGCGCCGCAACCGGAAAATCCGGCGGATCGTCGAAGGTTCGGGGAAGACGTCGATCGCCCGTTCTTCCAGCACCTGCACGCCTTCCTCCAGCCGTTCGATCACCGGCAGATAGCCATCGACGATGAAATCTAGGATCGCGTGCGCGGCGTAGTCGGGCCCTTCGGCGAGCCGTTCGGGCACGCTTTCCAGCCGCGCCCGCAGATCATTGTGCGCGCGGGTCGAGCCAATCCGCACCGTCACCAGGAAATTGCTGCCAAGGAAGATCGCGGTCTGCCCGTAGCAGATGTTCTCGCCCTCTTCGATCGCCGCGGTACGCGCGACGATGAAGAGGTGTTGGCCGTAGATCTCGATTTTGGGGATCTGCTGGGGGTTGACCGCATCCTCGATCGCCAGCGGGTGCAGGCCGAACTGGGTGCGCACCAGCTCGATTTCCTTGGCCGTAGGATCGTTCAGCCCGACCCAGTCGAACTGCGTGCCCTTCGGCAGCACATGCTCCAACCCGTCGATGACGAGCGGTTCCTTCTTGGGTTTTCCGCTGGCATAGCGGCGGGCGGCAATGATCGACATCGGCTGCATGTGGCAAAGTGATGCAGGACTGGCAATAAGCCACAGGATTTGTTAAGCGGGCGGTTAATGCTGACCGCAGTGTCAGCGACCGGGAGCTTTGCACATGAACATGGTCACGATCGCGTCCTCTGGGCCTGCCCCAATCCTCGACATGATCATCATCGGAGCCGGAATCTCGGGGATCGGCATGGCGGTGCACATGAAGCGCGATTGCCCGGGCAAGTCCATCGCGGTGCTCGAACGCCGCGACAATCTTGGCGGGACCTGGGATCTGTTCCGCTACCCCGGCATCCGCTCGGACAGCGACATGCACACGCTGGGCTTTTCGTTCGAACCGTGGACTCACGAAAAGGCGATCGCCGACGGCCCCTCGATCCTCGATTACCTGAACATGATCACCGCCAAGTATGATCTCGCCAAGGACATGCAGTTCGGGCGCAAGGTCGTCTCGGCCGAATGGGACAGCAAGACCGCGTGCTGGTCGGTCACCACCGAAGCCGCCGACGGCACCACGCAATTGCTGCGCGGGCGCTTCCTGTTCCTCGGTTCGGGCTACTATGATTATGACAGCCCCTATGACGCCGGTTTCGCCGGGCGCGACACGTTCAAGGGCCAGGTGCTCCATCCGCAGTTCTGGCCGAACGACCTCGACTATGCGGGCAAAAAGGTTGTCGTGATCGGTTCGGGTGCCACGGCAGTGACGATCGTCCCCGCCATGGCCCAAAACGGCGCCGAACATGTCACCATGCTTCAGCGTACCCCGACCTGGATGGCCAGTCGCCCGTCCAAGGACGCCTTCGCCAACGCCTTGCGCAAGGTGCTGCCCGAAGGGCTCGCCTATCGGCTGACCCGCGCCAAGAACATTTTCCTGGGTGATCTGATGTTCAAGCGCGCGCGGACCCAGCCCGAAAAGGCCAAGGCGTTCCTGACCAAGCAAGTGCAAGGCCACCTTGGGGAGCACTACGACGAACAGGCGTTCACCCCGCCCTACAACCCGTGGGACCAGCGGCTGTGCCTGGTGCCCGACGCCGATTTCTTCGAGGCGATCAAAGCGGGCAAGGCCGGGGTTGTCACCGACCAGATCGACAGCTTCGACGAGACCGGGATCAAGCTCAATTCGGGCAAGCACCTCGACGCCGACATCATCGTCACCGCCACCGGCCTGACAATGAGCTTTGCCGGCAAAATCGCGATGAGCGTCGACGGCCAGCCGATCGATTTCAGCCAGCACTATTTCTACCGCAACTGCATGTTCTCGAACGTGCCAAATCTGGCCGGGGTGTTCGGCTATCTCAACGCCAGCTGGACGCTGCGGGTCGATATCGTCGCGCAGTATATCACGCGGCTGCTCCGCCAGATGGACGCTTACGGCGCGGTTGCGGCGACCCCGGCGATGGCCAGCGGAGCCGAGCCCGAGATTGACGACATTTTCGATTTCTCCTCAGGCTATATCCAGCGCGGCAAGGACCAGATGCCCAAGAACGCGGCCACGCTGCCGTGGCGGCTCAACCAGGAATACCGCAAGGACCGGATCGACATGCGGCAAGCTCCGATCGACGATGGCGTGCTGGAATTTGTGCGGGCGCGGGAACTGGTCGGGGGTTAGTCAAAAAGGAGTTCGCGCAGAGGCGCAGGATCAAGAGAGAGTTCGCGCAAAGGCCGCAAAGACCGCAGAGTTGTTTTGCGCCGCAGGCTAGTTTTGGGAGTCGATCAGGACAGACTGCGGCTGCGCCGCAATGCCCATTTTCTTTGCGGCCTTTGCGGTCTTTGCGCGAACCAATTGCCCACCAGAGCGCTTTCAACTAACCCACCCGAATGACCACCACCCCCCGCATCTGGAAAGCCGCGCTGCTGGTGATTGGCGACGAGATTCTCTCGGGCCGCACCCAGGACAAGAACATTGCGCAGGTCGCTTCGTGGCTGGGGGTGCAAGGCATCCGGCTCGCCGAAGTGCGCGTCGTGGCCGACGATACCGCTGCGATTGTCGAGGCGGTCAACGCGCTGCGCGCACGCAATGACTACCTGTTCACCACCGGCGGGATCGGCCCCACCCACGATGACATCACCGTCGATGCGGTGGCCGAGGCGCTCGGGGTCGAGGTGGTGATCCACCCCGAAGCCCGCGCGATTCTCGAACGCTATTACGAAACCCGCGGCGGGCTCAACGAGGCCCGGCTGCGGATGGCGCGGGTGCCCGATGGCGCCGAGCTCATCCCCAACCGCATGTCCGGTGCGCCCGGTATCCAGATCGGCAACGTGTTCCTGATGGCCGGGGTCCCCTCGATCACCGCAGGGATGCTCGATGCGCTGACCGGCGCGCTCGAGGGCGGGTTGCCGCTGCTCAGCCAGACCGTCGGCAGCTGGGCCGCCGAAAGCGAAGTCGCCGACCTGTTGCGCGAAACCGAACGCGCGCACGACGGTTGCGTGATCGGCAGCTATCCGTTTTTCCGGGAGGGCAAGGTCGGCGCGAATTTCGTGGTTCGATCGGTCGACGCGGCCAAGCTTGAGGACTGCTGCGAGGCACTGGTCATCGGTTTGCGCGCGCTTGGCCGCGAGGCCGTGCCGGGTGGGGTTTGAAGCCGTTGCCAAAGCTGCCTTTACCATGAGCGCATTTGCGTTTGCCGCCATCGCCCCTGCTCAATCATCGCAGCGCGCCGCATTCGAAGCGACGCTCGCCGCGCACGACAGCGCGACCGAGGCCTTGTCCACCTGGTGCGAGGCGCGCGGGATCGCTCGCCCGGCGCAGATCGTGGCGCGCCCGGTCAGCGGAACTCCGGCCAAGCCGCCCAAGGGCCTGCGCCGCCTGCTGGGGGTGGGGCCGAAGGAGCCGCTCGGCTATCGCCATGTCGAACTGACTTGCGGCGGCCACATGCTGTCCTCGGCGCATAACTGGTATGTTCCGGGCCGCCTGACCGCAGAAATGAACGCCGCGCTGGCCGCTTCGCACATTCCGTTCGGCAAGATCGCCGCGCCCTTGCACTACCAGCGCGAGCCACTGGAAATTCTGTCCAAGCCCCCGCGCGATTGCCCGGCGAATACGATTTCGGCGCACCGGGCGCTGTTGCGGCTGCCCGATGGGCGCGCGCTGGCCTATGTTCTTGAATGCTATACTTCTGACAACTTGAAGTAATTTGGCGTCACCGCGAGGCGGATCGCGCGCCTGCGTAACTTTAACTTAACCACGCGGGTTAATCCCAGTGCGAGACAGTCGCCGCGCGCTTCATGCCGGCCCCCGGTAGCCACGCTGCCGCCGCGCTCGACAACTCTGGCGCCAGCCTCGATCCGCTGCTGTCGCGGCGCGAGCAGATCGTCGCCGGGATCGCCGCAACCGACCATTCGCCGCTCCAGCGCCGCAAGCGGCCCTCGGGGCTCGGCATGTCCGGGCGGATCAACCGCGCGGTCACCCGCAACGCCGATCACCGCGCCGAGCGCCGCTACGCCGATGCCATCCCCGAAGGCACCGCGCTGGCCATCGGCGGCGAGAACGTCCGCGTGCTCAACGTCTCGCCCAGCGGGATCAAGGTCGGCGGTCTGCCCGCAACGGCGGAAATCGGCGCCCAGATCGACCTCGCGTTGGAAGGCTTCCCCGCGATGACCGGGTGGGTGGTGTGGATGGGCGGCAGCGACGCCGGGATCGCGCTGCCCGAGGCCTCGATCGAGTTGTTTGACCGGTCGGCGGCCTGATCGACGTTTTGAAGGTGCACATCTATTCGACGTGCCGAAGGGCGGCTTTGGGGTGGAAAGCGGACAAAGCTTACGAGGCCGCATCTAGCTGGCGGATCGGAATCACCACATTCTTACCGATTAGATGGCGCTTCACTCTTAGCTCGCGGGATAGGCAAAGAGCCCATTCACGTTGGGCAGGCTCGCCCGTGGCTGTGCATCGATCAAGTAAGCCCGCTCTGTTGACCCTGCATGTAAGGCTCACGCCACCTGATAGATCCACGTCCGTTTGCCTCGGCGCACACGCAGCGACGGTTTCCGATGACGGGGGAGAGATCCAATCCTTGGTCTTAATGCGTGTGGGTGCGTCTGACGATGCGCCGATCAACACGAGCGCGGCCACAGGGAAGACAAGCGTTTTCGACCGAAGGGTCAGCATGCTACCAATATGTCTTGATTGCCCCACGTCCGCAATCGGGTCGAAAGCTGTCGTTGCTCATAAGCTCGCAAATGGCACACCGTACAAACAAAAAGGGCCGGGGAAGCGTCTGCTTCCCCGGCCCTTTTGTTATGCTAGCCCGAGTGCTTACGCCCCCTGGATCGCCGCTACGTCGATCTTCAGGCCGGGGCCCATCGACGAGCTGACCGATACCTTCTGCAGGTATTTGCCTTTGGCGCCGGCTGGCTTGGCCTTGACGATCGCGTCGAGGAACGCGTCGAAGTTGGCCTTGAGCTGGTCGTTCGAGAATGACAGCTTGCCGATCCCGCCGTGGATGATCCCGGCCTTTTCGACGCGGAATTCGATCTGGCCGCCCTTGGCTGCCTTGACCGCTTCGGCGACGTTCGGGGTGACGGTGCCCAGCTTCGGGTTCGGCATCAGGCCCTTGGGACCCAGCACCTTGCCGAGCCGGCCGACCACACCCATCATGTCCGGCGTGGCGATCACGCGGCCATAATCGAGGTTACCGGCCTGCATGTCTTCGAGCAGGTCTTCGGCGCCAACCTTGTCGGCTCCGGCAGCGAGCGCCTTTTCGGCGTTTTCACCGCGCGCGAACACCGCAACCTTGACGTCCTTGCCGGTGCCCGAAGGCAGCACGACCATGCCGCGGACCATCTGGTCGGCGTGGCGCGGATCGACGCCCAGGTTGAGCGCAATTTCAAAGCCCTCATCGAACTTGGTGGTCTTGAGGTCCTTGAGCAGCTGGATCGCATCGGCGACGCCATAGAGCTGCTGGTTATCGCCGAGCTTTTCAGTCAGCATCTTGGCTTTCTTCGACTGTGCCATGTGCTTAGCCCTCCACCACGGTGAGACCCATCGAACGGGCCGAGCCCTCGATGATCTTGGTCGCTTGTTCGATCGAGTTGGCCGAAAGATCGGCAAACTTGGTTTGCGCAATTTCAGTCAGCTGCGCGCGGGTGATTGTGCCGCCCGAAATCTTGCCCGGCTCCTTCGAACCCGACTTGAGCCCGGCGGCCTTCTTGATCAGAAACGATGCCGGCGGGGTCTTGGTCACGAAGGTAAAGCTGCGGTCGGCATAGACGGTGATGATCGTGGGGATCGGCATGCTGGTTTCAAGGTCCTGCGTGGCGGCGTTGAACGCCTTGCAGAATTCCATGATGTTGACGCCGCGCTGACCCAGCGCCGGACCGATTGGCGGGGATGGTGTTGCTTTGCCCGCGGGCACCTGCAACTTGATATAGCCTTCAATCTTCTTGGCCACGGGGGGCCTCCTTTCGTCCTGTTGGTGCTTTGCATGTTTTGCGCAAAGGCCGCAGAGTAAGTGGTCAGACAGCCGTGCGAACACAGCCTTCCACGGGGATTTGCCGCAGGAATGCCTGCCGCAAGCGCGCGCCCATAAAGCGCCCGGGGGCAAATGTGAAGCGGAAACGGCGGCAAACCGGATTGCGCAAATTCTGAAGCGCCATAGGATAGCGCCGCAGCGGCAATCCTGCCGCAGGGGACCAACCGATGTTCGAACTCGCCGTCCGCGCCAAGGAACTGGCGTCGAGCAACCTCAATAGCCTAATCGACAAGGCGGTGAACCCGGCCAAGATGCTCAAATTGCTGATGGCGGAGCTGGAGGAAGCGGTGATCGAACTGACCCGCGACGCTGCCGGGCTCGATCGCAGTGCCGACCGGTTTACCCTGGAATCCGAGCGGTTCGATGCCGCGGCGCAGACCTGGGCCGACAAGGCCAAGCTCGCCATGTCGCGCGGCCGCGAAGACCTGGCGCGCGGGGCCTTGGCTGAGCGCAATGCGGCGCGCGACGCCGCCGAGGCGCAGCGCGAAGCTGCGGGTGCCGCCCGCGATGAGGCCGCTGGGTTGCGCGCCAGCGTGGCGCAGCTTGAAGCCAAGCACGGCGAAACCAAAGTGCGGTTGCTGAAGGTGCTGTCGCAAGCTTCACCCACCCCGGCCTCGGCTGCCGCCGCGCGCGGCAAGACCGACGCGCTGATGGACCGTTTTGCCAGCCTCGAAAAGCGGATCGACTATGCCGCCGGCAAAGCGGTCACGCTCGATCAGGAACTGGCCACGCTGGCGCACGAAGCCGCGCTTGAAGCTGGCCTTGCCGCGCTGCGCAAGGGTGCGGGCAAAAAGAAGAAGTAGGCGGCAGAGCGGGGTCCGCGCTGCCCGCGCTTACTTGATCAGTTCGACATGCTCGAAGTCGAGTTCCACCGGCGTTGCACGCCCGAAGATCGACACCGAAACCTTGACCCGGTTCTTGTCGAAATCGAGTTCCTCGACGGTGCCGGTGAAGGTGTTGAACGGGCCGTCGAGCACCTTGACCGCATCGCCGATCTCGTAATCGACGCTGACGTGCTTCTTGGGCTCGGCCGCGGCAGCATCGCGCGCGCCGAAATAACGGGCCGCCTCGCGGTCGGTGATCGGCTGCGGCTTGCCATTGGGGCCGAGGAAGCCGGTGACCTTGGGGGTGTTCTTGACGAGGTGATAAACGTCGTCGTTGAGCCCCAGCTTGGCCAGCACATAACCCGGCATGGTCTTGCGTTCGACCTGAACCTTCTTGCCGCGCTTGACCTCGGTGATCGTCTCGGAGGGAACCTCGACCGCTTCGACCAGGGCTTCGAGCCCCATGCGCTGCGCCTCGGACAGGATCGAATCCCGGACCTTGCCCTCAAAACCCGAATAAGCGTGGATGATATACCAGCGAGCCATATGTGACGTGTCTCTAGCTTGCCCCGCCCGACCGTCAGGCCAGCGAGAGGAGGAACTGCACGATCTTGCCGAAGATCGTATCGATACCGAGGAAGAACAGCGCCAGCACAGCCATCATGATGCCGACGAAGATCGCGGTGGTGGTGGTTTCCTGGCGCGAGGGCCAGACGACCTTCTTGCCTTCTGCCTGAACCTGACGGACAAATTCGCCGGGGTTGAACTTCGCCATGGGCCTGTCACTCGCGTCGTTAGAACCAAATTCCTCGTGTCTTGCGCCAAGGGGATAGCGCCGCCCGGCGGCTGCCAGGCAGCTGGGCCGGAGGGGCGACTGATTCTCCTTGTGTCGGAAGACACGGCGGCACTTAGCTATGCGGCGGGGGATTTGCAAGACGGTGGTTCTGTTCCGGGTCACGCCGGTGCGGACCTGGCATCCGGCAGGTCCTACAACTCATCCGCAGGAATCACCCGCCGCGCCAGAATCCAGTGGTGCCCGCGGCGGACCTGGACGAAGCCGTACGGCAGCCGCACCGGGTCTTGCTGGCCCATGTACCAGAACCAGTCGGCGTGCAGCGCGGGCTCATAGTAATAGGTATCGATCGGCTTGCCCGCACGGTGGTTGAGGCGGTGGAACGGATCGCGGAAATAGGCGCTGTCTTCCTTGATCGTGAGCATGTGGATGCCGGGCAGCGCGAAATTGCAATTGATCATCGCATCGAGCCGCACCACCGCATAGCCGCAGATGTGTTCCTGGCTGTTGAAGCCCCATTCGTTGCGTTCGGTGACCATGTAGCTCGCGATTCTGGCGCCCTTCGGGAGACCATCGAGCGCGGTCAGCATCTCCACCGTCGCGCGGCTGTCGCGCCGCCAGTCCATCGCGGTGTAGCCGAGCCGCCCGATGAACAGCAGCGTCGCCGCCATCACCACCCAGCGCGGCGCTTTCCAGGCGAGCGACAGCGCCCCGACCATCAGCCCCGCCGAAATCATTCGCGCATCGACCAGATCGCCGCCGAAGATATGGCGCGGCATCGCCAGCGAGGCCGCCAGCATCAGCAGCGCCGCCCAGCCCAGCCGCCAGTCCCACCGGCGGAACGCGATCGACACCGCCAGCATCGCGCAGATAATCGCCGCATTGGCATAGTCGAACCATTGCAGCGTGCCGCGCATCGCCTGCTTCCAGATTGCCCATTTGTAGATTTCCGGGCGCGGGCCATAGCTTGGCGGCTTGCCGACGGTGCCGCCGGCGAGCAACGCGAGCAGCGGGAAAAACAGCGGCCACGGGGCGATGAACGCCCGCCACGAGCGGTCCTTGTGCCATTCGTAGCCGAACACCATCAGCCCGAGGATGCCCCAGCCCGAAACGTGCGCCAGCCACACCACCAGCCCGATCGGGATAAACAACGGGGCGCGCCAGCTCTTGCCCTCCAGCCGCACCCACAGCGCAAAGGCGAACAGCGCCATTGCTTGCGCGAGCCCGAAATTGAGGAACCCGAGCAGCATCGACGGCGACCAGACGAACGCAAAGGCGAGCATCGAGGCGAGGCCGATGCGTCCGCGCAAAGTCCATTGCACCGCCATGATCCCCAGCGCGGTCAGCGGCGGGATCGCGGCGGCGATCAGCCAGCCAGCCGTTTCAAGCGGCATCAGGTGCGACAATGGCCGGATCAGAAGGTCCGCGCCCAGGTTGCCCATCCAGTGCCATTCGAACCCGTAAAACTGCTGCAGGAACGGGCTCTGGTCGCGGGTCAGCATCACGTGGAAGCGCGCCAGATGCGCCGGATAATCGACCATCTGCGGGTACGGCGTCATCAGGAACGGCAAGCTGGCGAGCAGCGTGAAGAACAGCCCGAGCCCCAGCCCTTCGCGCGGCGCGGGCGGATCGAGCAGGAACCGGCGCAGCCGCAAAAGCAACGTAGCGGGCGGCGATGCGATCGTTTCAGCCGTCATGGTGCGCCACATCTTGGGTGGAATGCCTGGCAGGAGCGGGGGGACTCGAACCCACGGCCCTCGGTTTTGGAGACCGATGCTCTACCAACTGAGCTACGCTCCTGCAGGCGGGGGTGCCTCTATCCGCAAGACTGCATCATGACAAGCGATCTGCATAGGTCCATATGAAGAATCGCGATGCACGCTCCCGCCGCCCCGCCCCCGATCGATCCCGCGCTGTTGCTGCTGGCCTATCGCAGCGGTATTTTCCCGATGGCCGACGCGCGCGACGATCCCGAAGTGTTCTGGGTCGAGCCGCGCCGCCGCGCGGTGCTGCCGCTGGAGGGCTTCCACTGCTCGCATTCGCTGGCCAAGGTGCTGCGCCGCGGGACTTACGAGGTCACCTGCAACCAGGCTTTTGCCGCGGTGATCGAAGCCTGTGCCGGCCCGCGCCGCGATACGGGCGAGACCTGGATCAGCAGCCGGATCGCGCGCAGCTACATCGCGCTCCACGAAGCGGGCCAGGCGCACTCGATCGAATGCTGGCAGGGTGGCGCGCTACTGGGCGGGCTCTACGGCGTCGGCTTCGACCGCGTGTTCTGCGGCGAATCGATGTTCAGCCGGGCGGCCGATGCCTCCAAGGTCGCGCTGGCCTGGCTGGTGGCAGCGCTGCGCCGGGCGGGCGGCGAGCTGCTCGACTGTCAGTTCATGACCGGACACCTCGCCTCGATGGGCGCGGCTGAAATCAGCCAGGCCGAATACCTCGACCTGCTGCGCGCGGCTCAGCGGGCCGGGCTGGGTGTTGGCGAAGGTTTGGGCGAGGGCTTGGCGCTGGGCGACGATGTCGGCGTCGGCGCAGCCGAGGGCTTGGCCGCTGGCGCCGCGCTGCCGGCCGGCTTTGCCGCGCTGCTCGAAGCTGCGGCAGCGGCGGGACTGTCCTCCTCGCCCGGGAACTTCATCGCGCAGTCCTTGACCCAGACGTCGTAAATCGGGTGCTGGACCACGCTTAACGCCGGTGAATTCTTGAACAGCCAGCCCGAGAAGACCTTGCGCCAAGTGAGCGGCTGGTCGGCGCGTTCGCGCTCTTCGACGAAGACCTGCACGAAGGCGCCGGTTTCGGGCGGACTTTCCCACGGCAACGAGCGTTCGCAAGTCGCCAGCTTGACGATCACGTTGCCGATCCGCTTGGCCTCGCCCACTTTCAAGACCACATCCTGGGTCAGGTTGTTGCGCTTGTTAAGCAGGCCCACTGTGGCGACGCGGTCCTTGACCGGGGTGCCGTATTCGCTTTCGACCACCTGCGCGCTGGCGCCGGGGCTGTTGAACGATTTGGGCACTTCGGTGGCGACCGCTTCGGCGGCGTCGTTCGAGCCGCGGTTGCAGGCTGACAACAGCATCAGCGCCGCGAAGGGCGCGACCAACCGGAACTGTTGCGCAGCACGCATCGGGTTCAGGCGTCCGGTGTCCATGATTCGTAGTCACCTGTAGCAGCCGCGCGCTTGCCGCCACGTTCGAGCGCTCCGGCCGGGCGATAGGCTGCGCCGGTGCCGGTGGCATTGGGGGTGTAATCGACTTCCCAGATGCGCGGCGCGGGCAGATTGCTTTCGGGCACCTCGCCGCCCGCAAAGGCGCCGTGCAGCCAGCCGTGCCATTCCGCCGGAACCCGGCTGGCATCGTTGGCCCCGTTGTAGATCACCCAGCGGCGTTCCTGCCCGGCGAACGGGTGGCCTTTGCCGAACGGCTTTTTGGCGCGGAAGTAAGTATTGCCAGCGGCATCGCTGCCCACCTTCTCACCCTTGAGGGCGGAGTTGAACAGCGTGCCGATCGTGGCGCCGTCCCACCAGGTGAAGATCTTGCCGAGGATTCCCATAGCCAGCGCGTTAGCGCTTAACCCTGCCCGCATGCAAGTGGTCCGCTACCAAGTCACCGCGTCGCCCGGCACGATTCCCAGCGCAGCCGCGCGCCCGCCGGGGAGTTCGAGCACCGCTTCGACCGGGCCGGCCGAAGAAAGTCGGGTTTCGTCGTAGGGCTTGGCATTGGCCGCGATGTTGGCGATCCGCCCACCGGGAGCGATGAACAGCAGGTCGAGCGGGATGACGGTGTTGCGCATCCAGAAGCTCGCCGGAAGCGGCGGCTCCATCGGGAACAGCATCCCCTCGTCCGCGCCCAGTCTGGTGCGGAACATCAGCCCGCTTTCCTGGTCCTTGGCGCTTTTGGCCAGTTCGACCTTGAAGCGGTGCTGCTGCCCGGCGTGCGTGATCGTCAGCGGAATCACCGCGAGCCCCGATTCGGGATGCACGACCTGGGCCGCGCCCGACGACCCCGCTGGCCCCTTGCACCCGGGCAGACAGACGGCAAGCGCCGCCGCAAAGATCAGGCTGCGCTTCATTCGTCGTCCCCTTCGTCAGATCCTGCCCAGTCCTGCGCCGCCTTGACGTCGCCCGCCGTGACCAGAGCCCGCGCGGTGTCAAACGAATGCCCGGCGCGCAGCATGGCCGCGATCTGCTTGTCGCGTGCGGTCCGGTCGAGCTCGGCACCGCCGAACGGTCCGAACCGGCGTTTGGCAGCCAGCGCCAGCGCGGCGCGGCGCTCGGCGGCCTCGCCGGCGCGGACTTCGGTGCGGATCTCCTCGGCAATCCCGGCCGCGCTCAGCGCCTGCCCGATCCGCCGATTGCCAAAACCGCGGCGCAGCAATGCGCCGCTTTTGGCGCGGGCATAAGCCTCGTCGTCGATGTATCCAGCCGCGACAAATTTGCCGACAAGGCCGGCAAGGTCCGGATCGTCCTCCCCGTCCCATCCGCGCTCGCGCAATTTTCGCCGCAGATAGTCCTCGAGCTTGGCCGCGCTGGTGGCAAACCGTGCGACATAATGCAGCGCCAGATCGTTCAACCGCCGCGGGTCGAGCGGCTTGGGCGGCCGCTTTTCCTTGCGTTGATAAGTCCCGGATTTGGTTACCATGGCCTTATTCGTGCCACAGTCCCCGGCAAATGGAATAGGCCAGTGCAGGCGCCATGCGGGGTCTGTGAACGCTTGGGGATGCGCGGGATCGGAAAATCTGGCCTCACGCATTGATAAGAAACGGGTTTTAACAATGACCGACGCCGCCACGCTAGTGATCGACGCCGCTGGAACTCTTGTTCCTACCCCCAACCACGACGGCCTGCCACGCCGGCTGTCGACTTTTGCCACGTTCGGCGAAGCGCTCGACTATGCAGCGAGCGGAAAGCGCGGCCTCAATTTCCACGATCCGCGCGGCAACCTGGTGCGGCCCTACCCGTTCAGCGAACTGCGCGATGAAGCACTGGTCGCCGCGCGCCGCCTGATCGCGCACGGGGTCAAAAAGGACGACCGGATCGCGCTGGTCGCCGAAACCGGGCCGGAATTTGCGGCGCTGTTTTGCGGCTGCATCTATGCCGGGGCGTGGCCGGTGCCGCTGCCGCTGCCGACCAGCTTCGGCGGCAAGGACAGCTATATCGACCAGCTGGGGGTGCAATTGCAGTCAAGCGACCCCAAACTCCTGTTTTACCCCGCCGAAATCGCCGAAATGGCCGGTGCCGCCGCGGCGCGGCAGGGCTGCGAGGGGATCGCCTGGGAGCAGTTCGCCGAGCAGGATGCCCCAGAAACCGCGCTCCCCGCCGCGCACACCGACGACATCTGCTACCTCCAGTATTCGAGCGGCTCGACCCGTTTCCCGCACGGCGTCGCGGTGACGCACGCCTCGCTGCTCAACAACCTCGCTGGCCATGGCGAAGGGATGCATCTGATCGACGGCGACCGCTGCGTTTCGTGGCTGCCGTGGTATCACGACATGGGGCTGGTCGGCTGCTTCCTCTCGCCGATCGCCAACCAGATGTCGGCTGATTATCTCAAGACCGAGGATTTCGCGCGGCGGCCGCTCGCCTGGCTTGACCTGATCAGCCGCAATCCCGGCACCACGCTGAGCTACTCGCCGACGTTCGGCTACGACATCTGCGCCCGCCGCATCTCGAGCCAGAGCCATGTCGGCGAACGCTTCGACCTGTCGCGCTGGCGGGTCGCGGGTAACGGCGCCGACATGATCCGCCCCGACGTGATGCAGGGCTTCGTCAACGCCTTTGCCGGGGCCGGGTTCAAAGCCAGCGCCTTCCTGCCCAGCTACGGCCTTGCCGAAGCTACCCTGGCGGTAACGATCATGCCGCCGGGCGAAGGCATCCGGGTCGAACTGGTCGAGGAAGAGCGCCTGTCGGGCACCCCGCGCGATCTATCCCGCCCAGCCCGCTACCGGGCAATCGTCAACTGCGGCAAGGCGGTCAAGGACATGGTCATCGAAGTGCGCGGCGAAAGCGGCCACGCACTGCCCGATCACCACATCGGCAAAGTCTGGTGCAAGGGCCCGAGCGTGATGCATTCCTACTTCCGCGATCCCGCCTCGACCGCCGATTGCCTGGTCGACGGCTGGCTCGACACCGGCGACATGGGCTATCTGGTCGATGGCTACCTGTTCATCGTCGGCCGGGCCAAAGACATGATCATCATCAACGGCAAGAACCACTGGCCGCAGGATATCGAATGGGCGGTCGAACAGCTGCCCGGCTTCCACCAGGGCGACATCGCGGCCTTCTCGGTCGAGACCGAAAGCGGCGAGGAAGTGCCCGCCGTGCTGGTCCACTGCCGCGTCTCCGATCCGGTGGAACGGATCAAGCTGCACGACCAGATCCGCGACAAGGTCCGTTCGATCACCGGCATGAACTGCGTGATCGAACTGGTCCCCCCGCGCACCCTGCCGCGCACCTCGTCGGGCAAGCTCAGCCGCGCCAAAGCCAAGAAGCTGTATCTGTCGGGCGAGATCGAGCCGTTTAAATTGGCGGCGTAGGGTTCACCAGATCCCCGCCGCTTTGAACCGGGCATCCACCACCTTCCAGTCAATGTTGCGCATGAAGGCGTCGACATATTTTGCGGCCGCAGCGCCGTAATCCATCTGGAAGGCGTGCTCGTACATATCGAGCACCAGCAGCGGCGTGCTCATTGCCGGGCCGTTGGTGTGGTCCCACGCCCAGTAATTGTGCAACGAACCAGTGTGGCGGTTCCACGCGAGGATCGCCCAGCCCGAGCCGCCAGCGAGCGACAGGGCGGTGCGGCGGAACTCGGCCTCCCAGTTGGCGTAGGACCCGTGACTCGCAGCCAGCGCCGCTGCCACGGGGCCGCCTGCCTGACCATTTCCGCCAAACTGCTCGAAATAGAACTCGTGCAGCACCACCGACCCGGTGCGGTGCAATTCCTCGCGCTTGAGCCCGCCATAGACCACCGGCGGAAGGTCCTTGTCAGCCATTGCGCCCGAGAGACGCCCTTCGATCATGTTGAGCGCCTTGACCGAGCCCTGATAATTGTTCTCCCAGTGCGAGCGGATCAGCTTTTCAGAAAGACCGTCAAGCTTGGCCGGATCGAACTCGAGCGGCTTGACTTCATGCGTTCCAGCAAAAGCACGGACTGAGGCCGCTGCACGCACGGGCACTCCGCCCGGCGCAGCGCGGGCGGCACCGGCTGCGGCCGTCACTGCCAAGGTACCGACCAGCGCATTTCGGCGAGTAAGATTGGTCATCAGCCTTCTCCTTTATGAATTCAGCCCAGCTGGCTCAGCACCAGTCCACCGATCGCGGCTACGCCAAGCACGCGGATTATGCTCCACTTCGTTCGGAAAATCAGCAACGCGGCGAGTCCCGCCAATAGCGCCGCACGCCAGTCGAAGCTCGACAGCCGCGGCAATTCGATCTGCCACGCGCCCAGCGCCACCTTCTCGCTCGCACGAAATAGAACGTGGAGCGCGAACCATAACGACAGGTTGGCGATCACTCCGACCACCGCCGCAGTAATCGCGGCGAGCCCGCCTTTAAGCCGCTTGGCATGCTCAAGCCGCTCCATCCACGGGGCGAGCGCGAAGATCCACACGAAGCACGGCACGAAGGTGACCCAGGTGGTCAGACCCGCGCCGAGCAGCCCGGCAACCAGCGGCGAGAGCGTTCCGGGGCTGCGCAGCGCGGCGAGATAACCGACGAATTGCGTGACCATGATCAGCGGCCCGGGCGTGGTTTCCGCGAGCCCCAGCCCGTCGGCCATCTCGCCCGCGCTCAGCCAGCCAAACCCCGAGACCGCCTGCTGCGCCATATAAGCCAGCACCGCATAGGCCCCGCCGAAGGTCACCACCGCGAGCTTGGAGAAGAACACGCCGATCTGCCACAGCACGTGCTCCGGCCCGAGCGTCAGCCAGACCGCGAGCATCGGTGCCGCCCACACCGCGCCGCCGATCAGCACCGCGCCCAGGCTCGTGCGCCATGGCCGCGGGGCGAACTGTGGCGGTGCGCCCGCAGACGTCAAGGCAAGCCAGTCGGGCCGCAGCGCCGCGACGATCGCGCCTGCCAGCCCCGCGCCGAGGACCACCAGCGGAAATGGCAGCGCCAGCACGAACAGCCCGGCGAAGGCCAGCCCGGCGACCCAGCGTTTGAAAGTCGTATTAAGCGCTCGCCCCGCAACGCGCAGCAAGGCCTGCACGACAATCGCCAGCACCGCCGCCTTGATCCCCAGAAACAGCGCTGCAAACCAATCGAGCCGCGCGGCGAGGCCATAAATTACCGACAGCGCGAGGATCACCAATGCGCCGGGGATCACGAACAGCAGCCCCGCCGCGAGCCCGCCCTTCACCCCGTGCAGCTTCCACCCGATCCACACCGCGAGCTGCTGCGCCTCGGGTCCGGGCAGCAGATGGCAGAGGTTGAGCGCGTGGAGATACTGCTCCTCGCTGACCCACCCGCGCTGCTCGACAATCTCGCGGTGCATCAGCGCGATCTGCCCGACCGGCCCGCCGAAGCTGAGGCAGCCGATGCGGGCGGAAACCCGCACGAGTTCGCCAAAAGTGGGGGTTGGGGAAGCCGTGGCCATCGCGCAAAGTACCTTTCCGTCCGCAGAGGCAGACCTGTGAAAGGCAACGCTTGGGCCAAAACCTGACCGGGAGGTTGCTCGTTCCCGGTAAGCCCGCATTATCGCGCGGCAGCGGTGAGCGCAATCCTTGGCCTTGGCCTTGGCCGCCCTTGCCCTTGCTGGCCGCCGCAAGCGGCTTTCCTACACGCCGGGCCTCTGGCAGGCTGCCCGGACGGCACCGATCGGTACCCACTCTGCTCTGCCGTTGCAGCGTGCGCGATCGGATGCCGCTGCGAATGCGTTTTGGTGTGACCTTCGTGTGACCTTTCGATCCGGCCGCACCATTTCCTTGCCCGCTCTGTCTTATCTTGATAATACAGCTTGCAGAACCGGCCAGGCATCCCACATTGGCCAGGCAACCAAGGATACGGACCCGATCGATGGCCTCAACGCTGACCGATACCGCTGCTGCCCCCGCAATCACGCTGACCGCGCCCGATCCGGTGCCGGTGATCGCGCCCGAGGCGGCGATTGGCCTCGTTCCGGTGTCCGACGACAACAAGTCGAAGCTTGAGGCGAAAGTCGATGCGTTCGTCAACGACCTGATCTCTTCGGACGCCAATTCACCCGAATTCGGCAAGAAGGTCGATCAGATCACCAACATGGGCCGCAAGGAAATCATGGCCGCAGCGGGCATGTCGAACCGTTTCCTCGACCGCCCGGTGCGCGCGATGGACAAGGACATGGGGGTCGGCGCGAATCTGGCCGAGCTGCGCCGCACGGTCGAGGAACTCGATCCGGGCAAGAACGGCAAGCTGTCCTCGGGGCGCAAGTTCCTCGGTATCATCCCGTTCGGTAACCGGATGAAGCGCTACTTCAACTCGTACCAATCGGCGCAGGGCCACATCCAGTCGATCCTCACCCATCTCGGATCGGGCAAGGACGAGCTGCTGATGGACAACGCCGCGATCGACGTCGAGCGGTCGAAGCTGTGGGAGGCGATGGGCAACCTCGAGCAGATGATCCACATTTCGCGGACCTTGGATGAAAAGCTGGCAGAGAAAGCGGCCGATCTCGATGTTGCCGATCCGGCCAAGGCCAAGGCCGTGCGCGAAACCGCGCTGTTCTATGTCCGCCAGCGCACCCAGGACCTGCTCACCCAGATGGCGGTGGCGGTGCAGGGCTACCTCGCGCTCGATCTGGTCAAGAAGAACAACGTCGAACTGGTCAAGGGCGTCGACCGCGCCAGCACCACCACCGTCGCGGCGCTGCGTACCGCAGTGACCGTGGCGCAGGCGATGACCAACCAGCGGCTGGTGCTCGAACAGGTCACTGCGCTCAATTCGACCACCGCCGGGATCATCGATTCGACCAGCACCCTGCTGCGCGACCAGACCGGCAAGATCCACGAACAGGCGGCCAGTTCGACCATCCCGGTCGAGGTCCTGCAGCGCGCGTTCCAGAACATCTACGACACGATGGACAACATCGATACGTTCAAGGTCAAGGCGCTCGAAAGCATGAAGCAGACCGTCACCACGCTCACCGCGGAGGTCGAAAAATCGCGCGGCTACATCGCGCGGGCCGAGGGATCGAACCAGGCCAAGCTGGCGCACGATACCCCCAGCGTGCTGAGTCTGGAGGGCTAGAGGTGACTCGCGCCTCATGGTCCTCTCCGTTTTTCCGCAGGACAAACGGGGAGGTGGCAGCCCTGCAAGGGCTGACGGAGGGGTATCGAGGCTCGCTCCGAAACCCCTCCGTCAGTGCTTCGCACTGCCACCTCCCCATTTGCGCTAACGCGAAAATGGAGAGGATCTGATGGCCGACGAATCGCGCAATTCCGACCTGATCCTGCAGCAGGCCAAGTCATCGCTCGCCGATCAACGCGCCGGTGGACGGCGTCGCCCGATACCGCAGGGCGCGCGCCAGATCCGGCGCGGGCATTTCGGGCGCAAGCTGCGCAACATCGCCTTCGCGGTGGTCGGGATCTGGCTGGGGCTGTCGATCATCGGCGGGATTATCAGCGGGATCGGTTTTACCGGGCTCGCGATCGGGGCTGCGGCGACGGTCGCAGCGGTGTGGTTATTTGGCCAGTATCCCAAGCTCAAGATACCGAGCCGGGCTGACCTCAATCCCGCCAGCCCGGACGTCAAGGCGCTGGTCGGGCGGACCGAACTGTGGCTCGAAAGCCAGCGCCGCGCGCTCCCCGCCCCGGCGGTCAAGCTGGTCGATACCATCGGGCTGCAGCTGGATTCGCTGGGCGCGCAACTGGTCGGGCTCGACCAGGCCAGCCCGCAGGCCGCCGAAGTGCGCAAGCTGGTGGGTGAACACCTGCCCGACATGATCGACGGCTACCGCAAGATCCCCGATCACCTGCGCTATGAAGCGCGCGCCGGGACCACGCCCGCCAAACAGTTTCTCGAAGGCTTGCAGACGATCAGCACCGAGATCGACAGCGTCACCCGCCAGCTCGCCGCCGGCGCGCTCGACAACCTCGCGATCAAGACCCGCTACCTCGAATACAAGTACGGCGATGCTGCTCACGAAGAGACGCCCGCCTGATGCGCGTGCCGATCCCGCACCGCCTCGGCAAGGACGAAGCCCGCCGCCGCCTCAAATCGCGCAGCGGCGATCTGGCTGGAATGATGCCCGGCGGCATGGCCGATGTGGCGGTGACCTGGCCCGAGGAGGACCGCATGAACCTTGCAGTCACCGCGATGGGCAGCAGCGTCGATGCCGCGGTGGAAGTGGGCGATAGTGCCGTGACGGTGATTGTCGACCTGCCGCTGGCGCTCAAATTCTTCGAACCGATGATCCGCAGCGCGGTCGAGAAAAACGGGCAGAAGCTGCTCAAATAATGCCTAAGGACGCACTCCAGAAGCATGATAACAATTTTCCGTCTTGCACAATTCTGCGCGAAACCGTATATTTGCTCCATGGCACAGTTGAACATTTCAGTCCCCGATGGCCTCAAGGATTGGGCCGACAAACGCGTGGCCGAAGGCCGTTATTCGAGCACCAGCGATCTGGTTCGCGACATTATGCGCCGGGTACAAAACGAAGAAGCGGAACTGGCAGCGCTGCAGATGGCTATCGACAAGGGGCGGGCCTCGGGAATCGATCCGCGTCCGGTCGCCGAGATATTCGAGAGCATCAAGCGCGAAAATCGCGCCAAGCATGGCTGAAAGCACCTTCAGCCCCGCGGCGAGCGCCGATCTTGCCGACGTCTACGCCTTGAGTGCCGCGCAGTTCGACGAAGATACCGCCAACAGCTATCACGGTGGGTTGCAGGCGGCGGTCGAGCAGCTTGCGCAATTTCCGCAATCGGGGCCGGTCTTCCCAGGAATTCGCCCGCCAGTGCGCTATCTGGCCTACAGGCGGCATCACATCATTTATGACTACAATGGCGACACTGTCTGGATAATCCGCATCATCCACCATGCAAGGGATGTGCGGCAGTTGATGTGAAGGGGCGGAGTTTGGGGGTTAAGTGAAGTGTCACCGTATTGTGGTATTGTGGATCAAACCTCAGCGTGGCTTGCGCAGGAGCGACGGATGCTAATTAGTATTGCGTCCCCGGAATTATTGGAATTATTGGAATTATTGTATTGGAATTATTGAATTATTTGTCCCCAATTATTTGTCCCCGGAATTGTGTCTTGGAATTAGGTATCTGGCCGTGATTGATGACGCTGCCGCCTATATAAGCCATTGAAAGGGTGCGAATCTGATATGTGTGATGATCAAATTGATCGTCGATCCATTGCAACCATTCGCCACGTCTACTGAGCAGTTCCATCACTTCTAGCCATTTACTTAGATCCTCATATTCGAGGAACTGTGACTTCATTTGTTTCAACTCAAGGGCCCATGTCGCATCCATATCGTCATAAACGCATTCGAGTTTAACGGTGTCTATGCCATGCTGATCAATCGCAGTGGCAAGTTCCTTTTTAAAAGTCTCGAGCATTTCCTCCCTCAGTGGAAGAACGTACTTGCTCTGGAATTCACCCCATAAGCGATAGAAATTGGCGTTTAATCCTTCACGGATATACTGCCCTCGAGGGTCGGCCTTGGGCTCGGACTTAGATTTAGATTTCCATCCAAACATCACAGCCTCCAATCACGCGAAGTGCATGTTGATATCAAAATTACGAAATTACGGTGAGAAATTACGAAATTAGGATTACGGTGACACTTTGGATTACGGTGACACTTTACTTAACCCCCAAACGCCACCGCCCATCTCCTCGAATCGACCGTTCACGCATAGCCGCAACTTTCGGACGGGGACACGCAATCCTTCGACAAGCTCAGGATGACCGGATGTTCCCGGGGATCGACTTTGTTCAATTACCGCCCCTCGCTCAGCAGCACATCGACCACGCCCGGATCGGCCAGCGTGCTGGTATCCCCCAGGTTGCTTACATCCCCCTCGGCGATCTTGCGCAAAATCCGCCGCATGATCTTGCCGCTGCGGGTCTTGGGCAGGCCGGGGGCGAAGTGGATTACGTCGGGGGTCGCGATCGGGCCGATTTCCTTGCGGACCCATTTGACCAGGTCGGCACGCACCGCGTCTGACGGGTCTTCGCCGGCGTTAAGCGTGACGTAAGCGTAGATGCCCTGCCCCTTGATCTCGTGCGGGAAGCCAACCACCGCCGCCTCGGCGACTTGGGCGTGCGAAACCAGCGCAGATTCGACTTCGGCGGTACCCATGCGGTGGCCCGAGACGTTGATCACATCATCGACCCGGCCGGTGATCCAGTAGTATCCGTCGGCGTCGCGCTTGCACCCGTCGCCGGTGAAATACTTGCCCTTGTAGGTGGTGAAATAGGTCTGGAAGAACCGCTCGTGATCGCCCCAGACGGTGCGCATCTGGCCCGGCCAGCTTTGCGTGATGCACAGGTTGCCCTCGGCCGGTCCTTCCAGCACCGCGCCCTCGCCGTCGACGATTTGCGGCACCACCCCGAACATCGGAAAGCTCGCCGCGCCGGGCTTGAGCGCGTGCGCGCCGGGCAGCGGGGTCATCATGCAGGCGCCGGTTTCGGTCTGCCAATAGGTATCGACGATCGGGCAGCGGCCACCGCCGACCACCCGCCAGTACCATTCCCACGCCTCGGGATTGATCGGTTCGCCGACCGAGCCAAGCAGGCGCAAGGATTTGCGGCTGGTCGCGGTGACCCAGGCATCGCCTTCACGCATCAAGGCCCGCAGCGCAGTCGGCGCGCCGTAGAAGATCTCCACCTGATGGCGGTCGACAATCTCCCAGAAGCGGCTGTGCGTCGGGTAATTGGGTACGCCTTCGAACATCAGCGTAGTCGCGCCGTTGGCCAGCGGGCCATAGACCACATACGAGTGCCCAGTGACCCAGCCCACGTCGGCAGCGCACCAGTAGATCTCGCCCGGGCGGTAATCGAATACGTAATGGTGAGTCATCGCGGCCCAGGTGAGGTAGCCGCCGGTGGTGTGGAGCACGCCCTTGGGCTGGCCGGTGCTGCCCGAGGTGTAGAGGATGAACAGCGGATCTTCGGCCGACATTTCCTCTGACGGGCAATCGGGCGAAACCGCGTCGCGCAACGCGTGCCACCAGTGATCGCGGCCGTCGACCACGGCGGCATCGTTGCCGACATGGCGCACCACCAGTACTGCACCGACCGACGGGCACTGCTCCAGCGCGGCATCGACGTTGGCTTTGAGCGGCACCAACTTGCCGCCGCGCATCCCCGCGTCGGCGGTGATCACCAGATTGGAATCGCAGTCCTGAATCCGCCCCGCCAGCGCCTCTGGGCTGAAGCCGCCAAACACGATCGAATGGATCGCGCCAATCCGCGTGCAGGCCAGCATCGCCATCGCCGCTTCGGGGATCATCGGCAGGTAGATCGTTACCCGGTCGCCGCGCTTGGCGCCCATGGCCTTGAGCGCATTGGCCATGCGGCAGACTTCGCCGTGCAGTTCGCGGTAGGTCAGCTTGCGCTGCTGGCTGGCATCGTCGCCTTCCCAGATGATCGCCACCTGATCGCCGCGGGTCGCCAGATGCCGGTCGAGGCAGTTGGCCGAGACGTTGAGCGTGCCGTCGGCGAACCATTCGATCCCGAAGTCGGCTTCATCGAACGAACATTGGCTCAGCTTGGTCCACGGCTTGATCCAGTCGATCCGCGCACTTTCCTCGCGCCAGAATGCTTCGGGCTGCTCCAGCGCGGCGGCGACCTTTTCGGAATAACCAGCCGCGTCGACATAGGCGCGGGCAGCCCATGCGGGCGGGACGGGATGCGTGGTGGCCATGGGGTACTCTCCGGGTCAGGATGCTTTGGGCGGTTATGGACGCCGCAGGCCGCGCGTCAATAATACCACGATTGCTTCCAGCCATAGACCGACCCCACCGGCTTGCCGCTGGCATCGGTCGCAGGCTTGAAACGGAAGCGCTTGAGCGCGAGCTGGCAGGTGATCGCATTGGCCTGCGCATCCTTGCTCGGCCGCGCGACGCGGCAGCCGGTCGGACGGCCGTCTGCGCCTACGGTAACCGCGACAACGACATAATCGTTGATTCTGAGGTCGCGCGTGGCGATCGGGTAATCGCGCGCGGAGTTGATGTCGCCTGCGGTCTTGACCGCCTTGGTCACCGCGCCGCCGCCCGTCCCGCCGCCGCCGTTACCGCTGCCGGTGCCATTGCCGGGACCACCCGCGCCAGTGCCGGTGCCTTGCGTGCCCGCGCCCGAGGTATTGGCGCTGCCCGTGCTGGAGGCACGCGGCGCGGGAACTTTGGCGATCGGCTGCTTGACCGGCGGAGCGACCACTTCACGCGGGACCGCCTTCTTGCCCTCCGCGCCGCTTTTGCCCGCTGGTTCCGGCGCTTTTGGCGAAGGTTCGGGCATCGGCGGGGTGGTGACGGTGACCGAGAAAGTGTTGAGCACGGTATCGACCACTTTGGCCGCGAAATCGGGAGTGAAAGCGCGCACCAGTCCGGCGATTATCAGCACCTGCAGCACGATCACGAGCAGCGCCACGCCCACTTTGGTGCGGCGCGGCGCAGACAAGTCGAGATCGTCGTCGGTGGCGAGTTGTTCGTCCATCATGCCGGTCTATGCCATTCGCAGCGAGGCCCTGCAATTGCCGCCGCTTCATCCACAGTCGCTCCGCCGGAAGCAGTTTGCATGGCGTTAGCGCCGGGTTAGGAGGCGGTTATGGTCGCCTCGCCCCTTTCCGCAATCACCCGCCGCCGCGCGCTGCAAGGGCTCGGTACCGCGGCGATTGCGCTGACGCTGGGTGGCTGCGGGGAAAGCGGCAGCCTCAACTTCGCCAACCTGGAAAACTATCTGGGCGAAACCACGCTCGACGATTTCCGCGCAGCAACCGGGATCGATGTCTCGCTCAGCGTGATCGCCAGCGAGGATGCCTTGTTCGCCCAGTTGCGGGGCGGCACCAGCGTGCCCGACGTGCTGATGGCCTCAAACCGGATGACCGAACGGCTGGTCGCGGCGCATCTGCTCGCCCCGCTCAGCCACGCCCGACTGCCCAGCCTGCGCAATGTCGATCCGCGCTTCGCCGATCCGCCCTATGATCGCGGACTGATCTATTCGGTGCCCTTCACCTGGCAAGTCTACGGGATCGGCTACCGCAAGTCGAAAGTGCCGGTTCCGCCGAGGGGCTGGCAGGACCTGTGCGACAATCCCGCCTTCGCCGGCCGGTTCGCGCTGCCCGCCGATGCGTCCGAACTGTACGGGATCGTCGCGCGCACTCTGGGCAAGGGGCCTGAGGATATCGAGCTGGACGACGTGCCGCTGCTCACCACGCTGCTCCAGAACCAGCTGCCCCGGATCAAGGCGTTCCACGCCGATGACGGGCAGGACCTGCTGCTCAACAAGGCGGTCGATCTGGTCGCCGAATTCAATGGCGACATCGCGCAGGTGATGCTCGAAGATAACGACCTCGGTTTTGTCATGCCGATCGAGGGCAGCGAGCTGACCTGCGACGGACTATGCGTTCCCGCGCATGCCGATAATGCCGGTAACGCGCACCAGTTCATCGAGTACCTGCTGCAAAGCCAGGCCGGGATGCGGGTGCTGCACACGATATTGTACCCCACCCCGAACCTTGCCGCGAAAGCGCTGATGCCGAGCGACTACCAGACCAGCGGAGTGCTGTTCCCGCCGGCCGGGCTGATCGCCAAGAGCGCCTTTGCGCGGTGGAACCCGCCGCTCGACAGTGCCATTCAAGCCGCCGCCAAGCCACTCATCAGTCGCGGTACAGCGCCGGATACGTCACCTTCAGCTTCTTGACCCGGGGGACATCCCAGCGCTGGATGTAACCATGCGTCGGGTTCTTGCGCATGAAATCCTGGTGATAGGCTTCGGCCGGGTAGAACCCCCCGCTCTCGATCCGCGTCGCGACCCGGCCCTGCAAGGGCGGACGGCTGTTGAGACCCTTGATATAGGCCGCGACGAAGGCTTTCTGCGCCGGGGTCTGCGGGAAGACGGCGCTGCGGTAGCTCGGGCCTTCGTCGGGATACTGGCCGTTCTTCTGGGTCGAATCGTGCGCCACCACGAAATAGACCTGCATGATCTGGCCGAGCGAGACTTTGCTGGGATCGAAGGTCACGCGGATCGCTTCGGCGTGGCCGGTGCGCTCGGTGCTGACCCGGTCGTAAGTCGCATCCGCAGCGCTGCCGCCGGCATAGCCCGAGACCACGCTGGTCACGCCCTTCACATGCTCGAATGTCCCTTCCATGCCCCAGAAACACCCGCCGGCCAGAACAATGGTTTCGCTTGGCGCGGGAGCAGCAGGGGCAGCTATCGGGGCTGCGAGCATAAGCGCCGCAGTGGCGGCGAGGATCGACTTCTTGACCATCAGAAAAACTCCTTCACCCCCAGATACGCTCAGGTTCCGCAAAAGGTTACGTGATGCGGAGATCCATCTGCTGGAATTGCCGAATAATCCTCCCAGCCGGGCTGCGCCGCATTAGGCTGGCTGACCGCCGCGAGCATGCCACTGAACGGCGCTAGGTCCCCTGCCTCGGCAGCGCCGAGCGCGGCATCCAGCCGCTGATTGCGCGGGATATAGAGCGGATTGACCGCGTCCATCGCCGCCGCGCGAACTGCCGGATCGAGCGGTTCGAGCGCCAGACGCCCCTGCCAGCGCGCAAACCACGGCTGCAATTTGTCCGGCTCGAGCAGCTGCGCGGCGAACACGTCAAAACCTTGCGTCAAGGCGCTCGCCAGCGCACGGAACGTCATGGTAAAATCGGCTTGCTGGCCTTCGAGTAACGAAAACAGGTCTTGCGCCAGCGCATCATCATCATCGTGCTCGGTCGCAAGCCCGAGCTTGGCGCGCAGTTCGCGCAACCAGTGCGCGCGGTAGCGCAGCGGCCAGTCCTCGAGCAGCGCCCGTGCGGTTTCGACGCCTGCCCCGTCGGCCGCCGCGATCGCCTCGATCAACGCCGAGGCAAGCTGGTAGAGGTTCCAGCGGCACACCACAGGCTGCTGGCCGTAAGCATAGCGGCCCTGCCGGTCGATCGAGCTGAACACTTCACCGGCAGAATAGGTATCCAGAAACGCGCACGGGCCGTAGTCGATCGACTCGCCCGAAATGGTGACATTGTCGGTGTTCATCACGCCGTGGACGAAGCCCAGCGCCATCCATTTCGCGACCAGCCGCGCCTGCGCCTCGGCCACCGCCCCGAGCAGCGCCAGCGGGCGGTTGGGCGCATCCAGCAGCGCTGGGTGGTGCCGGGCCAGCGCATAGTCGCACAGCCGCTCAACTGCTTCGCGCCCCTGATGCGTGGCGGCGAACTCGAAGCTGCCGATCCGCAGATGGCTGGCCGCGACGCGGGTCAGCACCGCTGCCGGGTGCGGCTGCTCGCGCCAGATCCCCGAACCCGTTGCGACCACTGCGAGGCTGCGGGTGGTCGGCACGCCCAGCGCGGCCATCGCCTCAGACACCAGATATTCGCGCAGAGCCGGACCCAATGCGCACATTCCGTCGCCGCCGCGCGAATAGGGCGTGCGGCCTGAGCCCTTGAACTGGAGGTCGAACCGCGCGCCGCCGGGCGTGACGATCTCGCCCAGCAGCAGCGCGCGGCCATCGCCCATGGTGGGATTGAACTGGCCGAACTGGTGCCCGGCATAAGCCAGCGCGGCGGGTTCGCTGCCCGGCACGGGAGCGGCGCCCGAATACCACTCCGCCAGTTGCGCGCCACCCGCCTCGCGTCCGGGCAGGCCAAGCTGAGCGGCCAGCGCGTCGTTGAACAGCACCAGTTTGGGGGCCTTGGGCACTTCGGCCTGCCACGGCGTAAACAGCCCCGGCAGCTCACGCAGGAAGCTGTTGTCGAACGTCCACGCTGCCGTGTTCAAGGCCGCCGCGTCAGTCAGCCAGCTTCTCCAATGATACCGCGTTCATACAATAGCGCAGCCCGCTGGGCGGCGGACCATCGGGGAAGACGTGGCCGAGATGCGCATCGCAGACGTTGCAGACCGCCTCGACCCGCTGCATCCCGTAACCGGTATCAAGGTGGTAGCCGACCACGCCTTCGGCCACCGGCTCGGAAAAGCTGGGCCAGCCGGTGCCGCTTTCGAACTTGGTCGCGCTGTCGAACAGCGGCGTGCCGCAGCCCGCGCAGGCATAGCGGCCGGGCTTGAACAGGCTGCACATCTCGTTCGAGAACGCCCGCTCGGTCCCTTTGAGGCGCATCACGTCGTATTGGTCGGGCGAAAGCACCGCGCGCCACTCGTCCTCGCTGCGCTCGTCGCGGCGCGGCGGCGGGTTTTCGGCGCCTTTGGCCAGAGAAATCGCTTCTCCCCAATTCATCGCAGCTCTCCTGATTGCAGTGGCGACAGTGCAATGTGCGCCAGGACGCCCAAAATGGGAAGTCGGCGCGGATTGCGCAAGACGGGCAAGTGCTTGCCCTAATCCTGCCAAGGGCATAGCATCATGTCTGGCTCCCGCCGTGCAACGCGGCCGCCAAACGGGGACAGCATGCGCCAGACAGTGGCTTCAGACGATGGCAACTGACAGCACTGGCGCAGCGCCGTCGGCGCCATCGGTCTTCGTCAGCTACTCGCGTGAGGATCTGAAGCTGGTCCACCCGATCATCGCCGCGATCGAGGCGGCGGGTTATCCGGTGTGGTGGGACGGCATGCTCAGCCCGGGCGAGCGCTTTGCCACCTCGACCGAGGCGGCATTGGAGGGCGCGCGCGCGGTGGTGGTGCTGTGGTCGGCCAAGTCGACCGCCTCGCACTGGGTCCACGACGAAGCGACCCGCGGGCGTGACCGCGGCTGCCTGGTTCCGCTCAGCGTCGATGGCAGCAAGCCGCCATTGGGGTTCCGCCAGTTTCAGACCTACAAGGTCAACCCGCGCCGCGCCGCGCACGATCCGGGCGTGGCGGCGATGCTCCAGGCGATCGCGGCGCTGCACGATGGCCCGGCGCAGCGCCCGGTGACCGTGCTGCGCTCGCCCGGGGTGAGCCGCCGGGGTGCGCTGATCGGCGGCGGATTCGCTGTGGCCGGGGTCGCCGCTGGCGGCGTTTGGTGGAGCGGCATTCTCGCCTCCGGGGCCAAGGCCAACAGTGTGGCGGTGCTGCCTTTCGCCAACCTCAGCGGGGACAGCGAGGGCAATTATTTCTCCGACGGCCTGTCGGCCGAAGTGCGCTCGCAGCTCGCCGCCGAGAGCTTGCTGGCGGTGGCAGCGCAAACCTCATCGGCCAAAGTCGCCAAGGAAAAACAGGACGCGGGTGCAATCTCGCGTGCGCTCAATGTCGCCTATCTGCTCGAAGGGACGGTGCGCCGCGATGCGAGCCAGGTGCGCGTCTCGGTCGAACTGATCGAAGGCCGCAGCGGGTTCAGCCGTTGGGCGCAGAGCTTCAACAGCGAGCTGAGCAGTGCCTTCGCCGTACAGGAAAAGATCGCCGCCGCCGTGGTGAGCGAGCTGACCCGGCAGATGGCCGCGCAGGGTGCCAAGGGCAGCAACAAGGAACTGGGCGGGACCCACAGCTTTGCCGCCTACGACGCCTATCTGCGCGGGCTGGATCAGTTCGCGATGGAAAGCGGGCGCGACAGCGACGAGTTGGCGCTCAAGAGCTTTCGCGCCGCAGTGGTCGAAGATGCCCAGTTCGCGCTGGCGCAGGCTGCATTGGCGCGCACGCTGGTGGTGTTCGGCAACCAGTACGATCAGGGCGCGGCGCGCAAGGCGCGGTACGATGAGGCCATCGCCACCGCGCGCCACGCGGTCCAGCTCACTCCCAACCTCGCCGCTGCTCAGGCCACATTGGGTTTTGCCTTGATCGACGGACGACTCGATGCGCGCGGTGCGCGCCAACCTTACCGGATATCCTACGAGCTGGCCCGCGGCGATGCCGATATCCTCAGCCGGTTCGGCAATTTCGAGGCGCGCTGCGGCCGCTTCGACAGCGCCCGCCCGGCGGTCCAGCGCGCTGCCGAACTCGATCCGCTCAACGCGCGGGCCTTCCGCCAGATCGGCCTGGTCGAGTTCAGCGCGCGCAATTACGCCGCGGTTGCCGCGCCGATTGCGCAGGCGCTCAAACTCAATCCCGAGATGTCGAACGCTTGGTCGACGCTGGGCATGGCGCAGCTGATGCGCGGCGATCTGGCCGCAGCGGCGGCAAGTTTTGCCAAGGAAAAAAGCAACCTGTTTCGTATCCCCGGGCTCACCATGGTGGCGATCAAGCAGGGCAAGAGCGCCGAGGCCGAGCGCCTGCTGGCCGAACTGACCGCCAGCGACGGCGACAACAGCCTGTACCAGCGCGCGCAGATCATGACCCAGTGGGGCCGCAAGGACGAGGCGCTGGCCTTGCTCGAAACGGGCTATGCAGCGCTCGATTCGGGGCTGATCCAGCTGCAGGTCGATCCGACCCTCGATCCGCTCCGCGCCGACCCCAGATTTATTCGTTTGGTCAATGCGATAGGTTTCGGTTAATTTACCTACAGGGATCGCACACCCGGAGGACGACTCATGGACAAGCCTGGCAAAACTGAGAAGAACAAGGACCGCGGCGTTGGCGATCGTGGTTCGCGCGGAGTCGGTGATCGGGGCTCACGCGGGGTTGGCGATCGTGGCAGCCCGGCTGGCGGCAGCGCCGGCAGCGATGAAAACGACGGCGGCCGCGGGGTAGGCGACCGCGGCTAACCAGAGCGGCGCGCTGGACCGGTCGAACTGGCCGGTTCGGCGTCCGTCTGCTCAGTTTCCCGGCTGGCGCATAGAACCATAGTCGATCCGCGGCGGCGCGAGCGCAGCATCCGGCGATTCGGACGCTGGGGCCTCCACGGCGCTCCCATCCTCTTGAGTGCGGTACGGTTTACACCTTTCGATCAACACCTTCGGCGTCGTGGCCTGTGTGCAAACGTCGATCAGGTCGGCCTTGAAATCGAGCGGGTCCTTGCCCGCGCCCTTCACCTCGCCCTCGAGCAGCTCGAACAATTCGCGCCCGATTACGGGATCCGGCCATGGTCGCCAGAAGTAGTGGTGCCATAGCGCGGCCTTCAACTTGACGAGGGTCACCACGTCTTGCGGGTGTGCGGCGCGAGCCGCGCGCTGCTCTTGTTCGAGCAGGCGGAATTGGGCCAGCCCTTGGTCGGGAGAGATCGTGCCATAAGTCTCGTCCGCGCCGTAAAGCCGCCACCAGAAGCTTTTCTCAGCCATGCCGTCGGGGACGTCGCGCGGCGCGAAATCACGGTTGGTGTTGGATACACGCACCGACTCGTGCGCCCATCTGGCGATCCCCAAGGGGTCGATCCGGTCGGCGGGGCGCGCCCTGGCATAGACTCCGAATGCGATTACGTCGGCCGCATTGCTGGCATTGGCTTTGTCGACTTGCGCTTGGGCCTGCTGAAGTTCGGCGGTGCGCGCCTGCTCTGCGCTCGTGCGCGCCTGGTCACGGTTGTGCAGCACCAGCGCCAGGGGAATGATCAGAGCAAGCGCCAGCCCGCCGGCCCAAGCAAACCGGCGCAGCCACATCCGCCGGCGGCTCCTTTGCTCGAAGTCAACGGCTGCGGCATCGAGCTTTAGCATCATGCTGCCGTCGAGCGGATCGCGGATGCGCCGGGCCTGCCGGACCAGTGCCAGCTCTTCGGGGTTCAGCAAAGTCCCGGTCTGACCGAATTCGGCGACCCGGTTGCCGACCAGCTGTTCGACCATCAGCAACCGCTTGCTTTCGGCGCTCCGGCGCTCGTCAATGCGCGTGGCGAGCGCGTCGTGGGCCAGTTCGTAATGATCATCGACCCGGCGCAGCAGGCGGCTGTTCTGCATGAGGTCGAGCGCGCGCTGCAGCCACGGTTCGGCATTGGGGATCTTCTTGAGCACTTCGGCGTAAGTGCTGGGCTGCTTGGTCCCCTTCACCGAAACGAATTGTTCGAGCAGCCGGGCAATCACGCCGGGCTGTACCTTGCCGCCAAGTTGCGCTGCGATTGCCTTTTCCTGCTCGTCGAGGAACCCGGCCATTATATCGCCGAGCTTGCCCGCCTCGGCGATTGCGGCATCGGTGAAGATCACCGGCCCGCTTCCCACTGCAGCGGTGCGATAGAGGTGGTCAAGGTAGACTTGGAGGTATGCTAGCTGGACGCCGATCCGCTTGTCGTCGAGCTGGGCGATAATCAATTTCGCTGTGTCGAGGCCGTGCTCGAGAACGATGCCGTGCGCCGCACAGGTGCCGACGATGACCTTCTCGACATTCGAATTGGTCATCACTTCGACCCGTAGCCGCTTGTCGAACAGGCTCGGCACCGCCCGCTCGAACGAATCGAGCGCGGCAAGGTATTCCTCGCGCAACGAGACGATGATCCGGCATGACACATCGGTACCCAGTACGTCGCGCACGGTTGCGTAGAACTTCTCCTGCTCAGCGATCTTGCCGAGGACGTAAAGTTCTTCGAACTGGTCGAAGATCAGGAACAGCGGGCGGAGATGGTCGAGATAGACCGAGCGCACCGCTTGCGGAACCGAGGTATCGGCGGCGAGCGGGGTGATCGCCAGTCCCTTGAGTGCCGTCATCAGTGCATCGTTGATGTTGTCGCCGCGGCGGACGTTGACCGGAAGCCAATTGGTCGGGCTGAACTTGTGGGTCAGGCCGCACTGGATCAGGCTGGTCTTGCCGGTGCCCGATTGCCCGTAGACCAGCACCAGCCGGCTTTCGGTGAGCAGCCGGTAAAGTGTCTCGATCTCCTCGTCGCGGCCGAAGAATACCGCGCTGTCCTGCGCGCCGTAAGCGTCGAGGAACTTGAACGGCGAGGTGGGTGTCACGCCGCTCATCGCCGCGCCACCGTCGAGCGGAACTCCTGGTAGAGTTTGAGCATCGGCGGGTGCGACACATCGAACGGCGGCGGCATCTGGCTGCGGATTTCGATCCGGTCGGAGTCCTCGCTGATCTGAGTGTAATGCAGCGTGCCCGCCGCTTCATCGTACCAATGGAAGAAATACAGGTTGGTCCCCGGATTGCGGGTCAGCGCATTCTGGTCAAGCACGAGGGGTGACAGGTTGATGTAGCTGGTGACGTCGTCGAGGTCCTTGAGCAGAATCACCGATTCGTTGTCGGCATAATGCAGCAGCGCCTGGGTATCGTCTTTGTAGAGCGCAGCGGCAGCGCGATCGAGCACCACGCGGCGATGCAGGAACGATGCGTCCTTGCGCCGCGTCCGATTGATCGTGATCTCCTTGATCGTCGCGAGTTTGTATCCGGCGACAAAGGTCATCAAGTAAAGCGCATTATCGAGGTGGGTGTCGGCCTGCTGCGCCAGATCGGCAGCTTTGGCTGGATCGACGCTGCGATCGAAGATGGCACCGCGCATCGTGTTCATGAAACTTTGCGCTGCCGCGCAAGCGGGCTGCGCCATCGCCGCTGCCAGCTCGTCGCACTGGCTCATGTAAGCCGGTATTCCATTGGCCGCGAGTGCCGCGTTCAGCTGGATCGCGAAATCGAGAAAATCGAACCGCGCCGACCCCGCCTCATCCAGCTGGTTGAACGCCTCTATCGCCACCCACTGCGCATCGCTCAGCGTCACCGCGCCGGGCTTGTCCTCGAACAAGTCCCACAACTGCGCGAGCAGCGCGAAGGCCACAAAGCGCGTGGTAATGTCATAAGTCGCGACCGCCAGCCGCAGCCGCGGATCGCCCATTTGTCCGCCCGCGAACAGAATCCGCAGTTTTTCCCCGATAGGCGATGGAAACGCGTTGATGATCCCCTCGCGGACCAGCCGCTCGTCGACGGTGCCGTCGCGGCTGAGCTTTCGCTCCAATTCCATCCGCTCGCGAAAACCGGCATCGAGCTCGCCCACCGCCGCAGCCTGCCGCGCGATCAGCCCGTCGCTGGGGCTGGCGATTTGCGTGGCGGTAACCGGCGCACTGGCCTCGATCACGAAATTGGCGGCGCGGTGATCGGGCAGGGTCCAGGCCAGCGCGGCCTCCTTGCCCTGGACCGCGTAAAGCCCCCACTTGGCCGCGCCGATCAACGGCGGGGCATCGCTGCCCGCGCGCATGCCGCGGCTCTCGATTTCGATCGCGCTGCCCTTGGCCGTGGCGACCAGCGCCTTGGCGCGGGCGAAGGCGAAATCGATCGTCCGGCTCGCTCCGGGATCGGCCAGCGCGGTGTAGAATTCGCGGGCGAATTGGAGCGCGATATCATCCTCGACCGGGGCCGCAGTGGCGATCACCGCCGGCACGCCCTGGGCGAGCAGCTGCTCGACGTGCCCTTGGGTGGCGCAGCCGTTGAGGAACACCAGCTTCAGATTGGGCAGCGTACCGAGCAGCTGCGCCAGACCCTCGCCATGCGCGGCGGCATTGCCGCCCCCTGCAGCCTGCAAATCGAGCACCGAACCGTCGGCATGGCCGCCGTAATGCAGCACCGCCAGATCATCGCCGTAGTTGCCGATCAGATCGAACAGCCGCGCGATGTCGGCCGCGGTCTGGGTCTTGAACTTGATGATCCCGGCGTCGTCTTTCTTTTGCAGCGCGTCGCTGATCGCGTCGCATTCCCGCTGCAAGCCGTCGAGAAACCGGCCCTGGTCATTGGCGAACGCCGCCAGAATGACCGGCGCTCCGGCCATCAGTGCCAGGCCACGGTGTTGAGCGCCGCCTGCCCGGCAGGGCTCGAGAAGTAGTTGAGGTGGTGGCACGCGACATTGCTGCGTGCCGCCGGATGATCGCCCAGCACGTCGTCGAGCAGGATCGAATGGGTCTTGACCGCGATGTCGTTGGCGGCGGAATCGAACAGCCTGTCCAGCGGAGCCGAGCGGGTGATGCGGGTCATCAGCGCGTCGAAAAACGCCTGGTCGGGCGCTTGGTAGTCGGCGATGTTGCCGGCGAGGATGGTGTAGCGTGTCGCCGTTGGCGCGCTGCCGTTGAGCGCCGTGATGAATTCCGAGCCCGGCGCCATCTGCTCAAGCGTCCTGGTCAATGCGGCCGAGGCGCTGATCACCCCCGCCGCGCTGGCGCAGACCGGCAGCAATCCGCAATTGGCCCCCACCGCCATCAACGCGAGCAGCACCTTGCGCGCCTTGCCGATCTCGCCGAACGGCGATCCGGCGTTGGGGGTGCCGCACATCACCAGATGGTCCACCACGGTGCTGCCGCCTTCCTTCTCGATCAGCCAGCGCGAGACCAGCCCGCCCATCGAATGTGCCAGCACGGTGACGTCCTTGCCGTCGTCCGCGCCGATCCCGACCTTGGCCAGATCGGCCTTAAGGGCGCGCGCGGTCTGGTCGATCGGGGTCGACAGGTTCTCGTAATCGTAGGCCAGCACGCAATCGAAACCCTGGTCGAGCCCGCAGGCATGCAAGCCTTCGAGCATACCCCGCGTGTCGCCAATGATCCCGTGGATCACCACCAGCACGCGGGTGGCGGCCTTGACCGCGCCGATCAGCCCGTCAGTCGAGTATCTGGCCTGGCCGGCCACATCGAAGCTCGCCAGCCGCAACCGGTTGACGTGATCGATCCCGATCGACTTGAAGAAATACATCCGCAGCGACCCGCCCAGGCTGCGCTGGTCGGCCAGCGGCGCGGGGACGTGGCTGACTTCAACGTGAGTCGAACCGTCAGCGTCCCGCCAGAAATCGCCCGCCGGCATCAGGTATGGCCCGTCCTGAACCAGCGGCATCAGCACTTCGCCCGCCGCCAGTTTCAGGTCGAGCCTGATTTTGAGCGGATTGTCGGTCAGTTTGGCTGGATCGGAGATGTCGGTGATGTCGAGCGCCACCGGGCCATCGCCGCGCTGCCCCGCCACGCCTGCGGGGACAATCCCTGCTGCGGCGAGCGCACCGACGAAATGATCGTCCGCGCCGATCCCGCGCGACGCCCCGAGCGAGGTTACCAGCGCAAGGTTGGCGGTGACCGAGGGATGGCCGCCAATCGTGATCTGGCCTTGCGACAGCTGCGCCGGTGCAGCCCCGACCGCAGCCAGCCGCTTGGTGACGCGCACGGTCAGATCGAGCGTGAACCAGTCGTCCGTGACCACCTTGGGGGCCGCCTTGCGCGAGCCCATCCCGCGGTCCGAATTGAGCCCGTCCATCTCGAGCAGGAAAGTGTCGATCGGCTCGGTCGTCAGCACCAGCTTGAGTTGCTCGACCGCTGCATCGCCCTCGTCGATATAGAAATCCACTGCGGTATCCGGGCCGCCCCCGGTATCGACCATCAGCGTCATGTAACCATCAACCGATGGCACCTGATCGTGCGCTACGACCTTGATCGAATAGTGGCTCTTCTGCTCAAAGTCGTAGGTTATGAAGCGGATCAGCGCGAAATTGAGCGGCATGCCGGTGCGGTTGCGCAGCCGCAGTTCGCCGCTGACGCCGCATTGGCCATCTGCATCCACAGCAGCATCAAAGGTCAGCGCAGGGCCCGGCAGCAGACGCCCGGAACCGTCCGCGTCCTTGAGCGCATAGACGAAATCGACCTTGCCGGGATCGAGCTGCGGTTGCGGATTCGACAGCGCCAGCAAGCGCCGCCAGCCCGCGACATGGGACACTGTTTCGACCAGTCGGCGCGGCCACGAACCCGCATCAGACTGATTGATAGTGGCAAAATTAACCCCGTCATCGCGCCGGGTCAGGGTCAGCGAGCCGCCGCCGGCGGTCAACGCGAAGCCGTCGTCTTCGTCCTCCGCGCTGACCAGCTGGGCGATCATCCCGCCATCGTCGTCGAATGCCTTTTGCACTGCAGCCCGTTCGGCCGCGTCACCGTCGAAGCGCAGCCGCAGCGGCGCTTCGGGCAGCGAGGTCAGCGTGGCGAGATAGCGCTGCGCCGGATCGGCCGCGAAATCGGGCAGGATATCGCTTTTGGTCCCGCCCACCCGGGTGACCTGCGCGGTGCCGACGGGTTTGTCGGGATTGGCCTCGAGCGCGAGCGACAGTGTGGCCGGTTTGTCCGGACGCACCGGCAGCCCGGCAATTGCGCCTGCCGCCACGCTCCACTGCTCGCCGAGACTGCTCACGACATAGGTCTTGCGCCCGATCCTGCGCGCGCGGCCGAGGAACCCCTGCCAGCCATCGAACCCGCCGATTGCCTCGAACTGCGGGCGCTGCGGCGTCTTGTTGGCGCGGGCGATGTACTGGGCGACCCGGGTCCGAGCGCGAGGAAACAGTTCGGCGTAGGACAGATCGCCATTGGTCTCGCGCAGCACCTGATACAACGATTCGGTGAAGATCCCGCAGCGGTTGTCGAGGTCTTCTTTCGACGTCTCGTCGCGGTCGCAGCCGGCCAGCAGCATGTGGCGGGCGTGCGGCACCTGAATGTCGCCGGCTTTGAGCATGCCGGCGTATTGCCCCTCGAGGTAGGCTTCGAGCTTGCGCGGGAAATTGCCGTCTGTCGTTCCGCGGATCCCGGCCCGGCTGGTCCCTTCCAGATCGCGGGTGCCACTGCCCGAATGGCAGCAATCGAACACCCAGGCGATGTGCGGGTCGTTCTTTGCCAGTTCCGCCAGCAGCAGCGCCAGCTCCTTGTCGGCAAGGTCGAAGTTGTCGCCGACCCGGCTGTCGTAACAGACCAGCCCCTGATCGCGCCCGCCCAGGTCGAACCGGGCGAATTCCGGCGCAGCGGTCGAGCGCGCGCCGTGGCCGCTGTAGTGCAGGTAGGCGACATCGTCCTGACCCGCTTGCCCCAGATGTTTGCGCACCTGGGCAATGACATTCGCATAAGTCGCGTCGGCATCGTTCAGCGTGACGATCGCCGGGTCGGTGCAGTGGGTTTTGAGAAAGTCCGCGACGTTGGCAGTATCGGCAAGGCACCCTTCGAGCGGCTCCGTGCCAGCCGGATAGCTGTCTATCCCGATCAGCAGCGCATAGACTCTACCCATCTTCTTCGCCTTTCGCAGTCCGTTCGTCTGCGACCCGTTACGGGGTTGCTCTCATGCTTTGAGGGCAAGGTCAAAGGTTTATCAGAACAGCCTTGAACCGTTGGGGACCGCGTGGTCGGGGGCGAACAGGATCACCGCGCCAGCTTCGTCGGCAAAGCCCAGAGTCAGCACTTCGGACATGAACTTGCCGATCTGGCGCGGCGGGAAGTTGACCACCGCCGCGACCTGCCGCCCGGGCAGTTCGTCCAGCCGGTACCGCTCGGTGATCTGCGCGCTCGATTTCCTGACGCCGATCGCCGGGCCGAAGTCGATCACCAGCTTGTAGGCGGGCTTGCGCGCTTCGGGGAACGGCTCGGCGCTGAGCACGGTGCCGATGCGGATGTCGACGGCGAGGAATTGGTCGAACGTGATCTCCTCCCCGCGCGGCGAATCCGGATCGTGGCTGAGGTGCATCTTATTCCAGCTCCAATATCACCGCATCGACTGCGAGGCTTTCGCCTTGCTTGGCATTGACCGCCTTGACCGTCGCGCTTTTCTCGGCGCGGAGGATGTTTTCCATCTTCATCGCCTCGATCACCGCGAGCGGCTGTCCGGCCTCGACCTTGTCGCCAACGGCGACATTGAGCGAAACCAGGAGCCCCGGCATCGGGCAGATCAGGAAACGCGACAGATCGGGCGGAATTTTCTCGATCATGTGCCTGGTCAAAGGCGCGACTGCGGCGGGCAACACCTGCACCTGATGGATTGCGCCGCGCGTGGTCATCCGGAACCCGGTGCGGGTCGGGCTGAGTTTGATTCCGTAGGTCTGCTCGCCCACTTCGGCTTCGATCAGCCGGTCACCGGGGGTGTATTCGAGCGCTAGATCGACCGGCTCGCCATCGACGGTGATCTCTTCGTCGAGCGACACCGCGAAGGTCTTGCCCGCAAGCGTCACCGACCAGTCGTAAGGCGGCTCGAGCTCATCGGCGAGCTGCTGATCGGTCTGCCGCGCCCGGTCGGCGCGCGCGGTGGCGACGAACCCGGCGACGGCTGCAAGGTGCCTCAGCACCTCGTCCGAAGTCGCCGCGCCATGGAAGCCGTCGGGATATTCCTCGGCGATGAACCCGGTGGTCAGCTCGCCCGAGCGGAAGCGCGGGTGCTGCATGATCGCGCTGACGAAATCGATGTTGTGGCCCAGCCCTTCGATCTCGAACGCATCCAATGCGGCGATCTGTTTGTCCGCCGCTACGTCACGGGTCTCGCCCCAGGTCACCAGCTTGGCGATCATCGGATCGTAGAACATCGAGACCTCGCCGCCTTCGTAGACCCCGTCATCGACGCGGATGCCATCCACGCCGCGGCGGCCATTGGCGGCACCGTCATCTTCCCAGCCGGGCACCGGCGGATCGTAGCGCACCAGCCGTCCGGTGCTCGGCAGGAACCCGCGATAGGGGTCTTCGGCATAGACCCGGTTCTCGATCGCCCAGCCATCGATCCCGATGTCGGCCTGGGTCATCGCCAGCTTCTCGCCGTAAGCGACGCGGATCATCTGTTCGACCAGATCGATCCCGGTGATCGCCTCGGTCACCGGGTGCTCGACCTGCAGCCGGGTGTTCATTTCGAGGAAGTAGAAGCTCTCACCCGAAGGGTCCGCGCCGCTGACGATCAGCTCGACCGTACCGGCGCTGTAGTACCCCACCGCGCGGGCCAAGGCCACGCACTGCTCGCCCATTGCCTGGCGCATCTTGGGCGTGACGAACGGCGACGGCGCTTCCTCGACCACCTTCTGGTGGCGGCGCTGGATCGAGCATTCGCGCTCGTTGAGATAGAGGATGTTGCCGTGCTGATCGCCGAGGATCTGGATCTCGATGTGGCGCGGATTGAGGATGAATTTCTCGATGAACACGCGCTCGTCGCCGAACGAATTGAGCCCCTCGCGCTGGGTCGCCTCGAAGCCCTCCTCGACGTCCTTGTCATTATACGCGAGCCGCATCCCCTTGCCGCCGCCGCCGGCGCTGGCCTTCATCATCACCGGATAGCCGATCTCGCGGCTGACCGTCAGCGCTTCGGCAGTATCGGCAATCGCCTCGGGTGATCCGGGCACGGTGTTGACCCCCGCGGCCTTGGCGAGCTTCTTGCTCTCGATCTTGTCGCCCATCGCAGCAATCGCGCCCACCGGCGGCCCGATAAAGGCGATGCCTTCTGCGGCGAGCGCCTCGGCAAAGCTCGTGCGTTCCGAGAGGAACCCATACCCCGGATGCACCGCCTCGGCCCCGGTCTGCTTGGCCGCAGCAATGATCTTTTCGGCAATCAGATAGCTCTGCGCGGCGGGCGACGGGCCGATATACACCGCCTCGTCGGCCATCTGCACAAACGGCGCGCGCGCATCGGCGTCGGAATAAACCGCGACGGTCTGGATACCCATCCGCCGGGCGGTCTTGATGATCCGGCACGCGATTTCACCACGGTTGGCGATGAGGATTTTTTTGAACATTTATGATCCCATCAGTGCCTGCCACCAAGGCAGTCTGTAATTCTCGACGGTCACACCAATGCCCGTCTTGTTGTCAAAAGCAGATTCACCCAAATCCATATGTGACTTGGTGCCTCTGCTAGATCGCCACCACCATTCCCGTTCGCCCTTGCCGCGACCATTTGCCAGCTTTGCTAGTTCCGAAGCCAAAAGCTCTGGCTTAGGAGCGGCAGTTCCCTCGATAATGATAGTGCAAACAGATACATCCGGTCCTGCCGGATTACCTCGAATCAAACGAACCGGAGGGCTAGACCAGAGATCGAGTGAAAGTGGTTGCTTGGGATCGGAATGCTGAACCTGCGTCCAAGCCCAACGAGTCGCTGCCAAAGCGTGATTCATCGTTTCCGTTGAAGCCGACTGCCTGACGCACAACTCATCGACCAAGCGAACCACAGTTATGAGATTGGCAGTCGCAGCCCCTTCAAGAGCGGGCAGCGGCTTCTTCGGTGTCGGATTCGCTTGCTCGCTGTTGCAACTCGCTAGCAATCCGACGGCTAGGACCAAAACGATACGGTCTTTCGGCATGTTGGTCACCCCTCCACCGGCGGCATATTGTGCCCGAGCAGCCGCAGCAGGTCCGACGCGCATTCGACCACGTTGCTGCCCGGCCCGTAGATCCCCTGGACCCCGGCCTCGCGCAGGAAGTCGTAGTCCTGCGGCGGGATTACGCCGCCGGCGACGACCTTGATGTCGGGGCGGCCAGCTTCGCGCAGCTGGGCGATCAGCGCGGGGACCAGCGTCTTGTGGCCCGCTGCGAGCGAGCTGGCACCGACTGCATCGACGTCGTTCTCCAAGGCCAGTGCGCAAGCTTCCTCAGGCGTCTGGAACAGCGGGCCTGAAGTCACATCGAAGCCCATGTCGGTGAAGGCGCTGGCGATCACGTTGGCACCGCGATCATGCCCGTCCTGGCCCATCTTGGCGACGAGCAGGCGCGGCGCGCGGCCGAGGCGGCGGGCGACGGCTTCGACCCCCTCGATCACCTGGGCATAGCGCGGATCGCCGGCATAGGCGGGGCCGTAAATCCCACGCACCGGCACCGGCTGGGTGCCATAGCGGCCAAATTCGGCCTCCATCGCGTCGGAGATTTCGCCGAGCGTGGCGCGAGCACGCGCGGCGCGGACGGCGAGGGCGAGGAGGTTATGCTCAAATCCTCCCCCATTGGGGGAGGTGGCATCGCCCCCTTTTTCTTGGGGCGATGACGGTGGGGGCGTGTCGGCGGAAGACTGGCCCCCACCGTCTGGCCGGCGGCCAGCCACCTCCCCCAGGGGGGGAGGATTTTGGCCGTGCCGCGCACCGTAAGTCAATTCCTTCAGCGCCGCCTGACACGCGCTTTCATCCCGCGCCGCCCGCGTCGCCTTGAGCCGCGCAATCTGCCCATCACGGACCGCATGATTGTCGATGCTCAGCGTGTCGAGATGCTCTTCCTTGGCGAGCCGGTACTTGTTGACCCCGACGATCACGTCCTCGCCCCTATCGACGCGGGCCTGCCGCGCGGCGGCGGCTTCTTCGATGCGCTGCTTGGGCATGCCGCTGGCGACCGCCATGGTCATCCCGCCGAGCGCGCCGACTTCCTCGATCAAGGCCCAGGCCTCGTCCACCAGGGTGCTGGTCAGCGCCTCGACGTAATACGACCCGCCGAGCGGATCGACCACCTTGGTGATCCCGCTCTCCTCGGCGAGCACGATCTGCGTGTTACGCGCGATCCGGGCTGAGAAGTCGGTCGGCAGCGCAATCGCTTCATCGAGCGCGTTGGTGTGGAGGCTCTGCGTGCCGCCCAAAGTCGCGGCCATCGCCTCGATCGTGGTGCGGATCACGTTGGTGTAGGGGTCCTGCTCCTGCAAGCTGACGCCGCTGGTCTGGCAGTGCGTGCGCAGCATCTTGCTGCGTTCGTCTTTCGCCCCCAGCCCGTCCATCACCCGGTGCCACAGGGTACGCGCCGCGCGCAGTTTGGCGATTTCCATGAAGAAGTTCATGCCGATGCCGAAGAAGAAGCTGAGCCGCCCGGCGAAGGCATCGATATCGAGCCCCGCCGCCATCGCGCGCACCGCGTACTCCTTGCCGTCGGCGATGGTGAAGGCCAGCTCCTGCACCGCGGTCGCCCCGGCCTCGTGCATGTGATAGCCCGAGATCGAGATCGAGTTGAACTTGGGCATATGCGCCGAGGTGTAGGCGATGATGTCCGAGACGATCCGCATGCTCGGCTCGGGCGGGTAGATGTAG
>JANYGC010000053.1 GCA_025359425.1 Sphingomonadaceae bacterium
GACGAAAATGCCCAAGCTCAAGACGAAGAGCGGCGTCAAAAAGCGCTTCAAGCTCACCGCCACCGGCAAGATCAAGCACGGTGCGGTTGGCAAGCGGCACCGATTGATGAGCCACAATGCCAAGTACATCCGCCAGCACCGCCGCACCGACACGATCTCCGACGCTGATGCGAAGACGATCAAGAAGTGGGCTCCTTACGGGCTGGGTTGAACCAACTGCCGCGCCCATGTCGCGGCATGACAAATTCGGAGTACTGAACAATGGCAAGAGTTAAACGGGGTGTCACCACCCGAGCCAAGCACAAGCGGATCCTCGAACAGGCCGCCGGCTATCGTGGTCGCCGCAAGAACACCATCCGCGTTGCGCGCCAAGCGGTCGAAAAGGCCGGCCAGTATGCGTACCGCGATCGCAAGGTCAAAAAGCGGTCGTTCCGCGCCTTGTGGATCCAGCGCATCAACGCTGCGGTTCGCGCCGAAGGCATTACCTATTCGCAGTTCATCCACGGCACCAAGCTCGCCGGGGTCGAACTCGACCGCAAGACCATGGCCGACCTGGCAATGAACGAAAGCGCGATCTTCGCGACCGTCATCGCCACGGCCAAGGCAGCGCTTCCGGCCTGACCGGACGCAGCGCCGAGCGCTTTGAAAGGGCGCGGACCGGTTCGCTGGTCCGCGCCCTTTTCTTGTTTGCGAACGGCAGCTTGCGCTGGGCGCTGGCCTGAGGCACGTTGGCCGGGCTGCGACACCTGTCCGGCTGACAGGGGGTTGGGGGTCAATGCTGAGCAAGCCGCTCGACGATGCGGTCGCCTTACGGTTCTTCATGCCGTCGGCCGCGCTCGCGCCCTATGTGTCGACTTATTACCTGACCGAAATCAGCTTGCCACAAGGCGAAGCGATCGAAGACTGGCTGCACCCCGAATGGGCCAACCTGCGGTTTTCAAACGGCGGTGAGTGGAGTTCGGCCCCGGGTGAAAGCCCGCTCCAACCGCTGGCGGGCGCGATCCTGACCGGCCCGACCAGTCTGGCAACGCATTTCCGGCTTGGCGGCGGCACCCGCGCCTGGGGGGTCGGGCTGCTCCCGCTCGGCTGGCTCCGCCTGATCGGAGTGCCGGCCAGCGGTTTTGTCGATCGCACAGTGGCTGTGGCGGACGAACCATGCTGCGCGCAGTTTGGCGATCTTCCTGCTGCGGTCCTGAGCGGGCCGCCTAACCCCGCTGACGAGGCCGCCCGGATCGACGCCTATTTGCTCGGTCTGCTCGGCCGCAGCCTGCCCCACGAAGACGAGCTGCGCATCCGCACGGCGCACCGTGCGCTGATCGACGAGGACATGACCGCGGTGCGCGAACTGGCGGAGCGGCTGGGAATTTCCTCGCGCTCGCTCGAACGGCTCAGCCTCAAGGCGTTCGGTTTTTCGCCCAAGCTGTTGCTGCGCCGCCAACGGTTCCTGCGCAGCCTGGCCCAGTTCATGCTCGACCCCTCGCTGACGTGGATCAAGACGCTCGATTTTCACTACGTCGATCAGGCCCATTTCGTCCGCGATTTTCGCCGCTTCATGGCGATGAGCCCGCGCCGCTATGCCGCGCTCGATCACCCGGTGCTGCGCGCCGCAGCGCAAGGCCGCACTGCTGCGGCGGGGGCGGCAGTCCAGGCGTTGCACCGTCCTTAGCCCCAGTCAGGGGCGCAGATAGCTTGCCAAGCGCCCCCCAGCATGTAACCTTTGGCTTATAATGGAGCCTCAAAGCGAGGAACTTCGGTGTCGACAAATCAGGAAGTCAAGGTGCGGTTTTATCCGCCGCCAGAGGATTTGCGTCGGTATTTCACGACGTTTTATGTGACGGACTTCACCCCGAGCACTGACGAGCCGCTGTGCGATGCGCTTCAGCCCGAATGGGCCGGGCTGCGGTTCTTCCAGCATCAGGGGCCCGAGGCCTGGATCGCAGGCAGTGTCCCGCTCAAGAATGTTCAATTCTTCGGCAGCGGACCCAGTTCACAGCCGATCCATTTCAGGATGCCAAGCACCCGCATGTGGGGACTCGGCCTGCTACCGCTCGGCTGGGCGCGGTTCGTGAGGCACAATGCGAGCGAGTGTGCCAACCTGATCTGCGATGGCCGGACCGAGCCCCGTCTGGCGGCTTTCTTGCCGCTGGCTGACTGTGTGTTCGGCGCCGAGCCCGACGAAGCGGCAGAACTGGAACGGATCGTCGCCTTCTTCCGCACCATCGATGCTCCTGCCCCGGTCGACGAGAAGCGCATCGTCGCGATCCATTCCGCGATGATCGACGAAAACCTGACCTCGGTCGGCCAGCTGGTCGAGCGGGTTGCGGCGAGCCAGCGCACGGTCGAACGGATTTGCGCCCGCCATTTCGGCTTTGCGCCCAAGCTGCTGCTGCGCCGCCAGCGGTTCATGCGCAGCCTGTCGCACTTCATGCTCGATCCCTCGCTCAAATGGATCGGCGCGATGGACAGCCATTACCACGATCAGGCCCAGTTCGTCCGCGATTTTCGCGAGTTCATGGGGGTCAGCCCGCGCGAATATGCCGCCACCCCGCATCCGATCCTGACCCCGATCATGCAAGAGCGGAACCGGGTCTTTGGCAAGGCCGTGCAAACCCTCGACCGGCCTGACCGAACCGATCCCAAGGCGGCCTGAGAGTGCGCATTGCGATTGGGGGCGTACCTGCCTAAGGAACAGCCACAAATACCTATTCTCTTTTCGTCATTCCCGCGCAGGCGGGAACCCATCTCCGGACCGAGCCGAATGCACGCAGACTTTGCGCCGATGGTATATCTGTTGGCGTCGCACAAGAACGGAACGCTTTATGTCGGGGTAACCTCGAACTTGCTGGCACGGCTTCACCAACACCGTGAGGGCTTGTTTGAAGGTTTCACGAAGGACTACGGGGTGCATCGCCTGGTCTGGTTTGAGCACCATGCCACGATGGAACATGCGATTGTACGTGAGAAACGAATCAAGAAATGGAACAGGCCCTGGAAGATCAGACTGATCGAAGAGTCGAATCCGGACTGGCGCGATCTGGCTTGCGATCTAGGCTATGCACCGTTGCCGTCGCGGCGGATTGGTTGAGGCTTGAGCAGGAGATGGGTTCCCGCCTGCGCGGGAATGACGAAAGATGATTGAAGAGAGCACCCTTCCGGCACTTGCCGAAATTGAATGCGCCGCGACCCTCGAAGCGCTCGAAGCGCTTCGTGTAGGGACGCTGGGCAAATCGGGATCGATCACCACATTGGTCAAAACTTTGGGTGCGATGTCCGATGAGGAACGCAGGACCAAGGGGCCGCTTATCCACGCGATCAGAACGACGGTTGCTGATGCCATAACCGCCCGCAAAGCAGCACTCGAAGGGGCCGCGCTGGCCGAGCAGCTGGCGCGCGATACGCTCGATCTGACCCTGCCCGCAGCAGATCGCCCGCGCGGTTCGATCCACCCGGTCAGCCAGGTGATGGACGAGCTCGCCGAAATCTTCGCCGACCTGGGCTTTGCCGTCGCGACCGGTCCCGAGATCGAGGACGACTGGCACAATTTCACCGCGCTCAACATCCCCGAAAGCCATCCGGCGCGGGCGATGCACGACACTTTCTACTTCCCTGAAAGTGATCTGGCACAAGGGGGCAAAACCGGACCTGAAGGTGGCAGGATGCTGCTCAGAACCCACACCAGCCCCGTGCAAATCCGCTCAATGCTCGAACACGGGGCGCCGCTCAGGATCATCGCCCCGGGGCGGGTGTACCGTTCGGATTCGGACGCCACCCACACTCCGATGTTCCACCAGGTCGAAGGACTGGTGATCGACAAGGGGATCCACCTTGGCCACCTGAAATGGACGCTCGAGACCTTCCTCAAGGCGTTCTTCGAGCGCGAGGATATCGTGCTGCGGCTGCGCCCGAGCTATTTCCCGTTCACCGAGCCCTCAGTCGAAGTCGATGTCGGGTTCGCTTTGGTCAACGGCAAGCGCGTGCTCGGCGGCAGCGGCGACGCGCCAGGGCATGGCTGGATGGAACTGCTCGGCTCGGGCATGGTGGGCCGCACGGTGATCGCGGCCGGCGGTCTGGACCCCGATGTGTGGCAGGGCTTTGCCTTCGGGGTCGGGGTCGACCGGCTCGCCATGCTCAAATACGGGATGGACGATCTGCGCGCTTTCTTCGATGGCGATGTACGCTGGCTGGCGCATTACGGCTTCTCGCCGTTCGATGTGCCGACCCTGTCGGCGGGCGTGGGGACAGCAGCATGAAGTTCTCGCTTGGCTGGCTCAAGGAGCACCTCGACACTGCGGCGAGCGCGGCGGAAATTTCCGCACGGCTCAACGCGATCGGGCTTGAGGTCGAAGGACTGGAAAACCCCGCCGATCGCCTCGCCGGGTTTACCGTGGCGCGCGTGATCAGCGCCGAACGCCACCCCAATGCCGATAAGCTGCAAGTGCTCAGCGTCGATGCGGGTGATGGCAAGCCGCTGCAAGTCGTCTGCGGCGCGCCCAATGCGCGCGCGGGGATGATCGGCGTGCTCGGCACCCCCGGGGCGATTGTGCCCGGCGGCGGCTTCGAACTGAAAGTTAGCGCAATCCGCGGGGTCGAATCGAACGGCATGATGTGTTCGGTGCGCGAACTCGAACTGGGCGACGAGCACGACGGCATCCTCGAGCTGCCAGCCGATGCGCCGGTCGGCATGGCCTTTGCGGACTATCAGGGCAGCGACCCGGTGTTCGATATTTCGATCACCCCCAACCGCCAGGACTGCATGGGGGTGCGCGGCATCGCCCGCGATCTCGCCGCTGCGGGGCTGGGCACGCTGCGACCGCTCGCGGAAGTCTACCGGATGACGGCGCTCGAGCCCGCTTCCGGCACCGGTCCCGCACCCGATGTCGCGACGCTCGACCCGCACGGCTGCCCCGCGTTTTACGCGCAGGCCATTTCGGGCGTGACCAACGGCACCGCGCCCGAATGGATGCGCAGCAAGCTCGCTTCGATCGGGCAGAAGCCGATCTCGATGCTGGTCGACATCACCAATTTCATCTCGGTCGATCTCGGCCGCCCCTTGCACGTTTATGACCGCGCCAAGCTGGCCGGGCCGCTGGTGGCGCGCCGGGCGAAGGATGGCGAGCAGGTTGAGACGCTCAACGGCAAGACCTACACGCTCGACGCGACGATGACGGTGATCGCCGACGACGCGATGGTCCACGATATCGGCGGGATCATGGGCGGCGCGCATTCTGGCGTATCGCCCGAAACCACCGAGGTGCTGATCGAATGCGCCTATTTCGATCCCGAGCATATTGCCCGCACCGGCCAGAAGCTCGCCCTGACCAGCGATGCGCGCCAACGGTTCGAGCGCGGAGTCGATCCGGCGTTCCTCGACGACGGGCTGGCCATCGCGACTTGGCTGGTGCTCGAACACTGCGGCGGGACGGCCTCAGCAATCACCCGGGCTGGCCGCCCGCCACTCGAACCGCGGGTCGTTTCATACGACACCGGCCTGTGCGAGCGGCTGGGCGGGATCACGGTCGCCGCCGATGAGCAGCGCGCGATTCTCGAACGGCTCGGATTTTCAGTGGGTGCCGATTGGTCGGTTACCGTGCCGACATGGCGGCGCGATATCGACGGCCCGCCCGATCTGGTCGAGGAAGTCGTGCGCATCCACGGGCTTGGCAACGTCGCCAGCGTCGCGCTGCCGCGCGCTGACGGGGTTGCCCGGCCGACCGCGACCCCGGCACAGAAGCTCGAGCGCAAGCTGCGCCGCGCCGCTGCTGCGCGCGGGCTCAATGAGGCGGTGACCTGGTCGTTCCTGCCCGAAGCCGACGCCGCCCAGTTCGCGGACGGCACCCTTCGACAGGCTCAGGGCGAACGGAGCGGCTTGTGGCTGCTGCAGAACCCGATCAGCGAGGACATGAAGGCGATGCGCCCATCGTTGCTGCCCGGATTGCTGTCAGCAGTGGCGCGAAACCTCGATCGCGGGGCAGCTGGCCTGCGGTTGTTCGAACTGGGGCGGCGCTATCTGCGCGGCGATGCCGGGCGAAGCGACGAGCGGCTGACATTGGGCGTGGTGCTTGCGGGCGAGAATATCCCGCGCGGCTGGGATAGCGGCAAGGCCGCCACCTTCGGCGCGTTCGATGCCAAGGCCGAGGCGCTGGCCTTGCTGGCCGAAGCCGGAGTGCCGACCGGTAGCCTGCAAGTGGCGGGCGAGGCTGGCGACCAGTTCCACCCGGGCCAGTCTGCCACCTTGCGGCTTGGCCCCAAGACCGTGCTGGCGCGGTTCGGGATGTTGCACCCCGCCGTGCTCAAGCATTTCGACATCGCTGTGCCAGTCGCGGCGGTCGAGCTGTTCCTCGACGCGATCCCGGCGCGCAAGGCGGCAAGCTTCGCCCGCGCGGCCTATGCTCCGCCCGCTTTGCAGGCGGTCACGCGCGATTTCGCCTTCCTCGTCGATGCGTCGCTGCCGGCGGGCGATCTGGTCCGCGCGGTGCGCTTTGCCGACAAGGCGAACATCGTGGGGGCGCGGCTGTTCGACGATTTCCGCGGGGCTGGCGTGCCCGAGGGACAGAAGTCGCTCGCGATCGAAGTGACGCTCCAGCCGGGCGACAAGAGCTTCAACGAGGCCGAGCTCAAGGCCATCGCCGAGCGAGTGACTGCGGCGGCGGCGAAACTGGGCGCGGTGCTGCGGGGTTAATTCCTCCCCGGTACGGGGAGGAATTCTAAAGTTTGCGCGCCAGCTCCAGCACTTTGGCGTAGAGTTCGGGCGTCGCGCTGCCCCGCACCAGCATCACCGCATGAGTGAGGCGCACCCGGCGGTCGGCGCTCCCTCTGGAAATCAGCGCGAGGTGTTCGGTAGCGATCCGCTGGCTCGCGCCGGGCTGGCCGCTCACCGCTCCCACCAGCAACGAAGCAAGGTGATGCTGCGCCGGATCGGCATCGAGGCGTTTCTGCCTTCGGTAATTGTAGAGCCACAGCATACCCGCGAAGGCGAGGATTGCGGCGAAATAGAGGCTCATCGAGCCTGCCCCAGGCTCACCCGCACTGCCCCCGGTGCAGCAGCTTGTGATCGGCCAGCACCAAGGCCATCATCGCCTCGACAACCGGCACGCCGCGGATCCCGACGCAGGGATCGTGACGGCCTTTGGTGCGGATTTCGGTCGCATTTCCCTCGCGGTCGATCGTTTCGACCGGGGTCAGGATCGAACTGGTCGGCTTGAACGCGACGCGGACCTTGACCGGCTGGCCGGTGCTGATCCCACCCGCGATCCCGCCGGCGTGGTTGGCGGTGAACTGCGGCCTGCCCTCACCCGGCCGCATCGGGTCGGCATTGCCTTCCCCGGTGAGCCGCGCAGCGGCGAAGCCATCGCCGATTTCGACGCCTTTGACCGCATTGATCCCCATCATCGCGCCGGCCAGGTCGGCATCGAGCTTGGCGTAGATCGGCGCGCCCCAGCCGGCGGGGACGCCGCTGGCAACGCATTCGACCACCGCGCCCAGCGACGAACCCGCCAGCCGCGCCTCATCGACCAGCTTTTCCCAGCGCACCGCGGCAACCGGATCGGGGCAGAAGAACGGGTTGCGGCCGATTTGATTGGCGTCGAAATTGGTGGGATCGATGCAATCGCCGCCGATCTCCGCGACCCAGCCGATCACCACGACCTCGGGAATCACCAGCCGCGCCACCGCGCCAGCCGCGACCCGCGCCGCAGTTTCGCGCGCCGAACTGCGCCCGCCGCCGCGATAATCGCGCAGGCCGTATTTTGCATCATAGGCATAGTCGGCGTGGCCCGGGCGATAGGCCTGGGCGACTTCGGAATAGTCTTTGCTGCGCTGGTCGACGTTCTCGATCATCAGCGAAATCGGAGTGCCAGTCGTCTGACCCTCGAACGTACCCGAAAGAATCCGCACCGCATCGGGCTCCTGCCGCTGGGTGGTGAACTTGGATTGCCCGGGCCGCCGTGCGTCGAGGAACGGCTGGATCTTGTCTTCGCTCAGCGTGAGCCCCGGCGGGCACCCGTCGACCACCGCGCCGAGCGCGGGCCCGTGGCTTTCGCCCCAGGTGGTAAATCGCAGCAGGCGGCCAAAGGTGTTGACGGACATGGCCGCCGCTTTGCCGCCTGATTGCGCGCGTGTCCATATCCGGTTTAGGAGGTGCCCCATGTTCCTTGTCGTCTTCCGCAATCGCAAGCGCGCCGATATCGATGGCGCGGCCTATGGCGCGGACGCCGACCGGATGGAGGCGCTGGCCCGCGCGCAGGCGGGCTTCGTCTCATTCAAGAGCTACACCGCTGGCGACGGCGAAGTGATCGCGCTGAGCGAATGGGCCGATGCCGATGCGGCGCGCGCCTGGGGCAGCCAGCCCGATCATGCGCTGGTCCAGGCCCGGGGCCGCGCCGATTATTATCAGGACTACACGCTCTACACGTGCGATCAGCCGCGCACGCACCGCTACGAACGGCCCGGCGCGTGAGCGTTACCGTTTACGGCATACCCAATTGCGACACGGTCAAAAAGGCGCGCGACTGGCTCGATGCGCAAGGCATCGCCTACGCCTTCCATGACTACAAAAAGCTTGGCGCGGACCCCGCAAAGTTGGCGGACTGGGTCGCGGCGGCGGGCTGGGAAACCGTGCTCAACCGCGCCGGGACGACCTTTCGCAAATTGCCCGATACCGCCAAGCTGGGCCTCGACGCCGCCACCGCGGTCGCCGTCATGGCGGCCAATCCAGCGTGCATCAAACGCCCGGTGGTGGAGCATCCCGGCGGGCTGCTCGTCGGGTTCAAGCCTGACCAATGGGCGGCGGCATTTTGACCTTCGATAGCGACGCGTTCCTCACAGCCCATTGGACCGAGATCGCCGGATCGGTGCTCGGCCTGATCCAGATCTGGCTGCTGGTGCGCAGGTCGCTGTGGAACTTCCCCTTGGCGATGGCTTCCGTCACCCTCGTGGGCATCACCTTGTTTGAGGGACGGCTTTACTCCGAAGCCGGGCTGCAAGCCTTCTTCTTCGTCGTCAACGCGATCGGGTGGTACCAGTGGAGCCGGGTTCGCGGCGATCAGGATGCCGTCCCGGTCGGATGGATGAGCACTGCCGCACGGTTGCGCTGGGCGGCGGTGACAGCGCTGCTCAGTGGCTCGCTCGGCTGGGTCATGCACAGCTTCACCAACGCCGCGCTGCCCTTCGCCGATTCGGCGGTGACCGGGGCGAGCATTGCGGCGCAACTGCTGCTCAACCAACGGCGGATCGAAAACTGGGTGCTGTGGGTGGCAATCGATTTCGTTTCTGTCGCGCTTTACCTCACCCGCGACCTTTTCTTTCTCGCTGCGCTCTACGTTGCATTCCTGGTCATCTCGGTTATCGGATTACGCGAATGGACCCGGGTCAGCCGGGCCGAACAACAAAACGGGTCCGCATGATTACAGTATGTTTCCACGGCGCCGAAAGCACCGGAAAATCGGTGCTGGCCGAAAAACTGGCACAGGAATTCGGCGGCACCTGGGTGCCCGAATACGGCCGCACTTATTGCGAGGAGCGCGGCACCGACCTCCACATGGCCGACCTGATGGCGATTGCCGAGGGTCAGGCCATGGCAGTGGCGGCGACCGCCGCGGCTCATCCCAAACTGTTGTTGCTCGATACCGACCAGTTGATGACCGCCGCGTGGGCCGAGATGCTGTTCGCCACGGTGCCGGGCGAGCTGACCAGCTACCCCAAGGCCGATCTCTACCTGCTGTTCACCCCCGATGTGCCGTGGATCGACGATGGCACGCGGTTCTTCGGCAAAGGTCCGCTGCGCAGCCGGTTTGCCGCGCTGGCGGAAGAGGTGCTGGTCCGCGCCGGGGTGCGCTATCAGACGATCTCGGGCGGCTGGGCCGAACGCGAAAAGGCCACCCGCGCGGCTTTGACCACGTTGATGGCGGCGCGTTCGGTATGGCCCGTAAAATGATGCAGGCTTGACCGCGCGGCTGTTTCACGCTTGGTTATGCGCGAAATTCTGGGAGGCGACCCATGCAGTTTTTCAAGGCACTAATCCCCGGCGCGATCCTGACTTTCGTGGTCTCGACGCTGATGGGCCGGGCGCACAGCACTGGCGGCTGGCTGCAGATCCACCACTACTTCATCCAGGAGCAGGGGTTTTACTGGTCGTGGGTGTTGTTCGCGATCGGCACCGGGCTCGCCTGGATGATCATGATCATCACCCCGAAGTAGTCGCCGTCACGATGTAGTTGAGCGCCATGTCGCTCGACAAGTGGAGGCCTTTGGTCGGCGTCCACGCAATGCCTTGCGGCTCGCCCATCGCCAGCCCGGCTCCCGCCAGCAGGTCGCGCAGCTCGGCCGGGGTGATGAACTGGTCCCAGTGATGCGTTCCGCGCGGGATCATGCCGCTGCGCTCGGCCGCCTCGACCAGCAGCAGGCGTGAGCGCGCGGTGCGGTTGGGCGTCGACAGCACCATCAGCCCGCCCGGCGCCAGCGCAGTACCCAAGGCGGCGACGAACGTAGATGGATCGGACACATGCTCGATCACTTCGAGCGAGGTGACGAGATCATACCCGCGCAGCCCCAATGCGCCGACGTCACCGCAGCGATAATCGATCGTGAGGCCAGCCCCGGCGGCATGCGCGGCTGCCGCTGCGATGTTCTCCGGCGCTGCATCCAGCCCGGTCACCGCCGCACCGAGCCGCGCCAGCGGCTCGCACAGCAGACCGGCCCCGCAGCCGACATCCAGCGCACGCTTGCCCGCGAGCGGGCGCACCCCGCGCGAATCGGCCCCAGGTTCATTGGCCCAGTGCGCATCGATCGCGGCGCGGACAAACCCCAGCCGCACCGGGTTCAAGCGGTGGAGCATCGCCGACGAGCCTTTGGGGTCCCACCACTGCGCGGCCAATGTACCGAAATGCGCGGCTTCTTCCGCGCGGATGGTCGTTGTCGAACTTGCATTAGCCATGGGGCAACCCTAACAGGGCGCCCGCTGCAGGGCGAGGGGTCTTGCGGGTAATATTGTTGCGAGGTGTGCCGGGGGATTTTCCAATCCTTCGTCATTGCGAGCGCAGCGAAGCAATCCAGAGCGCCGCGCGCTGTCGCTCTGGATTGCTTCGTCGCTTCGCTCCTCGCGATGACGAAACGAGCAACAGGAGCCTGACCGCGTGGGTCGGATCGTGATGAAATTTGGCGGAACTTCGATGGCCGGGTCCGAGCGGATCCGCCGGGTCGCCAATATCGTGCGCCGCCAGCAGGCCGGCCAGAACGGCGATTGGCACGAAGTTGCCGTGGTGGTTTCGGCCATGGCAGGGGAGACCGACCGGCTGGTCACTTTCTGCCGCGAGGCCAATCCGCTCTACGATCCGGCCGAATACGACGTGGTGGTCGCCTCGGGCGAGCAGGTTACCGCCGGGCTGCTGGCGATGACCTTGCAGGCGCTGGGCTGCCCGGCGCGCTCGTGGCTTGGCTGGCAGCTCCCGGTTCATACCGACAGCGCGCATGCCAAGGCGCGGATCGAGGGATTGGACAGCGATGCCCTGCTCGCCAGCATGGCCAGCGGCGTGGTCGCGGTGATCCCGGGCTTTCAGGGGCTCTCGGACGACGGCCGCATCACCACGCTGGGGCGCGGCGGTTCGGATACATCGGCGGTCGCGGTGGCGGCGGCAATCGGCGCGGAACGCTGCGATATCTACACCGATGTCGATGGGGTCTATACCACCGACCCGCGGATTGTGGCCAAGGCGCGCAAGCTCAAATTCGTGACCTACGAGGAAATGCTCGAACTCGCCTCGGTGGGCTCGAAGGTCTTGCAGACCCGCTCGGTCAGTCTCGCGATGAAAGAGGGCGTGCGGGTGCAGGTGCTCTCGAGCTTCATCGACGACGATGCCACCCCGGCCGATGAAATCCCCGGGACGATGATCGTCTCGGACCATGAACTGGAAGGACTGGATATGGAACGCCAGCTGATCACCGGCATCGCCGCCGACAAGAACGAAGCCAAGATCATCCTGACCCGCGTGCCCGACCGGCCCGGCGCGGTGGCGACGATCTTCGGGCCACTCGCCGCAGCCAGCATCAACGTCGACATGATCATCCAGAACGTGGGCCGCGACAAAGGCGAGACCGATGTCACGTTCACGGTCCCCGGAGCCGACCTGCTGCGCGCGCAGACCTTGCTCGAGGCGCAAAAGGAAGCGATCGGGTTCAACCGGATCATCACCGACGCCAAGGTTGCCAAGGTCTCGGTGGTCGGGGTCGGCATGCGCAGCCACGCCGGGGTTGCCGCGCTGATGTTCCGCAGCCTCGCCGACCGCGGGATCAACATCCAGGCAATCAGCACCAGCGAGATCAAGATCTCGGTGCTGATCGACGAGGATGAGACCGAACTTGCCGTGCGGGTGCTGCATTCGGCCTACGAGCTGGACGCGGTGGACTGATTTCGTCACCAGGCCGCAAAAGCCCTTCCCCATGGGGAAGGGTTGGGATGGGGGGTCTGCCCTATCGGGTGCCGAACCCCCACCCCAACCCCTCCCCACCGGGGAGAGGCTATTTGGTTCGGGCGTGTCCGCTTACTTCAGATCGAAGCGGTCGGCGTTCATCACCTTGGTCCAGGCCGCGACGAAGTCGCGCACGAACTTCACTTCATGGCCGGTCTCGGCGTAGACTTCGGCGATCGCGCGCAGCTCTGAGTTGGAGCCAAACACCAGGTCGGCGCGGCTGGCGCGCCAGCTCTCGCCGCCGCTGCTGCGGTCGGTGGCGACGTATTCCTCTTCGCTCTCGTCGCTCGCCTTCCACGCATTGGTCATGTCGAGCAGGTGGACGAAGAAGTCGTTGGTCAGTTGACCCGAACGCTTGGTGAAGTGGCCGTGGCCGCGGGTCCCGTGGTTGGCACCGAGCACCCGCAAGCCGCCGACCAGCACGGTCATTTCCGCCGCCGACAGCCCCAGCAGCGAGGCGCGGTCGAGCAGCATTTCCTCGGTCTTTACGCGGAGCTTTTTGGGCAGGTAATTGCGGAAACCATCGGCTTGCGGTTCGAGCCAGTGGAAGCTCTCGACGTCGGTCTGGTCCTGGCTCGCATCGCCGCGCCCGCCAGTGAACGGCACGTCTGTTGCGCCGGCCATTTCCAGCCCGACCACGCCGCCCAGCACGATCGCATCGGCCAGGCTCATGCTGCCGCGCAGGCCGTTCAAAGTTTCAAGCACCTTGGCCAGCATGGCCGGCTCGTTAACGTCCCAGTCTTTCTGCGGGGCGAGCGCGAGCCGTGCGCCATTGGCACCGCCGCGGTGGTCCGACTTGCGATAGGTGCCGGCCGAGGCCCAGGCGGTCTTGACCAGCTGGCTGACCGTCAGGCCGCTCGCGGCGATCTTCGCCTTCACCGCAGCGACATCGGCGTCAGACGGTTTGGTCCCGGCAGGAACGGGGTCCTGCCAGATCAGCTCTTCGGCCGGAACTTCGGGGCCGAGGTAACGGATCTTGGGTCCCATGTCGCGGTGGGTCAGCTTGAACCAGGCGCGCGCGAAAGCATCCTTGAAGGCTTCATGATCGGTGCGGAATTTCTCGCTCACCGCGCGGAATTCCGGGTCCATCTTGAGCGCCATGTCGGCGGTGGTCATCATCGTCGGAACCTTGACATTGGCGTCCCACGCGGCGGGGGCCATGTCCTCGGGCTTCTGATTGATTGGCTGCCACTGCTGCGCACCGGCCGGCGAGTGGACGATCTCATAATCGTAATCGAGCAGCAGGCGGAAGTAGTTTTCGCTCCACGTCGTGGGGGTGTTGACCCACGACCCTTCGATGCCGCTGGTCACGGTATGCTCGCCGATCCCGCCGTGTTCGGCGCTGCTCAGCCAGCCGAAGCCGAGCGAGGCAAGATCGCCGCCCGCGGGTGCCTTGCCCAGCAGCGCGGCATCGCCGTTGCCGTGGGCCTTGCCGAAGGTGTGGCCGCCGGCGGTAAGCGCGACGGTTTCTTCTGAATCCATCGCCATGCGCAGGAAGGTTGCCTTCATGTCGCGCGCCGAAAGCAGCGGATCGGGATTGCCGCCCGGGCCCTCGGGATTGACGTAGATCAGCCCCATCTGGATCGCGGCGAGCGGTCCGTCGAGCTCTTCAAGGCCGCGCTCTGGATCGATCCGGGTCTGCACGCCTTCGTTGACCCACTTGTCCTCGTCGCCCCAGTAAATGTCCTTCTCGGGCTCATAAACGTCGGCGCGGCCGGCGCCAAAGCCGAACACCGGGCCGCCCATCGATTCGATCGCGACATTGCCGGCCAGGACGAACAGGTCGGCCCAGCTGATCGACTGACCGTATTTCTGCTTGATCGGCCACAGCAAGCGCCGCGCCTTGTCGAGATTGCCGTTATCGGGCCATGAATTAGCGGGGCGAAGCGCTGCTGGCCGGAATTGGCCCCGCCGCGCCCGTCGCCGGTGCGATAAGTTCCCGCCGCGTGCCACGTCATGCGGATGAAGAACGGGCCGTAGTGGCCATAATCGGCCGGCCACCACGGCTGGCTGTCGGTCATCAAGGCGGTCAGATCGGCCTTGAGCGCGGTGTAATCGAGCGCCTTGAACGCTTCGGCATACGAAAAACCGTCACCCATCGGGTTGGCCGGACCGTTGGGGGCGAGAATGTCGACCGCCAGTGCATCGGGCCACCAATCCTTGTTCTGGCGCCCCAGCAGCGCGCGGACAGAGGTATCTGAGTGACCCATCGGGCACTTGGTTTCGGCGTTCATGGCAGACTCCTTCGATTTAGGCGGGGTGCGGAACCATACCACAAACCGGTTGTGCTGGAAGGAACCCTATCAGTCTCAATAAATAGTCATAACAGATTAAATTGGGTAGACTGATTGATAAAAACGATCAGTTGCGGCGAATCCCGTAGTCGATCCGGATCCGTGCCCACTAGCCGTGTCTGGTTACCCCAGGATTGCCCGGAACCAATAGGATGCTCGCAGCGTTAATAGATGCGGGGAAACCACTTAGTCGCTGGAGGCGAAGTGTCGCTCGAACGGAATCGGCCACTGTTGATTGACCACATTCACGAACAATTACCGCTTCTTCGAAAACATATCAGGCCAAAGGAGACTACTAGATGGGTAACGTTTCATCCAATCAGAAGCTTGGTGTCGCGCGGGTTGCCGTCGCCGGTGCGGCGACTGCGGCAATCTTCTTTGCCCTGTGCTGGGTGGGTAGTTTCTTGCCGATCGGTCCTGCAACCCACATGTACCTCGGGCTGTTTACCAGTGCCGAACCGACATCGGCGATCGCGCTGGTGCAGGGAGTTTGCTGGTCGCTCGGCTTCGGTTTAATCGCCGGCGCACTGTTTTCCTGGAGCTACAATTTGCTTGCCCGACTGGACAATGAATGACCGCTCCGGCCCGTCACCTCCCCTTGATCCCGTAATCGATCCTGATCCGCACCCATTCGCCGTATTTGGATACTCCGCCCAAACGCGGCGGGCGGACGCGGAACTGCCACGCGGCGGCGAGCACCGAGCGTTCGATGTTCGAGCCGTTGGGATATTCGTCGAGCCCGACGCAGTCCTCAACCCGGAATTCCGGCACCGTGCGGCAGGCAATCAAGGCCCAGCCGGGACCGTCGGCGGTCGAGAGATAGCCGCTGAGTTCGCTGTCATAAGGCTCGCGGTACCACGCGGCGGCGTAGAGCGGCTGGCCGTTGGGGGCCGAGCCGACCCGCTTGCTGTCGCCCGGCGAGCCGGTATCGGCCGGGCCGAACTTGGGCTTGGCGGCGGGGGCCTGCTTGGGCATGTTGGCGAGGTCGAATTGCGCCATCTGGGTCTTGCTCACCGGGATGATCGCGGGCGGCGAGGTGCTGGGCGGGGTGACCGGCACGTCGGGCATGGGCTGATCGGGCACGTCGCGCGGCTGTGCCGGACTTTGCGCCGCTGGAGCCGCCTTGGGCTTGGGCTGGTCAGGCGATTGCGGGGCATCCTGTTCGATCGTGACGCTGACCAGCGAACCGGGCTTCTTGACCGGTTCCTGCGTGAAACCGAGCGAGAGCAGCGCCAGCACGAGGATCAGTTCGGCGAGCAAGGCCAGCACAACGCCGGTTAGCCGCTCGCCGGCCTTGCCGCGCAGCAGATCGAAGTGGAGGTCAGCAAAGGCACGGATGGACTTGAGCAAGGGGCCTCGGGGTGCGACTCGCGGGGCTCATTCGCCCCGGACGGATTAACCGCGGCTGTCCTTGGCGGTTGGGTAACGACTGAACAAGTACCAAACTGTCGCACTTGACCTTGGCCCGTGCCGCGCCAATGATCGCGGCGAGATGAGCGATACACCAAACCTCGATCCGTTCGGTCTGGCGCGCGGCTGGATGAGCCAGTGGGAGAAGCTGGTCAACCAGCACGGCACCGAGCTGCTGGCCAAGCCCGAAGCCGCGCAGGCGATGCAGGCGATGACCGGCGCAGCGATGCAAATCCAGGCCGCCAGCCAGGAAGCCAGCGCCAAACTGCTCGCCGCCGCCAACCTGCCGAGCCGCGCGGACTTCGAGGCTTTGGGTGCGCGGCTCGGCGCGATCGAGGCCACGCTGTCACGGATCGAACAGAGCCTGCGTGCCGTCGCGCCCGATGTCACGCCGCCGCGCCCGGCAATCGCCCGCACCCGCAAACCCCCCAGCCAAAGCCCCGACACCTGATGGCCACCGCCACCGCCGGTTCAGCGCCCAGCCCGGTCGAGCGGGCGATCCAGCGCAATCTCAAAGGGCTCGGCTACCTCGCCTCGTCCGCGCCGGTCCTCGGGGCCAGCCCCAAGGACGTGGTGCTGAGCCGGGGACCGCTGCGGCTGTATCACTACCACCCGCTGACCGACGAGGTGTACCGGGTACCGGTGCTGCTGGTGATGGCGACCACCAACCGCGGCTATATCTTCGACATGGTCCCGGGGCAAAGCCTGGTCGAGTTTCTGCTGCTGCGCGGCTACGATGTGTTCATGGCCGATTGGGAAGCGCCGCGCGCCGAAGATCGCGGCCTGGGCATGAAGGACTATGTCGAGACGTTCGTTGGCGGATCGATCGCCGAAGTGCAGCGGCTGACCGGGGAGAGCGATGTGTCGCTGGTCGGCTATTGCATGGGCGGGGTCTTGTCGGTGCTGTGGGCGGGGCTCAACCATGCGGCCGGTCCGAAGAACCTCGCGGTGTTCACCACACCGGTTGATTTCCGCCAGATGACGCTGTTCCAGGCGTGGTCGGACCAGCGCTATTTCGATGTCGACCGGCTGGTCGATACGCTGGGCATGGCGCCCGCCGAAATGCTGCTGACCGCGTTCGACATGCTGCGCCCGGCGGGGCGGATCTCGGCCAATTTCGCGCTGCTCGACAACCTGTGGAACGACGAATTCGTCAAGGGCCACCGGATGTTCGACCGCTGGAGCAGCGACATGCTGCCGCTCGCCGGCGAATATTTCCGTGAAACGACCAAGCAACTGGTGTGGGACAATGCCTTGATGGAAGGCACCATGAAGGTCGGCGGTCGCCCGGTGGAGCTGGGCAAAATCGCCGCGCCCTTCCTGCACGTCACCGCCGAGCACGATCACATCGTGACCACTGGCGCGTCGGCCCCGCTGATCGGTCTGATCGGGTCGCAAGACAAGGAGCAGGTGGTGCTCAAGGGCGGCCACGTCAGCCTGATTGCCGGGCCCAATGCGGTCAAGCGGATGTGGCCCAGACTCGATGCCTGGCTGGCGGAAAAGAGCGTTTGAGATGACTGATATGACTGAAATTGCGGTTCGCGCCCCGGCCCGGACCGATGCCCCGGCACTCGCGCGGTTTGCCGCAGCCATGCCGCCGCACGACCTGCTGTTCCTCGCGCGCGATATCCGCGAGCCCAAGGTGCTTGAGGCGTGGCTCGCCGCGCAGGAGCAAGGGCAGATCGCCAGCCTGATCGCGGTGGCAGACAGCGAGGTGGTCGCCACCATCGCCGCGCTGTCAGACCGGTTCAGCTGGTCACCGCACGTCTGGGATGTCCGCTTGCTGGTGGCGCCGGGATGGCGCGGCAAGGGGCTGGGACGACGGCTGCTTGACCAGATCGTGACCGATGCGATTGCCGCCGGCGCGGGCAAGCTGACCGCACGGATGACCCCCGATCAGGCCGGCGCGATCACTTTGTTCGAGGAATGCGGCTTCCGCGCCGAAGCGCTGCTGCTCGGTCACGTCCGCGCCGCCGATGGGACGCTGCATGACCTTGCGGTGCTGTCGCTCGATCCGGCGCGCGCAGCGGCCCGGCGTGAGGCGTTTGGCGACTAGCCTGCACCACTGCGGCCCCCTATAGGCCCGCACTGGACCAGATGGGGGAATTCCCAAGTGCATGACAAGACCCGGGCGCTGATGCAGCGCGGCACGGCTTTCCTCGGCAGCGAATATGCAGTGCTGTGCGGGGCGATGAGCTGGGTGTCGGAGCGCAGCCTGGTTTCCGCGATCAGCAATGCCGGCGGGTTCGGCGTGATCGCCTGCGGGGCGATGACGCCTGAGCTGCTCGACGCCGAAATCGCCGCAACCAAGGCGCTCACAAGCAAGCCGTTCGGCGTCAACCTGATTACGATGCACCCGATGCTGTTCGACCTGATTGCGGTCTGCGCGCAGCACCGGGTCAGCCACGTGGTGCTGGCGGGCGGGATTCCGCCCAAGGGCAGTGTCGATGCGATCAAGGCATTTGGCGCCAAAGTGCTGGTGTTTGCGCCGACACTGGCGCTCGCCAAGAAGCTGCTGCGCAGCGGTGCGGATGCCCTGGTGATCGAGGGCAGCGAGGCGGGCGGGCACATCGGCCCGGTCTCGACCAGCGTGCTCGCACAGGAATTCCTCCCCGAACTGGCGGCCGAGCACGTGGTGTTTGTCGCCGGCGGGATCGGGCGCGGCGACATGATCGCGGCTTACCTCGAGATGGGCGCGGTCGGTGTCCAGCTCGGCACGCGGTTCGCCTGCGCCACCGAGAGCATCGCCCATCCCGCGTTCAAGAAGGCGTTCTTCCGCGCCAACGCGCGCGATGCGATCACCTCGGTCCAGGTCGACCCGCGGCTGCCGGTGATCCCGGTCCGCGAGCTGAAAAACAAGGGCACCGAGGAGTTCACCGCCAAGCAGATCGAAGTCGCCAAGCTGCTCGATGCGGG
>JANYGC010000062.1 GCA_025359425.1 Sphingomonadaceae bacterium
ACTGGTTGAAGAACTTTCGAAGCTGACCGTGCTTGAAGCCGCCGATCTGGCCAAGGCACTCGAAGAAGCATGGGGCGTCTCGGCCGCTGCTGCGGTTGCCGTTGCGGCTCCGGCTGCTGCTGCCGAAGCGGTTGAAGAGCAAACCGAATTCGACGTCATCCTGATCAATGACGGCGGCAACAAGATCGCCGTCATCAAGGAAGTCCGCGCGATCACCCAGCTCGGCCTGACCGAAGCCAAGGCGCTGGTCGAAGCCGCGCCGAAGGCGATCAAGGAAGGCGTCAAGAAGTCCGAAGCCGAAGAAATCAAGGCCAAGGTCACTGCTGCCGGCGGTACCGTCGAGATCAAGTAAGCTTCGCTTGCTTCACAAGTTTCGTGGGTGTCTTGAAGCATTCACGGATGGGAGGGCGGGACCGCAAGGTTCCGCCCTTTTCATTTGGACTTGATGGTTTTGTCGCTAAGTTGGAAGCGGCCATGATGATTCCAAACTTGGAAACCGAACGCCTGATACTCAAGCCGTTGTGTCGGGAGGATATCGACGCAATCCAACAAGTCTTCCCACAGTGGGAGATCGTACGCTGGCTCGATGCAAGGGTTCCTTGGCCCTATCCTGAAGACGGCGCGCGCTCGTTCATTGAGCAAGTGGTGCTCCCCACAGCGAAGGCTGGCACCGGCTGGCACTGGTCCATCCGTCGCCGCGCCGATCCCGCCACCCTGATCGGCGAGATTACTCTGCAGGATGATCCTCGCAACAACCGCGGCTTCTGGATCGTGCCGGAATGGCAGCGGCATGGCTATGCTGGTGAAGCGGCCGATGCCGTGACACAGTTCTGGTTCGAAGTCCTCGGCAAGCCGGTACTTCACGTCCCGAAGGCAGCGGCAAATGTTGCGTCGCGACGGATATCCGTACGTCAGGGTATGCGAGTGATCGAGGTATTCAAGGGGCAGTTGGTTGGAGGCGAATATGATTTCGAACTCTGGGAGCTTTTACGCGAAGTCTGGCTGGCGCGCCGCCAATAGAAAAGAGTGCAGACGCGGAATTTTCCACCCCCAACGCGGTCCTTCGCGTGAAACAATGAATAGCCGAATTATTTCAGCGTCTTCAGGTACTCGATGACCGCCTTGCGCTTGGCCGGGTCGGTCTGGCCCATATAGGTCATGCGCGTGCCGGGGACGACGCCCATCGGGTTGGTCAGGTAGGTGTCAAGCGTGGCCTCGTCCCAGGTTTTACCCGAACCTTTCATGGCATCACTGTAGGCAAAGCCCGGCGCGCTCGCGGCCTTGCGCCCGAACACGCCCGCCAGGCTCGGGCCGATGCCGTTCTGGCCGGGCGTGACCGCATGGCATGACATGCACGAGGCGAAGGCAAGCGAAGTGGTGCTTGTGGTTTCTGCCACCGGTGATGCGGTTTCGCCGCTCGGTGCGCTCTGGTCCTTGGACCCACCGCAGCCAGCCAGCGCCACAACCAGTACCGCCGCCACACCCGAACTGAACCGAACCATCGCCTGCCTCCTTAGCCGTGACCGCGCCATAGGCCGCGGGACTTCAGCGCGTCAATTGATCGCATAGGTCAGCCGCAGACCGATCATGTCGATCCCCGGGTTCTGCTCGCGGTTGAACAACCGGGCGTGGCTGATATGGACCCAGCTCGCCTCGATCCCCAGCCGCGGCGTCAGCCGGGTGCCGATCGCCAGTTCGGGTTCGAACAGCACCCTGCTGCCAAGGTCAGTGCGGTAACCGGTGGCTGGGTCGGCGCGGTAGGACGCGGCGTTGTGGACCACCAAGCCGATCCCCGGGCGAACGTAGACCTTGCCCTTGCCGATCTTCCAGCTTAGCCCCACGCCCGCAAAGCTGGTGTCGCCCGCGGTGTTGACCGAGGCGATCACATAGGGCGCGGGCTTGCCGATCACCGCCAGGCCTTCGATCGGGGCGAACCGGTAGCCTGCCTCGATATCCGTGCCGTGCTCGCCGGTATCGAGCGACAAGGGCGTATCGACCGCGTGGAGATAGACCCCGCCGAAGATCTCTTGCGCCTGTGCGGGCATGGCGATGAGCGGCAATGCCAAAGCGAAAGTGAAGGACAGTGGGCGCAGCATCGATCCGGGATCCCTTGTGTAAAGTGTGGCGCGCCGTGCCTCATGGCTGTGGCAACCTTGCCGCAAGCTTAAGCCAAATGGGCGCAGCAACAGTGCCCGGCCTTTCCCCCCACCCCGCTTGCGCCTATCGGCACCGGCGGGATGGAGGAACCAGCTCATCTTGACCGCGCCAGGGTTCTGTGGCGCGCCGAATTGCGCGCCACCCTGCTGCTGGCCGCGCCGCTGGCGGCTGCCAACCTGCTGCAAATGCTGGTCTATGCCACCGACGTGATCTTCGTGGCGCGATTGGGCGAACAGGCCCTGTCAGCCGCTACGCTGGCGACGTCACTGTTCGGGCTGATGATGTGGTGTTTTTCCGGACTGACCGGGGCCTGTTCACCGTTGATCGCGGCCGAACTGGGCCGCCGCGCCCACGCCGTGCGCGAAGTCCGCCGGTCGGTGCGGATGGCGCTGTGGCTGACGGCGGTGTGCAGCGCGGTGGGCATGGCGATTTCCGCCAATGGCGAAGCGCTGCTGCTGGCGACCGGACAGGACCCGGTGGTGGCCGAGCGGGCCGGCGATTTCCTGCTGGTGCTGCTCTGGGCCATGCCAGCCGCACTGGTCAGCAACGTGCTGCGCAGTTTCGTCTCGGCACTGGGCCGCCCGGTCTTTGCCACGATGGTCACCCTGCTGGCGATCTTCATCAATGCGCTGGGCAACTACATGCTGGTGTTCGGCCGCCTCGGCACCCCGGCCATGGGGCTTGAAGGGTCGGCGCTGGCCAGCGTGGTGACCAGCGTGATCTCGGTGGCGATCTATGCCTTGGTGATCGGCCGGGACCGACGGCTCAGGCGGTATCACGTGTTCGGACGATGGTGGCGCACTGAATGGTCGCGGATGGCAGACCTGCTGCGCATCGGGCTGCCGATCGGATTGATCATTCTGGCCGAGGGCGGGCTGTTTTCCAGCGCTGCGTTCCTGATGGGGCTGATCGGCGAGGCGCCGCTGGCCGGTCATGCCGTTGCCCTGCAGGTTGCCGCACTCGCGTTCCAGATCCCGTTCGGGATCGGCCAGGCAGTGACAATCCGGGTCGGCTATCATTTCGGCGCGGGCGACAATGCGGCGATTGCCCGTGCAGGCAAGGCCGCGCTGGTCATGGCGGGGGGCTATATGGCGCTGCCGGCGGCGCTGATGATCCTGGCCCCGCGGCTCGTGCTGTGGATTTACGTCGATCCCGCGGCGCCCCAGAACGCCGCGATGGTCGGCTTTGCCGTCCAGTTCCTTGCCGTCGGCACCGCGTTCCAGCTGTTTGACGGGATGCAGGCAGTGTTGGCAGGTGCATTGCGCGGGCTCCAGGATACGCGCATGCCGATGGTGCTGGCGCTGGCGGGCTATTGGCTGATCGGGTTTACGGCATCGGCCGTGTTGGGCTTTGCCACCCCGCTGGCGGGGCTGGGGGTCTGGCTGGGTCTGGCAATCGGGCTGGTGGTGGTTTCACTGCTGCTCCTCCAGCGCTGGCAGGCACGGGAGCGGCTGGGACTGTTGCCCGCCTGAGCAGACTGCCAGACCGGTCTGGCTGATCGGGCAATTTTTTCCGCCGAGTCAGCTTGACCCGGCCCCTGTCCGAACCCATATGCGCCTCGCTGGCACTCTCCGGGTGAGAGTGCCAATCTGCATCAACCATCATGCTGAGAGGAAATCACATGAGCTTCCGTCCATTGCACGACCGCGTGCTCGTCCGCCGCGTCGAGGCCGAAGAAAAGACCG
>JANYGC010000119.1 GCA_025359425.1 Sphingomonadaceae bacterium
ACGAGATGTACGCCGTGCGTTTCGGTCTGACGATGGCACAGATGGCTGCCACGCCCATGGCCCCGACGAACTACGCCTATACCCGCCACATGCTCCAGGTCGCCGCGACGGGGTCACTCGCGGAGGTCGTTACCGTGATGCTTCCCTGCGCGTGGATCTATGCGGTCATCGGGGAGCACTTTACCGCATTGGGAGACCCGCCCACCGGCCACCCTTATCGCGACTGGCTGGCGATGTACGCGAACCCGGACTTTGCGGCCGTGGGCGCGTGGTTGCGCGCGGTCGTCGATGAAGAGGCAGCGCGAACGGAAGATCGCGGCCGCCAGCGGCTCCGCGACATCTTCCGCACGAGCAGCGAGTACGAGTGGCTCTTCTGGCAGATGGCATGGACGCGCGAAGCATGGCTTGTCTGATCCAAACGCCGGAGGAAACCTCGACTTTACGCGGAGCACTGCCTGCTTGATGCATGCGGGTCTGAACGAAGGGCCGCTTCATTCTCCTTTTGATCAAGGGCGGACAGGCCGAATTCGGCCCCCAGGCAGACTGAGCGCGGTTGCGATAACTACTTATCTTCGGCGGTGTAAAGCGCGGTATAAAAATGGGCCATTCCCCGGTTTAAAAAGGGGCCAGTCGTTGCAAACAAAAAGCCTCGATCGAGGCGGGGGCGTGATCGGCGTCGGGGAAGCGGCTGTAGCGTAGCGGAAGCCGATTTCCCGACGCCGATTGCCGTCTTTATTGTCTGGTCATGGCGGGTTCTCCTGGGCTGTGTCCCTGGCCTGCTTCTGGTGCTTGCGGCTGCTGGCCAGACGGTAGCTGTCGCCATTCATCTCAAGGATGTTGACGTGGTGGGTCAGCCTGTCGAGCAGTGCGCCGGTGAGGCGCTCGGAGCCGAACACCGACGTCCATTCGTCGAACGGCAAATTGCTGGTTATGAGCGTGCTGGCGCGCTCGTAACGCTGGCTGAGGATCTCGAACAATAGCTCTGCGCCAACGGCGGTGAATGGCACATAGCCCAACTCGTCGATGATCAGCAGCTTGACGCTGGCGAGATGCTGCTGGAGCTTGCGCAGTCGGCGCTCGTCTCTGGCCTCCATCAGTTCGTGCACCAGCGCCGCCGCCGTCACGAAGGCGACGCTGTGCCCCTTCTGGCAGGCGGCAAGCCCCAGCGCGAGCGCGAGATGTGTCTTGCCTGTGCCGCTAGGCCCCAGGGCCACGACATTGCTGCGCCGGGTCAACCAGTCGCCGCGCGCCAGTTCGAGCACCAGCGCCTTGTTCAGCGAGGGCTGGGCTGTAAAATCCAGCGTATCGAGGCTTTTGACCTGGGGGAACTTGGCCTGACGAATGCGGCGTTCCACCATGCGCCGTTCGCGGTCGATGCGCTCCAACTCGCACAAGCGCAGCAGATAGCGCGGATAATCCGCCCGATCTTGCGCCGCGATGGCGGCAACCTTGTCATACTCGCGCGCGAACGTCGGCAGCTTGAGGGCCTTCAGGTGATCGGCGAGCAGCACGGCGGGGGCAACGCTAGTGGCATCCATGGTGCCGCCTGTGGTGAGGGCCGCGTTCATGCCGCCGCTCCTACGGCAGCAGGCGCGCTCAGCAGTTGCATATAATCGCCCGCCTTGGTGGCCCTGACCGTGGCGCGCGGCAAATAGGGATAGAGGCTCATGTCGAGACGCACCGGTCGGCGTTCGAGCTTGGCCAGCACGATCATCTTCACCGCATCGAAGCTGATTGCCCCCAGGTCCAGCGCCCGTGACACCGCCCATTCCACATCGGCCTGCACATGGCTCTCGCACAGGCGCAGCACCGCAATGAACTCGCGCTTGCCCTCTTTGCCGCCGCGCGCCTCCATTAGCCGCCGCAGGCGAAGCATATCTTCGCTCCACACCCAGTCATCCAGCGGGGCAGCTTGATCCAGCGAACGCGGCTTGCGCTCGATCAGCGCCAGATAATGCAGCGGGTCGGCAATGAAGTCCTCACGGGCATAGCTGCGCGCGTGGCTGGCAACCTTCTCGCCCCGGCAGATGATATCAACCCGGTCGACGTATCCCTTGATCACCACATCCTGGTGCGCATAGGCGGTCGGGACCGAGTAATCATTGGTCCGATAGCGCACCAATGACATCGACGAAGCGCGCCCGGGCACAATGTGGCACGGGTCAAAAGGCACCGCAGGCAGCGGCATGAAGGCCGCTTGGTCTTCCTTCAATCGCTCACCGATGCTCATCGTATGCCCGCGCAGGACCACCGTCTGCCGCGCCACACATTGGTCACGAAACCCGGCGTTCAGTACGCCAAAATCTGCTGCCACAGGCATAGGCACCATAAAGCGCCGCCGCACGAGGCCGACCAGTCCTTCGACTTTACCTTTGTCGTTACCCTTGCCGGGGCGGCCAAACTTGTCCTCGAACAGGTAATGGCTCTGCAAGGCGCTGAACATCTGGCTGCGCGTCCGCGTTCCGTCGCCCAGTATCCGCGCCACCGCCAGTCTGGTGTTATCGTACAGGATCGAGCGCGGCACGCCGCCAAAGAACGCAAACGCTTCGACGTGCCCATCACAAAACGCCTCGGCAACTTCGGCCGGATAGGTCTTGAAGAACGGCGCATCGCTGTGCGGCATATCCATGCAGAAATAATGGTGCCGCACCAGCTTGCCGTCGATGATCGCATCCGCCTCGCCAAAATCGACCTGAGCATGGCCGGGCCGATGGCTCAGCGGCACGAACACCTCGCGCGTGCGTCGCTTTTGCAGCGCCACATACTCGCGCACGATGGTCTCGCCGCCCGTAAATCCGCGCTCATCGCGCAGCCGTTCAAAAATACGGACCACGGTGTGATGCTGCTTGGTGTGAACGGTGCGATCGTCGTTCAAGATCTGGTCGATGAAATCCGTCAGACCTTCCAACTTGCGGCTGAACGTCCGGCCAATGCGCCCGTGTGGCGGTGGCGCAGAAAGCACCAGCATCTTGTCGACCGTCTTGCGATCAATCCCGAAATAGCGAGCAGCACAACGGCGGCTCATCTTCTTCACCAGCACAGCGTGACGGACCTTCTGATAAAGTTCCACTCTCTTCATCCTCCGCCTCCGCACAAAAGCGAAGGCTTATCAGGACTGGCCCCTTTTTAATCCGCTCTACCAAGAGAACGATCAGGGAACAGAATGGCCCCTTTTATTACCGCTGTTTACAGTCCGGACGCGACGCCAACGCAGACCCTCCCTTTACGACGCCATTGTAGCCAATCACCTCCAAAGAAAGGTGTTCGCCTTTTCGACAAACTCTGTGTGGTATTGGAAGATGCCGCCGTGCCCCGCGTCGGGGTAGAGGTGCCACGCCATCTCGAGATAACCTGATGCCCAGAAACGTACCTCCAGAGACCCGTCTTCCAGCAACTCGGATCGCTGCGAGGGATGAAAGCGAAAGCGCATGGCCCGGTCGACCGCCTTGGGCGCAAATCGCCAGACGATCTCGGTCAGTTCATCATCACGATGGAATGATCCAAAAGCCCGTTCTGCATACACCCTGATGTCGAAATCCGACGGATACCTGAACGTCTTTCCGGTCACCTCGGCAGCCAGTATGTCTTCCACCCGGTAGTGACGAAAGCGGCCGTCGCGTTTGTCAGCATCGTCGCGCTGCCAGCCAAATGCCCCGAACTTAACCCGGTCGAGAATGTCTGGCAGTTTATGCGCGACAACTGGTTGTCGAACCGCGTCTTCACATCGCATGACAACATCATC